>CAZHNW010000022.1:19127-43944 GCA_964534225.1 uncultured Leptospirales bacterium | reverse complement strand
CTTGATTTCTATTGCTTCACGGGCCTTCTTGTCCTCTTCAGAGTGACTTTCCGCATCCTTTACCATCTGATCGATTTCTGTTTCTGAAAGGCCGCTTGAAGACTCAATGGTAATCTTCTGCTCTTTGCCCGTTCCCAGGTCTTTGGCGGAAACGTGTACGATACCATTTGCGTCGATATCAAAGGCAACCTCGATCTGGGGAACACCGCGCGGTGCGGGTGGAATATCTGTAAGATCGAAACGCCCCAGGGTCCGGTTCTGGGAAGCCAGTTCTCTTTCTCCCTGCAGAACATGGATCGAAACAGCCGGCTGGTTATCAGCGGCAGTAGAAAAAATCTGGCTCTTCCGCGTCGGGATCGTCGTATTCCTCTCGATAAGCTTGGTCATTACACCACCAAGTGTTTCGATACCGAGAGAAAGGGGTGTAACATCAAGAAGGAGAACATCATTGACATCCCCGGCGAGAACCCCACCCTGGATGGCTGCACCTATGGCAACGACCTCATCAGGATTGACACCCTTGTGGGGATCCTTTCCGAATACGCGCTTTACCAGTTCCTGAACCGCGGGGATACGTGTTGACCCCCCCACCAGGATAACTTCGTCAATATCACCGGGAGTCATACCCGCGTCTTCAAGAGCATTGAGACAGGGAACACGGGTTGCATCAACAAGGTCTTCTATAAGCTGCTCAAATTTTGAACGGGCAAGGGTAACCACCAGGTGCTTCGGTCCTGACTGGTCTGCTGTCAGAAAAGGAATATTAATCTCTGTCTGCATCTTGCTTGAAAGCTCAATCTTTGCCTTTTCAGCTGCTTCTTTCAGGCGCTGAAGGGCCATCTTGTCCGCTGAAACATCGATACCGGTCTGTTTCTTGAACTCATCGATAAGCCAGTCCATGATTCGCTGATCGAAATCATCACCACCAAGATGGGTATTACCATTAGTTGATTTTACCTCGAATACACCATCTCCCAGCTCGAGAATTGAGACATCAAAGGTACCCCCGCCAAGATCATAGACTGCAATTTTTTCGTTTTCCTTGTTCTTGTCAAGGCCGTATGCAAGGGCCGCAGCCGTCGGCTCATTGATGATTCGCTCGACTTCAAGGCCGGCAATCTTTCCCGCATCCTTTGTTGCCTGGCGCTGTGAGTCGTTAAAGTAAGCCGGTACAGTAATAACTGCTTTGGTGATGGTTTCGCCGAGGAAATCCTCAGCAGTCTGTTTCATTTTCTGAAGAATTCGTGCCGAAATCTGCTGCGGTGTAAACTCACCCGCTACAGTCTTAACGACAACGTTGTTGTTGCTGTCCTTGTCAACAGTATAGGGAACCATTTTTTTCTCATGAGTCAGGTCTCCCTCACCAAAATTAAGCCCCATGAACCTCTTTATGGAACGAATGGTATTTTCAGGGTTTGTAATAATCTGGTTTTTAGCAGGTTGTCCCACAAGACGTTCACCCTTGTCATTGAAAGCAACGATAGAAGGGGTTGTTCGCTGTCCCTCAGCATTCTGGATAACAGTCGGCTCACCGCCTGTCATGACAGCAACACAGGAATTTGTGGTACCGAGATCTATTCCAATTATCTTGCTCATTAGAAATCTCCTTTTATTGTTTTTATTATTAAATTATTTTTTACTTAATATACTTTTATCGAAACCGGTCTCCTCTCCGCAGGCCGGCCAGTTTCACTTATCAGGCTGCTCAGATTTTTTCTCCTCTGATTGCGCCTGATCCTGCCTGGGCATTGGTTTCGCTACCTTGACCTTTGAACTTCTCACCACCATTTCATCAATACGAAAACCTTTCTGGTGAACATGGGTGACCGTATCAGTCTCGATGCTGTCACTCATTTCGATTTCAACTGCTTCATGAAAATTTGGATTAAAGGGCTGTCCCTCCGCTTCAATCTCCTCAATGCCGTAATTTCTCAGGGTCTCTTCGATTCGCTTTGATATCATCGAAACACCATCAACAAATGAACGGTAAGATGTTTCAAGAGACTCCTCGTCACCACTGACAGATGAAGACGCCTCTATCGCCCTTAACAGGTCATCATTAATCAGTATGATGTCAGAGGCGAAATCCCTGATGGCAAATTTTTTACTGTCTTCCATCAACCTGGCGTTTCTTTTCTTGTAATTCTCAAAATCCGCCTGGCGCCTCTGTAAAAGATCCTTCAAGGAATCAGCCTCACCGCGCAGCTTGAGGATATCTTCCTCTTTTTCTGCCACTTTTTCCCGCAGTTCCCCGAGGCGGGGGTCTTCAACAGGACTCTCATCCTGCCTGCGGTCCTCGGTGCGCCTTTCCTTTTTTCTCCTTTCAGACTTTCTTCGTTCCTCTTCACTCCCACTGGCATTTGCTTTCTTTTCGGATTTCTCAGACACGGCACCAGGAGCGTCCCTCTTGAGAGAAACATCCTCTTCTGCTTTTACATCCTTCTTTGCAGTTTCACCTTCTGTTTTTTTACTGTTTTTTACCATTAAATCCTTCTCCGTTTGCTCATCAAATTCTGAGTAAATACTATCGTGACATCTTGGTCAATAATTCAGAAACAATCCGCCCCGTATAATCAACGAGGGGAACAACTTTTTCATAATCCATCCTGGTGGGGCCGATAACACCGACGACACCGACCTTTTTATTTCCGATTTTGTATGAAGTACTGACAATACTGCAGCCTGTTACCTTCATACTGTCGATCTCCTTGCCGATAAAAGTCCTTATACCATCTTTGGCCAGGGCTTCTTCAAGAATGGAACGAAGAATATTCTTTTCCTCTATAATATGGAGGAGGCTGTTGAGACGTTCCTCTTCAACCATTTCAGGAATCTTCAAAAGATTCTCGATACCGTCTATATGAAGTTCAGACTCCTCCTCGTAGCCCAGGCCAAGCTCTGCAATATCAAGGGCCATGTCCTTATTGAAACCCTGCACCGGATTATTTCGCAGGTACTCAAAAATTTTATCCCTGATCTCGAGAATAGAGTATCCGCAGAGTTCGCCGGTCAGATAACGTGAATACTCATAAAGAGAATCAGGCGTAAGACTTACTGACACAAAAACTTTCTTTGTCAAAACCATGCCAGTGCGGGCGATAAGAATCAAAAGAATTTCATTATTATCCAGGGGTATCAGTTCAATGCGTTTCACCACGGCAAAATCAGGACGCGGCGTAAGCATTACCCCGGAATAACTCGATGCCTGGGAAAGCATTTTTGTTATTGACTCAAAAATTTTATCAAGCCTCAACTCCCGGGAAATGGTATCTTCTTTTATCTTGATATCTTCGTTAAAAGCATAACTGTAATTTTCAAGAAGAGAATCAACATAATACCTGTATCCCCTGTCTGTGGGAATCCGCCCCGCTGACGTATGGGGCTGTTGAAGATAACCAAGATTTTCGAGATCAGACATTATATTCCGCATAGTAGCGGGTGAGATTGAAAAATTATATTTCTGGACAAATGAACGTGACCCCACAGGTTTCCCCGTGAGTATATATTCATATACAAGGGCCCTTAAAATGGCTGCTTCGCGCTCATCAAGTATTCTATCAGATATATTTTTTTCTGGCATTATCCAAACTCACAGTTAGCACTCATTTAGATGGAGTGCTAATAATATACTGAAGAAAAAACTGCAAGTCAAGAGTCAAAGGCGGAAAAAATGTCAGGGATTTACTTTTTTTTCACTTTCTTGCTGTCTTTGGCCTTATCTTCGGCTTCAAGGGTCTGTTTTGCGGCATCTATAGTGTTTTTCAGCTTTGTGGCTTCACCATCTTCGCCAAAAAGAACATGTATCTTTCTCAGGGCAGAAAGAAGTTCGATTGATTTTTTCATATCATCACGGGCCCTGCCGGATAGTTCATATTTCGTACGGTACTGTTTTGCCGATTCGGCGAGAGATTCCTTGCAAAGCTGCATCAGATTCAATCTTTCCCGGTAGAATTCAGTACGGGGATCTCGATATTTGGCAACATCAGAAAAATTGGTAATATTTTTCGTAATAACCGCCACCCGTGCCTGAAGTTCCACAAAAGACCACTTCCACTTAGACCCCTCCCCCACCTTGGACTTCAAGGTTTGAAAAATACCATGAATGCGGTCCATCAGTGCAAGGGTCTGGGCAGGATCAAATTTTTCTATTTTCTGAATATATTCGTCATTCTCTTTCAGGGAACGATCAATATCATCACCTACTGTTTCTTCAAGCATTTGTAAAATTTTATAAAACTCTTTTCGCGCATTATTCAAAAATGTTTCATTTTTTATGCCCAGCATGTCAAGAGAAAGGTCGCTCATCTTGAAAAAAAGCCGCATATTATAGAGGTGATAAGTTGCCGCTTCAAGATTATAATAGGGTTCAAGGCGTGAAGACTTTCGTTTTTTGACCATCGCCTCATTAATCTTTTTAGTGGTAGCCTCTACTTCCTTTTTTATATCTTTTATTTCATCATTATATGCCGCTTTTTCAGCTTTCCCGATTGCCATTTATCTACCTGTATCCCTTTACCTGTAATGAAATTAAATTCAAATACGGATATCTGCCCATTGACGGACAATCCCTCTCTTTATGTATCGGCTCTTTTTTCTTCACCCGAATACTTTTTCTCCCAGACAACCAGGATTGAAAACATTGACCATCTGCAAGAAAAATCAACAAGAGCGAAAATCTTAGTGACAAATAATCTTTCTAAAATTACTTGACTAATATTACAGCTTAATTGAAACTACATGTTGTTAATAAATTGATCCTCTGTCGATTTATTTTTTTCCAGAAAAGCTAATCATACCTTAAGCTAATAACTTAAGAATATCAAGCGAGATTATAATCATAAGGAGAAGGCATTGGTTCGCAAAAACAGTGAAATCGCAAAACCAGACGGAAAACTGGGAATTCTTATACCAGGTCTTGGCGCTGTAAGCACCACTTTTATCGCAGGTGTTTGTGCAGTGCGAAAAGGAGTTAACAAGCCCATCGGTTCTCTGACACAGATGGGAAAACTCAGGGTTGGAAAAGGTGACGATGCCAGAGATGTCAGCATCAAAGACTTCGTACCCCTCGCCGACCTCGGCGATATTGAATTCGGTGGATGGGATATTTTCGAAGATAATGTATTTGAAGCCATTCTCAATGCCGCTGTACTGAAACGGGAAGATGTTGAACCCATTCGTGAAGAGCTTGAATCAATCAAACCATGGAAGGCTGTCTTCAACAAAGACTACGTCAAGAAACTTGACGGTTCATGGGTTAAAAAAGGAGCCAACCACCAGGAACTGGTTGAACAGGTACAGGAAGACATCAATAATTTCAAAAAAGAAAAAAATGTCTCACGCCTTGTCATGGTATGGTGTGGAAGTACAGAGATATTCCAGGAAGTAATTCCCGGCGTTCATGATACTCTGGAAAATTTCGAGAAAGCCCTTAAGGACAATCATGAAAAAATCGCTCCCAGCATGATTTACGCCTACGCCGCCATTTCCATGGGTATACCCTATGCCAACGGTGCCCCAAACCTCTGCAACGACATCCCCGCACTCTGGGAACTTGCAGAAAAGAACAAGGTTCCCATGGGCGGAAAAGATTTTAAAACCGGACAGACCCTGATGAAAACCATTCTTGCCCCCGGTTTCAAGGCACGAATGCTTGGAGTATCAGGCTGGTTTTCAACCAACATTCTCGGCAATCGTGACGGCGAAGTTCTCGACGATCCCGAATCATTCAAGACCAAGGAAGTCAGCAAGCTTTCTGTTCTTGACCAAATCCTGGAACCTGACCTCTACCCCGATCTCTACAGCGATTACTACCACAAAGTTCGCATCAACTATTATCCTCCCCGCGGTGACAACAAGGAAGGATGGGACAACATAGATATCGTCGGCTGGCTGGGATATCCCATGCAGATCAAGGTTGACTTCCTCTGCCGTGACTCGATTCTCGCCGCCCCCGTTGTTCTTGACCTCGCACTCTTTCTTGACCTCTCGCAGAGGGCAAAACTCTGGGGCAACCAGGAATGGCTCTCTTTCTACTGGAAAAGTCCCATGCATGCCCCGGATGAACAGCCTGAGCACGACCTTTTTGTTCAGCTCATGAAACTGAAAAATACCCTCAGGTGGCTTATGGGAGAACCTCCTGTAACATTCCTCGGGTCAGAAACATACGACTAAAAATCATTAACAGTTATATTAAAAAACCGTTCACAAACCTGTTGTGAACGGTTTTTTAATGCCCTTTTGGTGTATACTCTTTTCTTGACAGAAGCCCGCGCCTGTTGCCAGATGTCTAAAACCATCTTTTACTCCTGAGAGGTCTATCATGGAACATATTGGAAAATGGAAGATAATCCCCATCGAGAGCGGAGATTTTCGTCTTGATGGTGGTGCCATGATGGGATCGGTCCCCCGTGTTCTATGGGAAAAAGAGAATCCTCCCGATGAGCTCAATCGCATTGATCTTGCTCTCAGATGTCTTCTTCTTGATGACGGAACTAACCGCATTCTTATCGAAACAGGCATGGGGCCGAAAATTTCCGAGAAAACACGATCAATGTACAATGTCGTACAGCCCGATCATCCCCTGAAAGAGAAACTTGCCGAAGCAGGGTATTCTCCCGAAGACATTACCCATGTGACAAACAGTCATCTCCACTTCGACCATTGCGGGGGAAACACGGAAATTGACGATAAGGGCAATATTGTTCCCGCCTTTCCCCATGCCCGCTATTTTATTTCTGAAAAGAACTGGAAAACCGCAATGAATCCCGGTCCCCGCGACAGGGCCAGTTACCTGAAAGAAAATTTTCATCCCCTCATGGAAAGGGGTGTTTTAGAACTTCTCCCTGACAGCGGAAAAATCATAGAAGGTGTTTCCATTCTTATTGTCAACGGGCACACTCCGGGACAGCAGTTGATCAAAATTGAAAACGAAGGAGAGACCCTTCTTTTCTGTGGCGACCTTGTTCCCCTGCGATCACATCTCAAACTTCCCTGGATCATGGGCTATGACCTTAACGCCAGCGGAACCCTTGAAGAAAAAACACGTATACTGAACCAGGCTGCTGAAGAATCATGGTGGCTCTTTTTTACCCATGACCCCCATACAGTGATGGTGAGAATAAAAAAGGGAGAAAAATATTTCGAAGTAACTGAAGAGATAAAAAGGGACTAAGCAGTCAGGCGAGGTCACGTGACCTCGCCTGACTGCTTAGTCACATACCCTGTTAATATGTTCTTTCTTGATTTCAAAAACAGGGCCAATACTTTTACATACAACCTTTCCCCAGAGCAACCCGAGAAAACGGTTTCTCTGCGTAAAGACAGCCCCTGCAACATGGTACTGATCCTTTTTGCTGTTGTGGACCAGCAGTTTCGCAAAGATATAGCGGTAGTCGATAAAGGCGGTAAACTCGTTGCGGGAGATTGTCCATTTCTTTTGCTGAAACACGACCCTTTTGATATCACTCTTTCTCACATCAAAGAAACGGACCACTACGGCGTTTTTACATTTTTTTTCAAGAGCTGCGTCATTTCTTAATGACGACGAAATACAGGTCACATCGCGGGGCCTTATTGACCGGTGCGCCAGCTGCTTTTCTATTTTTTTATAAAGGGAAGTTTTCCCATACTGACCTGAACCGGCTGCTGCTACAGAGAGAATCAAAAGAACTAAGAGAGTTTTTCTTATTTTTGTTTTCATCCTGAAATAGAGCGGGCGGTTCCGAAACATACCAAATGCATCCGAAGGATGCATTTGGTATTCTGACATATTTTTATTTTTTCGTATTTCGCGCGATATCAGCAAGAACGGTAATCTGTTCAGCTATAAGGTAAAAAAGAACCAGAAGAAAAAAGCCCCCCAGGACACCGGTGATGATTGACGTCAATCCTGCGATAAAACCTGAACCGCCGGCTGACATACCGGGAACCATTCTCATCAAGGCGCCGGCACCAACCCATGATGCAATGCCACCAATAACACCGAAAAAGGCTACAACAGAACCAGATATTTCTCCCACCATTTTAAAAAATATCCCTGAAATGGGAATAACCATGTAATCTTTGGCAGACTCGAGCTCATCAATATTGCCGGCCCTGATAAGCAGGGTATGGACAATAACATATACCAGCACAGCAAACAATACCTGGATAACAACGCCCCCCATTATAATTTTAGCTGATTTAGATGAAAAAAGAAGATACCACATGTAAAACCAGCCCAGCAACGAACCAAAAGCCATAAGCCCGGCAATAATTCTCAACACCCAGGCAAAAGCCTTCTTAAAAAAAGCCCCATCGGCAATCTGCTCAAGAACGGGCTTCATGAATAAAAATTTAGACATACTGTCCTCCAATAATTGTACAAGACCTGCTGCATAACTTAATGTATCAGCCCCAACATGGACATGTCGAGTATTTACATATTTTAAACTTACATCAGGTCTATTTTATGTTACTTAAGTAAAAAGTAGAATACGGCAAAAGTCAAACCCAAAAATTAAGATATTCGATTATTATTCATATTTTTATTTTTTTGTTCTATTTTTCCTGTAGTGGAGATTGAAGCGCAGATCTTCCTGCAGCATCAGTTCGTTAAGGAACCGGCTCCTGACCATGTGGAGGGGCCCCTTAACAACAGGATAAAGTCCTTACCCTTCCCGGCTAAGGACTTTATTAATGCTGACAAAGGATACATAGAGTTTATCAGGATATCCGTTTATAAGAGTGTGTCATTAAAAACATTCTCCTGTCAATTCCTCGAGGAGAAATGTTGCAGTAAAAATTCCTTCTGCGATTCCAGGGAAATTTTTTGTTGAAGAAACATTATAAAGATTTACCGGGGAATCCGAATCATCAACAGTTCCCTTGAGAACCTCTTTTACGCTCATCCTTCTGCCATAGGCACTACCCATTTCACAGCCTGTATCCTTTTCAATATCAATTGATGAAATAACTTCTGCAAATACCATCTTTGATTTTATACCCGGGAAAACATTTCTGTCCAGTATTTCGACGACATCCCCTGCGAGCTTCTTTTTGAATTTTTTTACTTCTGCTGCTCCCGCATCATAGATTGTCTTCTCCTGAGCGTAGTTCCCCGG
This sequence comes from uncultured Leptospirales bacterium, assembly GCA_964534225.1. Taxonomy (GTDB): domain Bacteria; phylum Spirochaetota; class UBA4802; order UBA4802; family UBA5550; genus CAZHNW01. The sequence goes on along the minus strand of CAZHNW010000022.1, from coordinate 34,843 downwards.
ACAGAAGAGAACAAGTGCATCAAGATCCTTACCGGTTGATGCAGTGAAACCGTTTGCTGTGGGTGAATTTATAAAAAGCATTGATGGAGGCCGTGTGACGTCAGGAGTATGATAATTGACCTCGTTTCCATCCTGCCACCAGTAGTTTCTTCCCTTCATCTCCGGTATTGCCTTCAATCCTTTTTTAAAACCAATACATATTGTCGGGATAGAGTGAGAAGGTGTGTATTCAAATTTTGCAGGATTTTTATTGAGTAAAGCATCCGTCCGCCGCGGGGATATATCACTAAAAATATAGTCACAGGAATATTCCGAACCGTCTTCGCATACCACCCTTTTTACAATGTCATCCCCGGTAATCAAGCGCACGACCTTTTTACCTGTCTGGACTGATCCCCCGTTCTTTTTGATAATCGATGCCATCGACCCGAAAAGATGATGGAAACCTTTTTTGGGGTAACGCGCACCCTTGTGATAATTGCCCGTTCCGATTATAAAGGCAAGGGCTGACATCTCAGATTCTGACTCTGCGAAAATACCTCCATGACCGTAGATAATGCGTCTTACGATACTGCTGATTCCGTATGAATCGAACCAGTCCTTAAGTGATTGAAAAAGCACCTTACCCATTTTTGCTTTGAGGGAGAAAGGAGCCTCGCCTGCAAGAAGAAACCTGGTTGCAATAAAGACCCTGCCTTCTTTATTTATATTGTCACTGAAAAAGGATTTATATGCATTATATATCCCTGTCATATCATTAAAGAGTCTGTTTATATTTCCCTTCTCTTCAGGAAAAAGATCAGCAAGATGGTCCCTGAACCTGTCCATGCCAAGAGGAACCTTAAAGGTGCAGTAAAAACTGTTTGAATCGAAATACTGGTGACCAATAAATATTTTTTCAAAACCATCCTCAGTCATAAGCAGAAAGGGATTGGTTTTCTTGATATTGAGATATTCAAGAAAACGGTCTCCCAGTTCGCCTTCATTGAAGTCCCAGACATACTGAGGTCCCATGGAAAATTTGAGGCCCTGGAATGTCAGCCATCTGCCATGTCCTCCTATAAGTTTTTCATGCTGTTCAAGAACTGTTACCCTGTGGCCTTTGTGAGCAAAAAGAGCGCCGGATGCCATGCCGCCAATACCACTTCCAATAACAATGATGTCCTTTTTATCACCTGTCCACAGAGGTGTGTTTTTTGTATTGAATTGAGAAATTTTCAAAAACTTTTTTTTCTGTGACATTACAATCTCCCGCATAATCATCTTCTTGAAAAATCAGCAGGAGAGATCACGTGATCTCGCCTGCCGGAAGCATCCATATTATATCAGCACCAGGGCGCCATCCTTTAAAATAAACTGCCCCACCTTGGTAATCCCGAATTCATCCATGGCAAGCCCGCCCTTTTCAGCCAGTTCACTGAGAAACAGGTCTATGCGCAGGGTTCCTGTCGAATCAGCTTTCATATCAAAGAAAAGGGCCGGTCCCGCCGCATCTTCACCACGCTCCCATGCCATGACTGCATCATCAAAGGTTATTTCACGTTCACCTTTTTTTGTCTTTTTGATAAAAGACGGTTTGTCAATGCAGAGAGAAACAAGTTTCTCAAGCGGGGAAGTTTCACCATCGATACGGTAACGAAGGCCGCGAATCTCACTCATCAGGGGAGTCTTGCTGTCGAGCGTTACAGTGCCCGTCACGGAAATGCCCTCGGGAAAAACCTGTTCCAGGCGTGCGAGCATCCCGTCATCGACCGGTGCATAGAGATCAACATCTATTATTTCAGACTCACTTTCGATACCGAGGGGCACGGGAAATCCCGCTGCAATACGCTCTCTCTTGTTGAAACCCTGACTGAAGGCAACTGGAATACCCGCCATGCGAAGGCCCCTTCGCACCACTTCAAGAAAATCGAGATGAGAGAGGTAACGGGCCCGCCCGGTTTTACAAAAATTTATCCTCAGGAGGGAAATAACCTCGTAGCGCCCTGTAAACTTTTCAAGTCCCTTTTTTATGGCATCGGTATCGAGCTCGTCACGGTACCGCCATGCGGGCCCGGAAAAATTTCCCAGGTCGATACAGCGGTGCCGCCACCCCTCCTTCAGCTTTTCGAATCCCGTTTCCACGCACTCCCAGGGAAGAGTACCTTCACTTCTTTCCCTGAGGTACTCATCCCACCAGGGAGCCTTTTCATCAAGGACCTCGAACCAGGTGCGGGGCATGAAATATTCCCGCCATGAATCGAGGCGGCACCCGCGCCGGTATGCCCCGGCGACGACTTCCCCGAGACGGGCGTCGCCGCGGGCAAAGACACCCTCGAGGAGGGAAAGATTCAAATCATGATTCTTGATTTTAATAGATCGGGGAAGTTCCTTTTTGAGACGGTCCACTACACCACGCAGGTATTCCCTGTCGCGCTGCTCTTCTCTTTCAAAGGGAGTATGGGGCTTTGGGATAAAAGGTGAAACGGTAACATTGATGTCGCCTTTTCTTCCCCCCTTCTCTCTTATCTTTTTCAGAAGCTCGATGATCGAGGCCGCCTCGTCGTGTTCACGGCTCCCGGGAAGACCGATCATAAAGTAGAGCTTAAGCACCTTCCACCCGTGAGAAAAAACATACTCAACGATATCGAGAAGTTCTTCTTCGTAGACCTTCTTGTTGATCCCCTCACGCAGGGGGCGCGATGCCGCCTCAACGGCAAAGGTGAGAGAGGACTTGCGCACGTCAGAAATCATTTCGATGATCTGCAGGGTTGTTGAATCGACACGAAGAGAAGGAAGCGAAATAGAAATCCCCTCTTCATTGAGACGGGGCAGCATTGTATTAAGAAGACCGACAAGGTCCCGGTAATCACTGACGGAAAGAGAGGCAAAGGTGAGTTCGCTGTAACCGGTGTTTTTTAAAATTGCGAGGGTCTTTTCTGCAATGGCATTCATCTCAAAGGGGCGGTACGGCAAAGTATAGTAACCGGCGTGGCAGAACTTGCAGAGATTATAACACCCCCGGTTTACTTCAACAACAGCACGTTCCTGGGTAATGCGCATCGACGGCACCAGGGGACGCACCGGATCAGCCGGGGCTTTGTCACGGTAGACGCGCTTTTTTATCTTCTTCCCTTTACGAAGCTGCGCCCCCGCGTCGCCGTATTCGATATGATACTGAGCAGGATCAAGAACACCCATGATACGGGCACATTCAGCAATTGTCTCTACCCGGGATAATCCCTTTGATTTCGCATCACGGAGGCAGGCGGCAATCTCGACAATGCCCTCCTCGCCGTCGCCAAGAAAAAACAGGTCAACAAAATCAGACAGGGGAAAGGGGTTGGATACCGCCTCTCCCCCGGCGATCACGAGGGGATCACCTTCGCCGCGTTTGCTTCTAAAAAGGGGTATGCCTCCCAGGTCAAGCACCTGGAGCATACCCGTTGCGAGCATTTCATGAGAAATATTAAAACCGATGAGATCAACTTTATGCAGGGGAGTAAAGGTTTCAAGAGTATAGAGGGGAAGTTTATTCTCCCGCAGGAGTTCTTCGAATTCAGGCGCCACAGCAAAGACCCTCTCGCAGGCGATATCTTCCATTTCGTTGACCCGGTCATAAAGTATCTTGAGACCATTGTTGCTCATGGCCACCTCGTAGAGGTCAGGATAAGAAAGGGCGATACGAAGGCCCGCGCCGGGCTTTACCACGGCATTGAGTTCTCCCCCGATATAGCGCGAGGGCTTTTGTGCTTTCATTAAAATTTTTTCGAGTCTTTCGGGTATCATGCCTCTTTCCTGTATCGATTTTTCTTTCATGTGCCGGCTCGCTGCCTCATGGCGCCGAGGTTTCTTGCCATTTCAATATAATGATGAAGGTGCAGTTCTTCGCCCCGCTGCTTATGGTCTATGCCGCACCTCTCAAGCAGAAGGGCCGCTTCGCTGCGGGACAGGTCCATGTGGGGAGAATCAGCAAGGGATTTTATAATGGTCTTGCGGCGCCCCCAGAAGGCTGATTTCACCAGGAGATGAAAAATGTTAAGGTCACGCTTACCAAGGTGATATTCATCACGGCGCTGCAGATGCAAAAAGGTTGAGGCAACATCGGGGCGGGGATAAAAAGACTCCCGGGTCACCGGGACAGGTTCAACAATACGGTAGTAGTATCCCAGGGAAACTGTCATGGCGCCGTAACTCTTTGTTCCGGGAGAGGCTTTCAGGCGGTCAGCCATTTCCTTCTGCATCATGACAAAAACATGCGGGGGAAAAATTTCAGTGGCGATACGAAAAAGTATTTCCGAGGCACAGTAATAGGGAAGATTGGAGACAGCCTTGGTAACACCTTGAGGGATTTCCTCGCGGGGAAGTTTACAGAAATCACCATGGATTATTTTAACTTCCCCCTGAACAGAATCTTTAAGATACCGGCAAAAACCCGCATCTATCTCCACAACGGTAAGCCCCCCCGCTTTTGCGGCAAGCCCTGCCGTGAGGGCACCCAGTCCCGGCCCTATTTCCAGGATGATATCATCTCCTGACGGGTCTACCAGGCGTACAAGCTTTGCCACCATCTGGTCGTCCACCAGGAAATTCTGCCCCAGTTTTCTGTTGGGGGCAAGGCTGTACTGCCTGGCGATATTTTCGATATCACTTTTTTTCATAAGCTCCTTCTCATCGTATTCCGGGCATTGTTTCCCAACCCCGTGATGATTCAAATCATTTTTAACCTGCCCTGGCATTTTTACAGGACATAAATTTAACACCAATCACCGAGGATTATCCATTAATTATTGTAACAAAAAAATAATTGCCTTTACACCTTATTTCATTATAATCATTCCATAAGACTTGTTGCAAATCCGGGAAAAAAGGACATTCGCCGCGCCGAATACATCATTCCCTGTCAGTTATGCAGCAGGTCTATAGTATACCACCCCGCAGGAAAGGACATATGAAAGATTCAAAAAAAGCCACATCCATTGAAGAAAAACTTGAGAAAAAAATCGGGGACAAAAAAGAAAAAATCGAAGCAGCCGCCGAAAAAATTGAGCATGACATTGAGGAGCGGCGGGAAAGGATCAAAACAAAATACGACAATATCACCATACGAAAGAAGGTGCTCATTGGCGTTATTACCGTAGTTGTACTCATCTGGAGCGTTTCAAACATACTTTCCCTCTACGAACTCCGCAGTATCGGCCGCGAGGGTATAATCGAAAAATCCCGTGCCATTACCATGATGGGCGAGGCGATTCGCGAATACCAGTCTGAAAATTTCAAACGCGGCATCTATGACCGTGAGGAACTCAAGAGAGATGTTAAGGGGAAGTTTATCTACACTGTTCCAGTATTTTCTTCTATCATTACCATGAAAAAAAAGGCAAAGGAACTCAACTACCAGTTCCGTGTCCCCAAGTTCAACCCCCGCAACCCTGACAATAAACCTACGAAACTGGAAGAAAAAATCCTTCAAATGATGAAGGCACAGAACATAGACGAACATTATTTTCCTGATACTGACAATAACGTGGTGCGCTATTTCAAAGCGGTACGCCTCTCCCGTGAATGTCTTCTCTGTCACGGGGACCCGAAAAAATCATACGAGTACTGGGGCCGCAAAGACGGAAGAGACCCCACTGGCGGCAAAATGGAGAACTGGAAGGAAGGTGAGATCCATGGCGCCTTTGAGATCATCTACTCCATGAAGGCCTACCTGAAACGAATGTTCCAGCTTACTGTCAAAACCGCCATTATCAACATTATCATCATCATTGCCGCCATTATTCTGATTCGGCTCCTTGTCATGAGGGCGTTTACCCCCCTCGATAAGATGTCATTTTCCCTTTCAGACCTCAACGAGGGAGAGGGTGACCTGACCCGGGAGATCGACATTTCCACTGATGATGAGGCGGGTCATCTTGCCGGTCTTTTTAACACTTTTCTCGGCCAGATGAAGGGAATGATTGTTTCCGTGCGGGATTCATCTGACCATGTTGCCTCATCGTCAACTGAGATGACCAGTTCCAGTGTAAACCTTGCAAATGTCGCCCAGGACCAGGCTGCATCAATAGAACAGACGTCTTCATCGATGGAGGAGATAAAGGCTACCATAGATTCAGTGTCAGAAAATGCGAAAAAACAGGCGAAAAAGGCCGATACCACCAGAAGTTCCATGGAATTTCTTGCTGAATCAATCAAAAAAATTAACCTGAACGCCCAGAACGCCAATCGTGTTGCCGAGGATACCCAGAACTACGCCATTGAGGGAGAGCAGGTCCTCGGCCAGACCGTCACAAGCATGAAGGATATCTACAGTTCCTCCTATAAAATAACGGAGATTGTCACCATCATATCTGACATTTCCGACCAGATTAACCTTCTCTCACTGAATGCTTCAATTGAGGCGGCACGGGCGGGTGAACATGGCAAGGGTTTTGCCGTTGTAGCTGAAGAGATATCCAAGCTGGCAGAACAGACCGCAGCAAGCTCGGATGAAATTCAGAAACATATCGTTGAAAGCAACCAGCAGATCAATGCAGGTTCAGAGCTTTGTGAAAAGACACCGGAATCTCTGCGCCAGATTATCGATAATGTCAAAGAGACAGTTTCACTTATGGACAGTATAGCGAAATCATCAGTGGAACTCGACACCATGAGCGGCACTGTATCAGATGATGTCGACCAGGTAAGCCGCATGTCAGAAGAAATATCAATCATGATGGAAGAACAGAGCGTATCCAGCAATGAGATCATCAGGGCCATCAACCAGATCAATGACATAACCCAGACTGTTGCAAGCGGCTCAGAAGAACTTGCCGCCGCGGCCGAAGAGCTTTCAAGCCAGTCAGAAGTGCTTAAACAAATCGTTGATCGTTTCAAAATTGATTGACACGGCACCGAAAAAGAAAAATATATCATCTTCTTTAACCAGAAGGGAATGTTACATGTTCGTAATATTATCTGCCTTTTCTTCATTACTTTAAGCAACTAACAGAGTGCAGGCGATAAAGAAGGTTTATCTTTGTTACAAATTTGTTAAAAAGAACCTGTATAGCTGCAAATTTTGATTTCATGACTGGACAAAATCCGGAAAAATAAGTACCTGTTAGTTAACGCATTTGAGAGTGCAGATGCAAAATTTACCAGACCCGGGCCTGGTAATCGAAAAGAAATCACACTCATTAAAATATATGACGGAGGATCATGACATGAAAAGGAAAAACCCCACAATCGCAGCAGAACGAATTTTTGAAATCGAACGCGGCGTAGACTCCCCAATTTCTTCGTACTTTGGCGAAGACACCTTTAATGACAAGGTCATGAAGGAAAAACTTCCCAAGGACATTTACAAAAGGCTGAAAGCGGCAATAAACGAGAACACAAGCCTTGATATTGATACGGCAAATGCCGTCGCACACGCAATGAAAGAATGGGCCATCGAACGCGGCGCGACACACTTTGCCCACTGGTTTCAGCCCATGACCGGTGCGACAGCGGAAAAACATGATGCCTTTATCGAACCCACCGACAGCGGCGAGGTAATTGAAAGATTCTCCGGCAAACAGCTTGTTCAGGGCGAACCTGACGCGTCAAGTTTTCCAAGCGGCGGTATCAGGGCCACCTTTGAAGCCCGTGGATATACAGCATGGGATATGTCAAGCCCGGCCTTTCTGCGCAAAAACGGTATCGGTACCACCCTCAGTATTCCAACGGCTTTTATTTCATATACCGGTGAAGCCCTTGACAAGAAGACACCTCTTCTTCGTTCAATCAGGGCGGTAAATAAAAGCGCCCTGAGAATGCTCGGTCTCCTGGGACACACTGCCTCAACTAAAATCATCTCAAACGCGGGCCCTGAGCAGGAATACTTTCTCATCGATAAAGACTATTATTTTAAACGCAAGGACCTTGTACTTGCCGGACGTACCGTTGTAGGTGCCGCCCCGGCAAAGGGACAGGAACTCGACGACCAGTACTTTGGCAGTATCAAGGAGAGGGTCCAGTCATACATGCATGACGCCGAAGAAGCCCTTTACAAGCTGGGTATCCCGGCAAAAACACGCCACAATGAGGTAGCGCCGAGCCAGTTCGAGATTGCTCCTGTCTATGAAGAAGCAAACGTTGCCGTTGACCACAACCAACTGGTAATGGACACCCTGCGACTGGTTGCCAAGAGGCACAACTTTGCCCTTCTCCTCAATGAGAAGCCCTTTGCCCGAATCAACGGTTCAGGTAAACACCTCAACTGGTCACTCTCAACTGATGACGGCATCAATCTCCTGAATCCCGGAGCGACCCCCCATGAGAATATCCAGTTTCTCGCTTTTCTTACTGCCACCATCAAGGCGGTACACAAGCACGCTGATATACTCAGGGCCTCTGTAGGATCATCAGGAAACGATCACCGCCTCGGCGCAAACGAAGCTCCCCCGGCGATCATTTCAATCTTCCTTGGAGACCAGCTTTACAAGATACTGGAGGATATTGAAAAGGGAACAGTTACCGCGGCCTCTGATGAGGAGATAATTGATCTCGGTGTCGCAGAAATTACTAATAACAACAAGGATAACACTGACCGTAACAGGACTTCTCCTTTCGCCTTTACTGGAAACAAGTTCGAATTCCGCGCTGTTGGCTCTTCACAGTCCATTGCCTTTCCCGCAACAATACTCAACACCATTGTTGCCGAAAGCCTTGATGAACTGGCAGACAAAATCGAATCCAAAAGCGGCGATGTCAAAAAGGCGCTTTTCGAGGTTATAAAAGAAGAGCTTAAAGTAATCAAGCCTGTTCTTTTCAACGGTGACAACTATTCTGAAGAATGGCACAAAGAAGCGGAAAAGAGGGGACTCCCCAACCTGAAAACAACACCCGCGGCGCTTCCCGCACTTATCACCGATAAATCTCTCTCAATGTTTGAAAAATACGAGGTACTTTCTCCCGTTGAGATGAAATCACGCTACAATGTGCGCCTTGAAAAATATGCCACTGATCTCGAAATCGAGGCAAAGGCTCTCATTAACATTGCTGATACGATGATCATTCCCGCGGGGATAAAATACCAGGGCAGCATGGCCTCTTCCATCGCTGCTGCATCGGGCATTCTCGGCGATTCAGAGCTTGCCCCCCAGAAGGAGATTCTTAAAAAAGTGACTTCCCTGATCAACAAAGTCACCGTGGGTATAACGGAACTCAAATCTCTCTACGAAAAAGGTTCCGATATAGAAGACGAACAGGCCTGTGCGGATTTCTTCTGCAGCAAGATCAAGCCCCTCATGGAAAATATAAGGGAAAATGCTGACGCTCTCGAACTGATAGTAGATGACGAAATATGGCCCATGCCGAAATTCTGGGAGATGCTTTTCATCAGCTGAAAATGGATGATGAATGCTGTGACAAAAAAACGCCTGTTCTCGGGCGTTTTTTTGTCACACATTTTCACAATAGTACACAAAACAGTGCCACCCATTCTCTATTCATTTTAAAAACCTGTAAGTTTCATATTTTCTCAAAATTCCGGAAAAGACAAAAAAATCAATTGACGAAAATTTAATATATTGCCATATGGCAATATATTAAAGGAAAAGAAACATGGACGACAATGCACATGCACAGTATAAAGCCCGGGCAAAAATTATAAAGGCCCTCGCGCACCCCAGCAGACTCTTCATTGTAGAAGAATTGAATAAAAAAGAACGAAGTGCGGGAGAACTCACAAAAATGATCGGCTCAGACCAGTCAACAGTGTCCAAACACCTCAGTATATTGAAAAATGAAGGACTCATTTTTGATGAAAGGAACGGCACCACTATTATGTATCATTTAAAATGCCCCTGCATCCTCAATTTTATCGGGTGTGTCGAAGAAGTCCTGGAAATGAAAGTGCAGGAAGAAATTGATATAATTTCAAGCTGTAAGATTAAATAATTTTTTTATCTATTTATGGCTATTTTGCCAAATAAACATAAAGGAGCACAGCAAATGAACTGGAAAGCAGAATGGAAACCACTGATTTATATTGTTGGTATATTTCTTGTCTTTTTCTTTTTACCAATAGGATGGCACCGTTTTGATAATTCAATAATGGAAGCGCTCAGACTGGCAAAATGGTATGCTCAGGAACATGTTATCCTGTGCCTGGTGCCCGCATTTTTTATTGCCGGAGCCATAGCGGTATTCATCAGCGAAAGCTCAGTCATGAAATACCTGGGGCCGACGGCAAACAAGGTTATTGCTTACGGTGTCTCATCGGTTTCCGGTTCGGTTCTGGCAGTATGCTCATGCACAGTTCTTCCTCTTTTTGCCGGCATATACAGAATGGGTGCCGGCCTGGGACCTGCAACGGCATTTCTCTATTCAGGACCTGCTATAAATGTTCTCGCTATTATTTTAACCGCAAAGGTTCTCGGGTTTCAACTGGGAATTGCCAGGGCAATCGGTGCTGTAGTATTCAGTATCGTAATCGGCCTTATGATGCACTTCATTTATCGTAACGAAGAAAACGAAAAAGCGAAATCGATGATGAAGATGCCTGAAGCAGAAGTCACAAGACCCTTATGGCAGAATGCATCCTATTTCTTTATAATGGTGGCAATTCTTGTTTTTGCCAACTGGGGAAAGACAGATGAAACTTCTGGTGCATGGTATTTCCTTTTTAACTACAAGTGGATTATTACCTCAATATTCGCTGTTCTGCTTGGCGTTACCCTTATTTTCTGGTTTAACTTTAAATGGTGGAAAATCATTCTCATAGCAGTACCAACAGGAATAACCACATGGTTCTTTCATGAAGGCCACCAGATTCTGATTCCCTTTTCTGTTGCCATCGTTTCTTTTTCATATTTTATCAGCACCTCAAAAGGTGAGATGGAAGACTGGTTTTCTCAGTCATGGGGGTTTGCTAAACAAATATTGCCGCTTCTCCTTTTTGGAGTACTCATTGCAGGACTTTTACTTGGAAGGCCAGGTAGCGAAGGACTTATTCCATCGGAATGGGTCAGTAATTCAGTGGGAGGAAACAGTCTTGGAGCAAACCTCTTTGCATCAGTTGCGGGCGCTTTTATGTACTTTGCAACTCTGACTGAAATCCCTATCCTTCAGGGGCTTATTGGGGCTGGTATGGGAAAGGGACCGGCTCTGGCGTTGCTTCTCGCTGGACCAGCCTTATCGCTTCCAAATATGCTGGTTATAAGAAGTGTTATGGGAACAAAGAAGACCATTGTGTATGTAGCTCTTGTAGTAGTGATGTCCACCATCAGTGGATTAATCTACGGTGCATTATTTTAGGAGATCAGATATGAAAGAGAAAATAATTTTTCTACTTGTAACTGCTCTACTTATTTCAGGTTGTTCAAAAGACCAGTCTATTGAGGACAAAATCATTACTGCCTCCAATAGTCCGGTATTCAACGTAAAGGATACTGAATATAAATATGGACGCTATGACGAAAAAACCAAAAAAGTTACCTTGAGAGATCTGATTAAGTTTCATGGACACCTCTGTGGCGGTCTTGTTGAAACTGCAGTGATGGCAAGAGTAGCTTTCAATAAACTTTTCCCTGAAACTAATGGCATCATAGACAGAACAGACATAAAAATAATCTCTAATAATTCAGCCTGTGGTGGAGATGTTCTTGAGTATTTATCAGGAGCCCGTTTTAGATTCAATTCACATTGTATAGATAAAACGTTGACCGGAGACTCTATTATTATTCATAGAATTTCAACCGGCAGAACCATACAGGTTTCTCTCAACAAAAAATATTTTCCTTCGCAGGTGCGAAAGACTATGAAAAAAATTAATTCCGGTAAATTCACATCAGCTGACATTGATTCTTTTGGTTCTTTACAACAAAATTTTGCTTTAAGACTGGTTACAACTCCTTTTACCAAAACTGTCAATGCTCAGTTTATAGATAACTTTACATGCAAAAAATCCCAATTATCTGAAAAAGTCAGAAGACGGGATAATGATTATAAAAATCACAAGTAGGAGATAAAAAATGAAAAACATTAAAATTCTTGGAACAGGTTGCCCGAAGTGCAACAAGCTTGAAGAACTGTCAAAAAAAGCTGCTGAAGAAAATGGAATTGAATTCACTGTTGAAAAGGTAAGTGATATTAACAAAATTATGGAATTCGGTGTGATGACTACACCCGCGCTTGTAGTGGATGGAGAAGTTAAAGTCGCCGGGAAAATACCATCGTTAGATGATTTAAAAAAACTCATAAGCTGACGGGAGAAACAATATGACTGAAAATTGTTGTGCTGATGGCACACGACTGCTCTATACTTGTTCCGGCGCTGCAGATGTCGGTGAAGTAGCCGACAGGACCGCAAGGCAGCTTTGGAAAGAAGGTTTTGCCCAAAAGACCTGCCTTGCCGGTGTTGGTGCGAATATAAGCGGTTTTGTCAAATCCGCCGAAGGGGCCGATGTCAATATAACTATTGATGGCTGTCCTCTTGCCTGTGCGAAAAAATCTCTGGAAAAAACAGGTGTTAGTCCAAAATCATATATTCTTACCGAAATGGGCCTTGAGAAAGGGAAGGTATCAGACATACCTGAAGCTGTCTCAATGGTATGTGAATCGATAAAAAATAATATAGGCCATTCTACGAAAGACGGTATAAGTACAGGCTGTTCCTGCGGTTAATGTTGGATCTGTTCGATTAAGTTTTAAATATGAAATAATAAAATAGAATATAGGAGCAACAATTAAATGAAAAATTTAGGGGTATTAATCACGGCATTGACAGTTATGATAATGTTTTCTATTGGCTGCAGCCAAAAAGGCTCGGAGAATGGTGAGCTTCACGCTGAACAAAATAAACCGGCAAAGGCAGAAAATAGTGGTCCTTATAAGGTCACCTTTGTAGAAATAGGTTCTGTAAATTGCATACCATGCAAAATGATGCAGCCGGTAATGAAAAAAATCAAAAACAAATACAGAAGCCAGGTGAAAATAATTTTCCATGATGTCTGGACCACTGAAGGACGGCCCTATGGTCATAAATATGGCATTCGGGCGATCCCCACTCAGGTGTTTTTAGATCAAAAAGGCAAAGAATATTTCAGACATGAAGGATTTTTCCCCTTTGAGAAAGTTGAAAAAATTTTAAAAAAAGGTGGAGTTCAATAATGGTCCTTGAGCTTTTTACTTCCCTTTCAGAAATGCTTCATGACTCGACCTGTATGGCGGTTCTGGCATCTTTTATATGGGGCATACTCAGCATATTGCTCAGTCCCTGCCACCTGGCCAGCATACCGCTCATTGTCGGCTTTATAGACGAACAGAAAGACATCACCACAAAGAGGGCTCTCTGGCTTTCATCACTTTTTTCAGGTGGCATACTTATAACCATCGCGGTAATCGGTCTTATAACCGGCCTGCTGGGAAGGATGCTGGGCGATATCGGCGCCTATGGAAATTATATCGTTGCAGTTATATTTTTTACAATAGGGCTGCATCTTATGGGAATAATACCCCTTCCCTTTCTTGAGAATTCTGCATCTCCTGGCATGAGAAAAAAGGGGGCGCTTGCGGCTTTTATCCTGGGCCTCGTTTTTGGCATCGCCCTGGGGCCCTGCACTTTTGCCTATATGGCTCCCATGCTTGGTGTAACTTTCAGTGTCGCCTCTACCAATATTGTTTTTGCCGTATCACTTGTCATCGCCTACGCGGCAGGCCACTGTTCGGTCATCATTTTTGCCGGAACCTTCACGGAATATCTTCAGAAATACCTCAACTGGAGTGAAAACTCAAGGGGTACGATTATAGTAAAAAAAATCTGCGGGGTGCTGGTTATAGCAGGAGGAGTCTACCTTCTCCACTCTGCAAAGTAATTTCCATAAACATCATTACAATAAACCAAAAATGAGGTTGAAATGAAAAAATCACTAACAAAAAAATTATCATTTCTTGACCGCTACTTGACATTATGGATCTTTCTGGCCATGGGCGCGGGAGTGCTCACGGGCTATGTCTTTCAGGCGCCGGTTGAATCATTTAACAAAGCCCTTACTGTTGGCAAACATACAAACCTTCTTATTGCCGCAGGACTCATTCTCATGATGTATCCTCCCCTGGCAAAGGTAAACTATGAACTTTTACCAGAGGTGTTTGCAGACAGAAAAATCATGAGCCTTTCTCTGGTTCAAAACTGGATTGTCGGCCCTGTGGTAATGTTCTTTCTGTCAATCCTCTTCTTTGGATTCATTGCTCCAGCCATATTCGGTCCTGGCCACCAGTGGGGCCAGTACATGACCGGCCTTATCCTCGTTGGAATAGCACGGTGCATTGCCATGGTTCTTGTATGGAACCAGCTTGCAGAAGGCAGCAGTGAATACGGGGCTGGCCTTGTTGCCTTAAACAGCATATTTCAGATTCTCACCTTCAGCATCTATGCCTGGTTTTTTGTCACTGTACTGCCTCCTTATTTCGGCCTGTCCGGTGTTGCAGTAAATGTAACCATGTTTGATATTTTCGTCAGCGTTATCATCTATCTTGGGATTCCCTTTGGAGCTGGTATCTTAAGCCGCCTTGTACTTGTTCCCATGAAAGGCAAAGAGTGGTATGAAACAGTATTCATCCCCAGAATCTCTCCGATGACTCTTATTGCCCTTCTATTCACCATTGTCGTAATGTTCAGTACACAGGGAAATCAGATCATAACGCGGCCCCTTGATGCTTTGTGGATTGCCATCCCCCTGAGCTTTTATTTTATAATCATGTTTCTGGTAAGCTTTTTTATGGCTTCAAAGCTGGGAGCTGATTATGAGAGAAGTGCAACCCTGGCTTTTACCGCGTCAGGAAACAATTTTGAGCTGGCAATTGCCGTTGCCATTGCAGTATTCGGCATTGCATCACCCATTGCCTTTGCCACCGTTGTTGGCCCGCTGGTTGAGGTGCCGGTGCTTATCAGCCTGGTAAATGTATCCCTTTTCTTTAAAAAAAAGTTTTTTTAATCTTTATAAAATATTTATAATTCTATGTTTTATTGGATTTAATTTGAATGTTTTGCAAAAAAGGAGTAAACAAATAATGAAGAAACAAAAAGTGCTTTTCCTCTGTGTTCACAATTCCGCAAGAAGCCAGATGGCTGAGGCGTTTTTCAAAGAATACGCAAAAGATAAATTTGATGTTATGAGTGCCGGCCTTGAACCCGGGAAATTAAATCCCATTGTAGTTGAGGTTATGCGAGAAAAGGGTATAGATATTTCCAATAATAAAACGAAAAGCGCTTTCGACCTTTATAAACAGAACATGATGTTCTCTTATGTCATTACTGTTTGCAGTAAAGAGGCTGCTGAAAAATGCCCTGTTTTCCCTGGAGTTACAAAAAGACTTCACTGGCCATTTGATGACCCTTCATCTTTTTCGGGCTCGAAAGAAGAACTGCTCCAAGAAACACGCAGGGTAAGAGATGAAATCGACGACAAAATAAAAGAGTTCATATATAAAATAGAAAACGGTTTACCTTTTGAAGAAGAAGAAAAGTTTATTATCACAAATTAAAAAAGGTCTCATAATAATCACTATTCCGTTAAAAAGTCTTATCTATCAAGGAGCTGCCATCTCCCGCCTTACGACCGTATTCATAAACCTGTCTTCAAATAGTTTAAAATAATTCGCATCTGCACTTTCCAAAAAGCCCCGGATCTTTCCCGGGGCTTTTTTATTGAACAATACACTTATGGTTCTACGAAAGATCTCCACCGACACATGAAATGTTTACC
>CAZHNW010000022.1:0-19027 GCA_964534225.1 uncultured Leptospirales bacterium | reverse complement strand
CTTCCCGGGGCAGGAGAGCTGTTCAAATCGTCCCTTACAATTCCGTCATAACCCCCGATGATCACGGCGCCCGAGGGGGCATCACAGGTTAAAAGAGATGATGCCGTACTTGAACCGAAACCGCCGCGGTACTCTGGGGCATGATGGACGGCATTCATCTCATGGAAGTAAGGGGAACAACCGGGTATATTGATTTGAGCATCAAGGATATCGGCCAGTCTTATGTAGAAAGCGTACTCAGGGATCCGGGAAAGGGCCAAAAAGCAGGGGACCAGCCTTAACAAGACGATCCAGCAGCTGCTGAAACAGGCCCTCGGCCTGAAACCGGGAAAAAAACCTGATCACCGGGATGACTTCTCTGAACTTTCAGGCATCTGGTCAAAAAAAGATTTAAATGATTTTACCAGTAAAACAAAAGACTTTGGCAAAATCGATGAGTCCGACTGGCAATGAAAAAGATACTCCTCGATACGAATGCCTGCAGCAATTATCTGCGGGGCAGCAAAGATGTCCTCGATGCGCTTTCCAGGGCTGATATTGTCTACATGTCAGCAACAGTTCTTGGAGAACTTTTTTCTGGATTCAAGGGGGGAACAAAAGAAAGATGGAACAAAGACATTCTCAACACATTTCTTGAAAAACCGACGGTTTCCATTCTTAATACCACGATTGAAACAGCAGAAATTTTTGCAGAAATAAAAACTTCTCTAAAAAAAACAGGCACTCCCCTGCCGATAAATGATATCTGGATTGCCTCACATGCCTTTGAGACCGGATCGGTATTGATAACCTTTGATGATCATTTTAAAAAAATTCCCGGTTTGAGAGTGTGGGACATCAGCAGGCAGCAGGATTAAATTTTCTTTCAAGCTCACCCCTTCTCACAGATAAAAATACTCTTTCTTTACCCGGTCGATCATCTGGATGTGGCGGTACTTTTTCGACTGTTTGCCCGATTCGAGAAGACGGTACCCTTCACTGATACAGTGATCACAGGCCCCGACGGGAATCTCGACACCCAGGCTCAGGGGATTTCTGCTGGAGGCAGATTCGATCCTCAGCACACCGGCACAGTCATGACAGACCATCACTGATTCGATCTGCCTCTCCTGGATACCGTCGGTATCATAGAAAATGTTCTTTGTGCGCCGGGTATAATTTCCCGCGGCGGGTAGACTCCTCTCCCGGGAAGGTTCAAAATAATTTTCCAGTACCGGTTCTGTCAGCTTCTTTATATAACGTGTTGTTTCCTTAGTCTGCTGAACCGCCTCCCTGTCGAAATCAGGTTCCATGACATGGGAATAATCGATACCCGCCATGGCAAGAACGATACCGAGATTCACATAGGGAAGCGCCCCCTGGATACTGTATCCTCCCTCGAGAACACAGATATCCGGATTGAGACGGTCATTAAGAACAGCATAACCGTGGGCGGAAAAATTCATATTGGTGATGGGGTCGGTATAGTGATTATCCTGTCCCGCAGAGTTGATAATAACATCCGGCTTAAAATCCTCCAGTATTGGCATTACCATGTTATCAATGGCATAGAGAAAACCGTCATCAGAGGTCTCCGGCGGCAGGGGAATATTTATCGTGCGCCCCCGTGCATTAGGACCACCCATTTCATCAAGGTGGCCTGAACCGGGGTAGAGTGTTCTTCCATCCTGGTGGAGTGAAATAAAAAGGACATCGGGATCATGCCAGTAAATGTCCTGGGTGCCGTCCCCGTGGTGGCAGTCGGTATCCACGATGGCAATACGTTTCTTCCCGTAATGCTCACGAATGTATTCTATCATGATGGCTTCGTTGTTAATATTACAAAAACCGCGGTTCCCGTGTACCACCTTCATGGCATGGTGACCAGGAGGGCGTACCAGGGCAAAGGCCCTGTCAACTTCCTTCTCCATAACAAGACGGGCAGCCCTGATGGCCCCGCCGGCGGATATCATATGTGATTCAGTGGTAACAGCATCGACATCGGGAAAGCAGAAATGAAGACGCATAACGTCTTCTGCAGTAGCGATATCCGGCTTGAACTCGGTGATGCCCTCGATATCGAAGACCCCCTCCTCCCGCAACTGGTCCTGGGTATAAAGAAGGCGCTCTTCTCTTTCGGGATGTGTGGGCGAAATGGCCCAGTCATAGGCGGGAAAAAAAATTATGCCGACCCTGTTCTTAACCTGTATCATAATTACTGCTCCACTCGCATGATAACGCCCGGCTTGACCTGGCACTTTACCCTCAGGTCATAACCGGAACTGGAAAACCCCGAGACCATCTTAAAGGCCGTTGACTCGATAACTTCCACGTCTTTTTCCCGTGTTGCGGGATCGATATTGCTGGCATATTCATAAAGATACCGACGGGCGTCATCAATGGCCTCATCAATACTGTAACGGCTGGTAATATTTTTTCTCACGTCAAGGTTCGGGATTAAAAGCTCCCCCCTCCCCGTATCGGCAAAGAGTTCGATTTCAAGGGTGGTACGTGCCAGTGCGGCGCCGATTGCGTTGACCACCTGGTAATTGGCGGGAACAACCACATCCAGGGAAAATGCCTCGGCGAGAATTTTCTCAAAACCGGCCGCTGGCCCGCCCATGGCATAGACTGCCGCGGGATTGATCTGGTGCCCCTCCACCATGTCGTGAATGGTATATACAGGTTTATCGTTTAACTCCTCGATAAATCCATTGACGGCATCGACAATTGCACCGATGGCGAAGGAGATTGATTTTTCAGCAAAGTCTTCCGGGATAATACCCGCTTCCCCTGCAAGTTTCTCGATACCTGACCGCGAAGCATCGACATCTTTTAATTTCATCAGACCGCGATAGTTGAATGCATCAACCAGTGTAGGCCACGCCCCCCCTTCGGCCATGCTGGGCCCCTTTCTCTCAGGGCCGACGCGAATCTGCCCCGCTTCAACAAAAAGGGCAGAATCGCCGCCGATACCGATAGAACGCGTTTCGAGGGAACGAACCAGTGTGGGGCGTCCATTGAAAGAAATACCCTCCCTCTCAATAAGGGGAACCCCTTCTACGAGAACAGCGATATCAGTGGTGGTACCGCCGATATCAAGCAGAACAGCGTCACTTTCTATAGTACAGATACCCAGGATGCCGAGAATAGACGCAGCGGGCCCTGAAAGGATCGACTCAACAGGAATGTGTCGTGAAAAGGAGAGGGGCATGGTACCCCCGTCAGCCTTGAGAATATTGATCTCAGCATCGAGACCAAGCCTTTCCATGGACCGTTCAATGGCATCAGCAAAACGGTTATAAATGCGCCACACTGCTGAATTGTAATAGGCCGTGGCGATTCTACGGGGAAAGGAAAGCTGTCCTGAAAGTTTATGCCCCAGGGTTATAAAATCAGTCATTTCTGCGAGACTCTCCCTGATGCGGTTCTCGCTGTCCGGGTTCCGTGTTGAAAACTTGGTTATACCTGAAAAAACTTTAAGGTTCTTTTTGCTGAATTTTTTAACCGCTTTTTCCAGTTCCCTGTCATCAAGCTCCCTGACCACGGTGCCGCGATGGTCAATTGACCCTTCGACAATATGACAGGATTTACCGATACTGAAAACTGACGGATCGATACCGGGACCGGAGGAAATAATAACCCCGACCTCTTCCAGTGTATCTTCTACAATGGCATTTGTTGACAGGGTGGTGCTGAGGTTGATCCTGGTAATTAGTGATTTATCGATTCCCTCGGTGACCTTCTCAAGTGCGACATTCATGGAATTGAGCAGGTTTTGATGGTCTGTGACAGCTTTACAGGTGGCGACAACGCTGTTATTATCAATAACGACCGCGTCAGTGTGGGTTCCCCCCACATCGAGTCCGAGAATCATGGCTTTCTCCAGTTATGGCGTTCACATTGAATTGTCGATTGTATCTCCTTTAATGTCAAGGAAGATATCGAATTCGGCTTGACAGAGATTCGAAGCAGGAGATCATTCCCCCAAAAAAAAGGATGGCCTATGACACATCTCTTCCCCCTCAGGGGAAATATTCAGCACTATGACTGGGGTTCAAAAAGTGAAATCCCGCGCCTCCTGAAAATCGAAAATCCTGACAACAGGCCCATGGCAGAGATATGGTACGGCACCCACCCGAAGGGGCCGTCACATGTTCTGACCGGGTCTGGAGAAAAGGCATTGCAGGAAGTCATCCTCAGCTCCCCGAACTATTACCTGGGCAGCCGAAACCATGACCGCTTCGGAACCAGGCTCCCCTTTATGCTGAAAATCCTTGCCGCTGAAAAGTCCCTCTCCATCCAGGTTCATCCCGACAGACAACAGGCCGCAGAGGGATACCAGAGGGAAGAAACCGCGGGCATCCCTCTCTCCGCCCCGGAACGAAACTACCGGGACTGCAGCCATAAACCTGAATGTATCTGTGCCCTTACGGATTTTGTCGCCCTGGCGGGATTTCGGCACTACGAAAAAATCGCAAAAAACCTGGCCCTCTACGCCCCTGAAAGCCTGAAAGATGAGATCAATGCTTTGAATGAAAACCCTGGCGAAGAAAGCCTCAGGGGCCTTATAAAGGCTCTTCTTGATGGAAGTAAAAAGAAAAGGAATGAAATCTATAACGAGGCAGTAAAAAATGCCGCCGCCCATGAACCTGTTGATACCGCCCGCTGGATCAGCAGACTGGGAGGCATTCACCTGGGTGATCCCACCATCATTGCACCTGCAATCCTGAATCTCGTCTTTCTCAGGCCCGGCGAGGCCCTCTGTCTCGAACCGGGTGAAATACACGCCTACCTTTCCGGCGCCGGCATCGAGATAATGGCCGCCTCGGACAATGTCATCAGGGGCGGCCTCACGGGCAAACATATCGATACAGATGAGCTTATCACCGTAACGCGCTTTCAATCCCGGGAGTCGCAGGTGCACCATATCGACACCAAAGAGGGTATCTCTTCACTGCCGGTTTTTACTGATGAATTCGAACTCTCCTTTTTCAGGGCCGAAAAAGAACCCCGCACTGCCGCAGTAGATACCTGTGACGGTCCCCTGGTCATTCTCTGTCTCGAGGGGGAAGTTTTAACAGAAAGCGGAAAAGAAAAATGTTCTCTAAAAAAGGGAAACGCACTTTTTGCGGGAGCCGGCGCGAATAAAATTATCATTACCGGGAAAGGGTGCGCTGTTATTGCCTCTGTTCCTCTTCCGAAAGAGATCAGGCCCTGATATTACAATCATGGCCGCACCTGCTGCAACGGCCACCTTCCAGGTTCTTGATGCGTGTCAGGTAACCAACACGGTCGACCACCACGCTGCCGCATGAAGGACAGATGGTGTTACTTCCCCCCGCATCAGAAGGGACGTTACCGCTGTAGACATAGTTCAGCTTCTCCGATGCGGCGGCGCATACCTCAGCGATAAACTCAACAGATGTAGCGGGCGCCTCGTACTTGTAGCTGGGATAATAACGCGAAACATGCCAGGGGATGTCCGGGCTTATCCCGGCGATAAAATCAGCAATTTCGATAAGTTCATCACGGTCATCATTGATATCTGTCACCACCAGGGTCGTCACTTCAAGATGAACACCCTTCTCGTAGACCTCTTTGATGGTCTCCTTAACCGGCTCGAGCCGGGCTTTCTGAATTTTTCGGTACGTCTCATCACGAAAAGACTTGAGATCAATATTCATGGCATCGGTAAACTCAAGCATCTTCGAAAGGGGCTCAGGGTTGATAAAACCATTGGTGACCATAACATTCCTAAAGCCCTTTTCCCGCGCCAGGAGTGAAACGTCTTTTACATATTCATACCAGACAATGGGCTCCGAATAGGTATAGGCAATACCGATGGAATTTTTAGCACCGGCGGCAGTCACAACCTGTTCAGGCTCATGGTGCATGGTGCGTGCCGAGGTATCCTGGGAAATATGCCAGTTCTGGCAGTAAGGGCACTTGAGGTTACATCCTATCGTTCCGATGGAAAGTATGTCCCGCGAGGGATAGAAGTGATAGAGGGGCTTTTTTTCGATAGGGTCCATGGCAATGGCACTGACCCTGCCATAGATATCCGCGTACAGGGTTCCCTCAACATTGCTGCGGACACCGCAGATCCCGGTATTCCCGGGCCTTATAACACACTGATGAGGACAAAGGAGGCAGGAAACTGTATTATCATCGTTCTTGCGATACCAGTCTGCTTCCCTTTTCTGTCCCATTCATTTCTCCCGTCAGGTCTGTGGCTGCGCCGGTGCCTTGCCCGCCGGCGTCTTTTTGCCTTTACCGGCACGTTCATCGCCGCGAATCATCTCACACTTGCCTTCAAAAACGACACCGTCAGCAATCTTCAACTGGGCAGTGCGTATATTGCCGTAAAGACGCCCCGCCTCATGGATCTCAAGGCGGTCTGCCGCCTCCACGTTGCCGTTAATGGTCCCCTTGAGAATGACGGTATTTGCCCGGATATTTGCCTTTATTTCCGCTCCTTCTCCGACAACGAGAATCCCCCCGGAGGTTATCTCACCCTCGAATTTACCGTTAATCTGAAGTGACTTTTTGAAGGAGAGATCTCCCGAAAGCTCCGTATCCTTCGACAGGACCGTGGCGATCATGCCGAAATCATATACCGGGTTTTTGCTTACCTGTATTATTTTTTTTGTCATTATTCCATCCGCTACTGTAAAGTTGCGGCCTCCCTTACAGGGCGGCCTACTTGGTTGTCATGGTAAAAACACCATCCCAGTCGTCAGGGGGCGGGGTCTTTTTATAATCTTTCGCCCTCTGAAGGTAGAGCTTTGAGGGTCCGTCTTCGGGATCAACCTTCAGGGCCATTTCAAAGGATTTGATTGCCTCCTCCCATTTTCTCTGTTTGTAGCTGGTGAGGCCGAGATTGTAATATTTCAGGACTTCTTCTTTCTCTTTTGTCAGCATAGCGCCCCCTGGTGAGGATTATTCTACATATAAATTCTGTTCGAAGGACAGTATATACCGGTCAATAATCTCTATCAATAATAAAATTGGCCAGATCTTCTAATATTTTCCTGTTCTGACTTTCAGGTATTTCCGCCAGCATTGAAATGGCTTCATTGATATAGTCCCTGGCGACACCGAAACAGTAATCGATGCCTCCCCCGTCAATGATCATCTGCCTGATTTCAGGCCATTTTTCCGGCACCGGCGCGGCTGCCGCTTCTTTCAGCTCATTTCGTTTCTTTTCATCAACTTTGCTGAGGAGATAAAGAAAAGGAAGGGTTATCTTGCCATCAAGAAAATCATTGCCGCTGTCCTTCCCGGTGACATCACCCTCCTGGACAACATCCAGCGTGTCATCGATAATCTGAAATGCAAGCCCGAGATTCAGACCGTAACGACCCAGCTTTTCCGCCGTATCAAGAGGGACACCCGCCTTTCGTGCCCCCAGGCGCGCACAGGTCTCCATAAAACTTGCTGTCTTTAAATGAATAATATTAAAATAATGCTCCTCGGTTATAGAGGAAATATTCGAATACTGAAGCTGATAGAGTTCTCCCTGGACCATATCCCGTGTACCGTAAACCATAAATGGGAAAAGGTCTTCACAGCCGTCGTCCGCAGCGATCTTGAGGGCAATGGTATACATATAGTCCCCCGCCAGTACAGCGGCCTTGTTGCCGAACCTTTCTGAAACGGTAACATTACCCCTGCGCAGAAGTGCATGATCAATGATGTCATCATGAATCAACGTTGCGGCATGAACAATTTCAGCTGCTGCGGCAAGTTCAATAATACCGTCAGGTTTTTCACCAAAAAGACCACTGGTAAGGAGAACAAGAGAAGCGCGAATCTTTTTTCCCCCGCGGGAGAAAAGATGAAGAGCGCTGTCATCAAGAAGAGCGATACCTGTTGCCAGCTGTTTCCTGATATTTTTGTCAACCTCTTCTAGATCAGCCTTAATGGGCTTGAGGATATCCTTTAATGACTGTGCCATGCTTATCAATCAAACGTTGAGAGGCATTCACGGCGTGAATCGAATATCTCAAATACCTTATCCAGCATGGTAGTCTGGAAAAGACGCATCAGGTTATCGCTGGCTATAACAAGCTTGATGTCACCTTCATTGTCCTTGATCTTTCGCTTGATGGCCACCAGAGCTCCAAGGGCGGAACTACAGATATGTTTTACATTTATCATGTCTATACAAATGTTGAGACGTTCATCATCAAGGCATTCCTGCAGTGTTGACTCCAGTTCTTCGGACCCTTCCTGGTCTATGCGGCCTTCAAGGGTGATGATCTCTACTGTATCATGTGTTTCTCTTTTCATTATAACAACTCCACGTTGATTTCAGGAATAACCGGGAAACATTTATCTATTTTTTATTTATCTGTCAGTGATACACGTTTCAATCAGTTATTTTTATACAGTGCATTTTATTTTTCAAGCTTTTTTATGGGAGCCCTGGCAAGAGTAACAGAAAAAATCTCTTCAGCTCCCGCTTCTTTCAGCACCCTTCCGCATTCGTTGATAGTTGCTCCCGTGGTAAAAACATCATCTACCAGGAGAATCCGGCAGCCAGGAGAAATTTTTTTTGGAACTGCTCTAAATTTGCCCGGGACATTTAGAAAACGTTCCGTATACGAATAATTCTTTTGACTTCCCCCCACCCTGACAGCCTTTAAAGACGATACAACTTTAAGGCCAAAGGCACTGCCTGTCCTCTCAGCAAGAAGACGGGCCTGGTTGTAGCCCCTCTGCCGGTACCGCTTCGAGGAAACCGGCACGGGAACGATAAAATCGATTTTTTTCATAAAATCTTCATTTCTCAGTCGTGCCGCCATCAGGTCCCCCAGGTGACGCGCCAGGCGCCTCTTCTGGTGAACCTTTAACTGGTAGAGGAGTTCCTTCATTGATGCATCGTATTCCATGACAGGTATATTGCCGTTAAGATACCAGGCCCGGTCACCACAGACACGGCAGACGTTGTTTTCCTGAATTCCTCCGCAAAGGGGACACCCGTTACTCACCGGCACCAGGCTCTGCAGGCAATCTGCGCAGCAATGGTGGTCCCGGTAAAGAAGGGGCCTGCCGCAGAGACTGCAACGTTCAGGCACAAAAAGGGCCAAAAGCTGTTGAAATGGATAAAATTCAGCCATCGTCACTGTACCTCGTCGGATCAGCAATACCGGCTTCGTTAAAACCGGCCCTGCGTATACAACAGCTGTCACAGACACCACAGGCGCGCCCCTCACTATCAGGATTATAACAGCTGTGAGTCATTGTATAGTCGAGGCCGAGATCTGTACCGATGCGGATTATCTCTGATTTTTTCAGGTCAATAAGGGGAGTGGCAATAGTAAATTCATGACCCGTCACGCCGTGACGGGTCCCCTGCCGGGCCATTTCCCTGAAGGCGGAAAAAAATTCAGGGCGGCAGTCGGGATACCCGCTGTAATCAACAGCATTGGCGCCGATATAGATATCACTGATACCCCGTGATTCAGCCAGGGCAAGGGCATAGGAAAGAAAAAGAATATTCCGTGCCGGCACATAGGTAACAGGAATATCATTTTCACTACCTGATGTCTTTCCGGGTGGGACCTCGAGGGGCGAGTCTTTCAGAAGCGCCGTTGAAAAAATTTCAGCAGGTACATCTATAAAAACATGCTCGGTAACATTAAAAAACGCCGCAAGCCTTCGGGCGGAGGCAATCTCAACATCATGGCGCTGGCCATAGTTGAATGTCATTGCCACCAGGGCAAATCCCCTGTCACGGGCAATGGCCGCGGTGGTGGCGCTGTCAAGCCCCCCGCTGAGGAGAACAACCGCCTTTTTCATAGATCCTACCCTCAGTAGACAAATTTCCGCATACGAATATTAATCAGGATACCAACACCGATCATCGCCATGAGAAGGTTGGACCCTCCATAGGAAACAAAGGAAAGGGGGAGTCCCGTGACAGGCATTATGCCGATAACCATGCCAATATTGATGAAAAAATGAAAGAAAAAAATTGTGGTAATTCCGCTGGCCAGGAGTGCCCCGAACTTGTCCTTCGATTCAAGGGCTATCTGGATACCGCGAAAAATAATAATACCAAGAAGAATAATGAGAATCATGGCACCGATAAAACCCCACTCCTCCGCAACAACGGAGAAAATAAAGTCTGATGTCTTCTCCGGCAAAAAACCGAGCTGAGACTGACTTCCTTTCAGAAATCCCTTGCCTGTAAGCCCCCCGGACCCAATGGCAATCTTTGACTGGATGATGTTATAGCCTGAACCATGGGGATCAAGGTCGGGATTGAGAAAAACAAGTATCCTCTTCTTCTGGTAATCCTTGAAGAGCTTCTGTATAAGCACTGAGGAAAGAAACCCCAGAGAAATAACAGCTCCAGAAATATAAAAACGCCGCAAAAACTTTTTTTTATAAAAATAATATACAAGAAAGGAAACACCCGATGCCGCCAGCAGTATGCCTGAAACAAGAAAGAGCATGTCAACATCTTTAAAAAAATCGAGAAGGAAGTTATTCGCCTCTGCCCCGATCCATTCTCTGTAAGTCAGAATCATGGGCACTACCAGTGCTATGGCGGCGACAAGAATAATCGATATAAGATGAGAGACATCTGCGCCACCTACATAAAGCATAGTAAAAAGTATGGGAATAAAAATAACGGCGGTACCGAAATCCGGCTGCCCCAGAATAATAATGACAGGAACAAGAGTAAGCAAAGATGGAATCAGGAGATCCCTGAAATTTTTGATATCACGTTCACGAAGCTCCAGGTATTTGCCCAAAACAATAACAAGTCCCAGTTTCATGAACTCTGACGGCTGTATTGAAAAATACCCGAAGTTAAGCCAGGCCCTCGTGTTGCGTATGGGGGTACCGAAAATTGTTGTAAAGAGCAGCACAACAAGAATAAACCCGTAAATATAAAGTGCGTAATCACCGATTTGCTGGTAATTGATGAATGTCATACCCAGCATAAGTATGAAACCTATGATAAACCAGAGGATCTGTTTTTTATATATACCATTATTAATCTTTTCAATGGGATCGAAACCTCCGCTGTAGATCATCAGGCACCCGATTATTACAACGATGGCCACTACCGTTACCAAAAGGTAATCAATTTTATACATACTGTCTCTACTTAACATTGAAACACCCCTGTTTATAGAGGGTCTGAAAGACCCTTTCAGCAATGGGTACCGCCGTTGCCGCACCGGCAACTCCATATTCCACGATAACAGCAATAACCACAGCATGATCAGGAGAAGCATTATAGGGGCCGTAACCGATAAACCAGGCGTGCTGGGTCGCGTCCTCTTTTCTCCGTGACCGGGTCTGGGCTGTTCCGGTTTTACCTGCCATCTCTACCTTCAGGGAACTGAGCCTTATTGAAGTACCGCTGGTAACACTGAGACGCATCCCCTGCTTGACGGCGCTGACCGCAAGGGGAGAAAGGGGGATTTCCCTGATCTTTTCTCTTGGAATGACCCTGATTATTCTGCTGTTGTCAGGGGAACGAATTTCCCTGACAAGATGGGGACGGTAGACAATACCATTATTGACGATTCCCGCCACGAAATTGGCCATACCGATGGGGGTAACATTGAGAAAGCCCTGCCCGATAGAAAGATTTATGGTATCGCCGTCAAACCAGGGCTGACCAAAGGTTCGCAGTTTCCATTTTTTAGAGGGAATAAAGCTTGAAACCTCGCCGGGAAGATCAATACCGCTCTTCTGGTTCAGGCCAAAATATTCAGCGTACTTCAGTATCGTGGTAGGCCCGATCTTGTAGCCCAGGTTATAGAAATAGACACTGCATGATTTTGCAATTGCCCGGTAGAGATCAAGGCTTCCATGGGTTTCGTAACAATAAAAATCCTTATCTCGGTACCCCTTCAGTGTAAATTTGCCAGGGCAGTAGTATCGTTTCGATGGATAGCTCTTTTCTGTTTCAAGGGCGGCAATGGCAGTCACCAGCTTGAAGGTAGATGCCGGGGGATAACGTGACTGGATTGCCCTGTTAAGAAAGGGCCTGTTTTTATCTCCATAGAGCTCTTTAATGATACGCTGATTATTCTTGGAGATAATCTGGTTCGGGTCAAAATCAGGTTTACTCACCAGGGTGAGAATCTCCCCTGTAGAGGGTTTCAGAACCACAACGGCTCCCTTCCTCTTACCGATTGCCTCCCAGGCTGCCTTTTGTGCATCAAAGTCTACTGTCAGAACCAGGTTGTTTCCCGCCACAGGTTTCAGGCCGATTTCTTCCCCCTCAGTGCGGTTTCTCACGTCAACGATACGCCTGATATAACCATCCTGGCCGCGCAGCAGTCGGTCATATTCCCGTTCGATGCCAGTCTTGCCCAGCTTCTGGTAATGTTTATATCCAAGATGTCGTTTCTTCCGGTATTCCCGCCTGCTGATACTGCCGATGTAGCCGATGGCATGGGAAAACATTTTTTTATAGGAATAAACCCTTACAGGCGCATCTTCCCAGTCGATGTTGTGAAAAAACTTTCGGTGAGAAGCAATTTTCACAATGGCATCAAAGGAGACATCCTCAACAAGGGTGATACGCTCCCAGGGATTGTGGCTTTTAACTTCCTTCAAAACAACATCCTTATCAATTTTCAGGAGTGTGCAGAGGTTTGTTATTGTTTCATTGAAACTCTTTTTGCTGGGAAAACGTGAAGGAATGGTAGAGAGATTAAAAGAGGGCCTGTTGGTGACAATGACACGCCGTTTTTCAAAATTGTCAAAATGCCTGTCATAGATTTCTCCCCTTGAGGCGGGTATGGGAATATTATTCTCCATGTTGAGACGCGACTTTTTCTGGTATTCCCTGCCCTGAACAAGCTGGAGATTGATGAGCTGGAGGATGAGGACAAGAAAGACAACAGCAATAATACCCACATAGAAGTACATTCTTACCCGAAAAGCTTCCAGCATCCTTGTCTTTAAGGATGTCTGCACCATTTAGAAGTGCCCCTCCCTTTCCAGTTCTTTTTCAAAAACTTTATCAAGCAGGAGAAAAATAATAGGCGCAATCAGGGCATTATAAAATGATTCAGGAAGTATAACAGACACCACCTGGGAAACCGAAGCCTGGTGAAAGATATAGCAGACGAAAAGGGTCACCACCCCTTTCAGCAGTGATGCGAGAAAAAGCATTATGGTAACCGTAACAATAGTAGACTTGAACATGGAACGCCCGAACATGCCCACGAGAAACCCCAGAACAACCTTGGGGAAGGCAAGAAGCCCAAGGGGTGAACGCGATATGGCATCATGAAGGAGTCCCCCGATAAAGCCGCTCACCTCACCGTAAAAGGAGCCGAAACTGTAAGCGAGGTAGACAATTATAATAAAAAGAAGATCAGGCTTGACCCCGGCGATACGAATAACATCAAAGGAGGGGTGTCCCTGGATAATGAGAGAAGCAACGATTATAGCGCCGGTAATAATATAACTGATAATCATTCCCCCCCCTCAAGAAGTTTTAAAATTTCACCATCAGGGTCACGCTTGATAACGAAGACCTCTTCAACGAGGTGATAGTCGATGATAGGCACAACAATGGCCCGCTGGTAGGCGCTGCTTTCCAGAATCTCTGATTTGACAACCCTTCCCACCAGCATTCCCGGCGGAAAGATGCCTCCCTGTCCCGAGGTAATGACAACATCCCCCTTTTTGATCCTGGCAGCACGGCTGATATAATCCACCTTGCAGAGGCCCGTATTGCTTGAATAGCCGTAGAGGAGACCGGGATAACGGCTTTCCTGAAGCTGTACCCCCAGCCTGAGGTCAGAGGAAATAATTGGCTGGATACGTGAAATCGACATCCTGGCCTCGATAATTTTGCCCACAATTGCCTTCTGGCCCTGCCGGAAGGCAATAACAGGCATATTTTCCTTTATGCCGTCAGAGGTGCCCCTGTTAATTATGAGTGTACGAAACCAGTTATCAGGATCTTTCGATATAATCGAGGCGGGCACCGACTCAAAGGTGATGCGTTCTTTCATGCCCAGAAGATTTCTCAGGCGCTCATTCTCGCGTTTTACCTCAGAAAATTCTTCTGTCAGGGACTCGTATCTCTGCAGTTTCTCCCTCGTTTTCTTCAGTTCTTCACGCACCTGGCTCAGTTCGGTAAAGCCCGCCCACATTTTCTTGAGCCCTCCCTGGAGGCTGTCATACCCCTTCTGAAAGGGCATCACAAAGGCGCTGCCGATACCTTCCAGGGTAAGAGTGAAGGTGGTTGACTGAACTGAGAGTGAAATAATACAGAAAAGCGTAAAGCCGATGAAGGCGACAACTGTTTTATTTCTTTCTAAAAATTCCACGTATGCTGTTACTTGAAGTTGGCCCGGTAAAGATTCTTAATCTCCTCGAGAAACTTACCCGCACCGAGAACAACACAGGTTAAAGGATTCTCCGCGAGAATTACCGGCACTCCCGTCTCCTTACTGATATACTTGTCAAGGCCCTTGAGAAGAGAACCGCCCCCTGTCATAACAATACCGCGTTCAACAATATCCGCTGCGAGTTCAGGTGGTGTCTTTTCCAGTGCGTGTTTGACTCCGTCGAGTATCTGGTCTACCGGCTCCTTAAGAGCCTTGCGGATCTCCGAAGAATCGATTTCAAGGGTTCGCGGCAGGCCTGAAATGGCATCGCGCCCTTTGAGTTCCATACTCTCTGACTTTTTTTCGGGAAAGGCATTGCCGAGGCGAAACTTCACCTCTTCTGCCATACGCTCACCGATAACGAGATTGTACTGTGTTTTCATATACTTGATGATGGCATCGTCAAATTCATCACCGGCAATCCTTATGGAATCGGCAATAACCATCCCCCCCAGGGAAATAACAGCAATTTCCGTGGTGCCGCCGCCTATATCAACCACCATATGGCCAGCGGGCTCATGAATCGGGATATTCGCGCCGATTGCGGCAGCCAGTGCCTCTTCGATGAGAAATATTTCCCTCGCACCTGCCTGCTCAGCGGATTCCCGCACGGCGCGTTTTTCCACTTCAGTAATACCGGATGGGACACCGATGACCATACGGGGCCTGACAAGGGTCTTTCTTTTGTGGACCTTGGTAATGAAATAGCGAATCATTTTTTCTGTTGTATCAAAATCGGCAATAACACCATCTTTCAGAGGCCTGATGGCGACAATATCACCGGGGGTCCGGCCAAGCATGCGTTTTGCCTCATGGCCTACGGCAAGAACTTTCCCTGTACTGGTCTGTACGGCCACAACAGAAGGCTCACTCAGGACGATACCCTGCCCTTTGACATGCACCAGGGTATTGGCGGTTCCAAGGTCAATCCCCATATCATTGGAAAACATTCCATATACTGAATTGAACATTATTAATTCTCCTGAATATATTATCTAAATAAGGGATTTCTATTATAACCAGTGCTCCCGGAGCAGCATTACTTGATTTCTGAAGTCCCGTAGTTTTACTCTATTGCCCCTCTCCGGGAGAATCCCGAAAAGAATAAAAACCTGGATATGACATAGAACAACAAATTCTGTAAACCACAGCTAAATTTTTTGTCAAGACATTATCACCCCGGCGCAAAAAAGAAGATCACATAACGCCGAGCAGTTTTCGAACTTCACTGTTCGACCTGTCCGTGGCGAGTACTTCGCTCCATATGGCACGGGCCCTGTCTTTATAACCCATGGCTGAATAATTCTTACCTATCCAGATACGTGAAAAATTGTCATTTTCATTTATTTTCAGGGCGATAGAAAAATGAGCCAGCGACTCCCTGTAGAGGGACTGCCGGTAATATATTTTTCCCAGGTTAATATGAATCAACCTGCGGACCCTGACGTCATCTGTACGGGCGAGAACATCTTTAAAATTCATAATAGCATTAGTATATCTCTTTGCTGCCATTTCAACAGATGCGAAGAAAAGACGCCCCTGAATAGAATTAAGAATTGCACCATGCTTTTCAAGAAGCTGGAATCCCCCCTTCTCATCACCATTGAGAATAGTTATAAGGGCAAGAAAACGTACATCTTCGACCCTTCCCTTCAGGGACCTGGCATTTACATCCTTGAGAAGCTGGGCCACCTCCTTCTCCGTTTCATATCGAAGATAGTAAAGAGATTTTGCGAGAATAACAGTGTATTCCGAAGAAAAGGAATCACCGTTTTTAAGAGCAATCCCTTTCTTAATGTTTTTTACTGCCAGAAGGTAATTTTTAAGAGATGCGGGACTGAGGTGACCTGTGCTGCCATTAATGATCCGCTCTGAAAATGAACCGGCCATACCTGATTCTGCAAGAAGAAAATATATCTTCCCCGCCATAAAAAACCCGTCCGCCCTGGTTGGATTTTCAAACTGGTAGCCCTCGAACTGTCGCGCCAGCTTAAGTAGTTCGCTTTTCTTCTGTTTCTTTTCTCCGCTGACAGCCTTTTCGATTCTCTTGTTCAGCTTATTATAAGAATATTTCCAGAACTGCAGGTACTGCCGGTAGCGATAACCGTAAAAAACTGTTACCCCCGCCAGGACCAGAACAATAACTTTCTTGAAAATTTTTCTGTCTTTCTTTTTTACCTTATAACGATAGTACATTTATTTTATATCCTGGTCCATTTGAATGCAGCCGGGGCTACCGGCCATCCCCGTCACTTTCACCAGAAGACCGGCTCTCCAGAAATTCCCGGTACGCTGCCCTCGCCCTCTCCGTAAACTCTGTCTTTTCCGGCAGAATAAAGAGACGCACCGGTACATCACCGTGATAGATTACGGCAATACTGTTGTGACTGATATATACATTTTCCGCCTTGATAAAATCAAAGCGAAAAAATTTTTTGCCGCAGTAAAAAGAAAATCCTTCCTTTTCAAGAAGAAGTTTCCCTTCGTCGATGCGCCTGATTTCCCGGTAGTGATCAAACCGTGGGTCTATAATTCCCTTCTCGCTGCTGTAATCAATGAGATGCGACGAATCCTCGTAAAGGACGGCCGCTGCAAAATCACTCTCCGTTTCTCCTTCCCCGGCGGTTTTTTCCTCCACGGCGGAATCCCCGTAAAAATCTTCACTGTCATCAGGAAGAAAATTATCGTTATCTTCGGAAATCTCCACGTCATCGTGTTCATCGACACCAAAATCACGAAGCTCTTCGGAAAAAGATTCTCCAGGTGCCGGTCGTGACGGAACGACATCAGGCACAACCAGCTCTTCACCCGCAGAGGGACCCTTTTTTTCCGCCTCATCCCGCAGTGTATGCACCTGTTTCGGCACACCTGCTCCGGCAGTTTTCCCGGCCCCCGGCTTTTCAGAAAAAGTCACGATCAGGGCATAAACCAGGAAAAGAAGACCGGAAAAGATAAAAAAAAGTGATAAATATAGCATGAAAGAGAGCCTGCTTTTTAAAATTTATGCTGGCACATGAACAGAGGCACATTGCTCTATTAGAAAATATTTTTTGTATGTTTTATAAGACATGTCAAGATTTTTTCATAATATTGGAAAAAATGTGACATAATATTTCAGAATCCCTTTTTTGCTGTTACCGGCACCGCCAGAGGGCCACTTTCAGGTAGGGCACCCCGTGAGAAACAAAATCATCTGACTCATGGGCAAGGAAAAGACGCTCCCAGCGGGAGGGATGAAAAGAGAGAAATTCATCAACACCCATGGAAATGGTATTTATCGAAGTCAGAATATATCCTCCAGGAACAGTTTTTTCAAGAGAGGCAAGAGAGGGGCCAAAATCTGTCTTCACCGCGAAGGTCTGTTTCCTGTTACGAGCGAATGTCGGGGGATCGATAACGGCAAAATCAAAATACCGTTCCCTCCGGACAAAACGCTTCACCCACGAAAGAGCATCGCCATAAACAAAATCACGCTCATCGTATGTGAGGCCGTTGAGGCTGTAGTTTTCACGTGCACGGCGCAGAACTCCCCGGGAGAGGTCAATATTGACAGCACTCTTGACCCCGTGAAGCAGGGCATGCACTGAAAAAAGGCCGGTATAGCTGAAAAGGTTCACCATTCTTTCCGGTTTTTTTTCATAGTAAAAAGGCTCGAGCCTGCGGCGTACATCTCTCATATCAAGAAAAATGCCGGTAGACTGCCCTTCCATAAGATCGATGCCGGCCAGTGCCCCGCACTGGGTCACAGTAAGATCATGGGGGGGAAGTTCACCCTCAGCGAGACGGCTCCGGCGGATATCCCTGAAATCTCTTCCCCCTGAATTTTTTATCTTTGCCCGGTTCTTGACAAGAATACCCCTGACAGGAAAAGGAAGACCTGCCGCGGCAAAAGAGATCCCCTGCTGCAGCTCCCGGTTAAGCAGGCCCTCGCCAACAGGGGAAGAAGCGAGGCCCTCGTTAAAGTACTGCACCAGGAGAAAGCTCCCGTAACGGTCGATGGTGAGCCCCTCGATACCATCACCTTCACCGTTAAAAAGACGAAAGCAGTCAGTCTCACTGTCATCGAAAAGGCCCTCACGTTTTGCAAAGGCGCGTTGAAATTGCTGCCGTACATCCATTGCTTTATATTTCGGGCGGGGCCGTATATGTCAAGCTTCAATTGAAGGAAACCTGTGAACACAAAAAAAAGGAGGCCCTTTCGAAGGTAACCTCCTCTTCTGTCTGCTTTTTCAGATTTCGTCTAAAAAAGTCTACCCTACCGATGGATATGAAAGTTCAATCTTGTTTTTATCAGGATCAAGAAATACCACTGTCTGTCCGTTCCTGATGTTCTCAGGCCCGTGCACGATGGCAAGTTCCATCTCTTCGAGCTCTTCCAGGGCATCATCAAAATCTTCTTCATCAACGAAAAATGAAATTGCGTATCCTGCATTGTCCGGGCTTACATACCCCTCTACTTCGTTGAGAGCGATAAGCATTTCCCCCATTCTGAGGAAAGCCTGACCGGTTCCGCTGATCTTGTCAACCACATCAAAATCGAAAAGGTCACGGTAAAACTGTACCGACTTTTCAAGGTCCGATACGGTCAAACCGATATAATTAATTCCTTCGATAATTATCATTATTACCTCTATTACTGCCGGGCCCGATAAGGGCGCGTATTA
>CAZHNW010000021.1:0-44498 GCA_964534225.1 uncultured Leptospirales bacterium | reverse complement strand
GGCCCGCGCGGTTAATGCCCTTAAAACCATGCAGCAGATATCACAACAAAAAGGGAATGACAGTCTTGACAATGAGGAAATAAATAACATTATCAGGGACGAACGAAAAAAAGATAAATGAAAATCGTTCTCGATACCAACGTCCTGGTTTCTGCGTTTCTCAATGCCGACGGCATTCCCGCCCGGATAGTTAACCTGGTTTTCAATGGTAAATTGACACTTCTTTATGACAACCGCCTTCTCCATGAATATACCCGCGTACTGGCAAGAGACAAGTTTGGTTTCTCACATGAAATGATAACCCCTGTTATCGATTTCATCAAAAACGAGGGAATTTTCGTAACCGCTGAACCGGTAGATGGCAAATTTCAAGATGCAGATGATAAAAAATTCTACGAGGTCTTTCTCTCAGGCAAAGGGCATTATCTCGTTACAGGAAACAAAAAAGACTTTCCCGTAGAAAAAGATATTGTCTCACCCGCTGAATTTCTTGAAAAAATCTAAAATATTATCGCCTCAACCTTTTCACCACGTACACCGCCTCATCAACCTTCAGTACCAGGCATGCAATACCGTAAACCCCTGCACCGGCGATAACCACCACGGCGAGAAACCCGATACGCATCACCAGGGAGGCTCTGAGCCAGTCCACCTGCATGGCAATTGCCATCACCGCGGCAAGCATGAGCACTGAAGCGGCAAGGTACTTTGCCAGGGGCGCCAGGAGTCTTTTGAATCCCATGGCACCGACCCGGCGCCGCAGAACCAGAACGAGTATTACAGTCTGTACCGTTGATGATATGGTCAGTGCAAGAGTCAGGCCCGCGTGGTGCAGGGATGTCTGCATCAGGAAATACCCGAGGGAACCGTTAAGGAGAAGGGCAACCAGGGCCGCCTTGACGGGGGTTTTCGTATCCTGCAGTGAGTAGAAGGTCGGCGTGGTCAGGCGCAGCACCGATACCGGGGCGATACCTGCCGCGGCATAGAACAGGGCCCGGTATGTCATTTCCGCGTCAGTGGGGGTAAAACTTCCATGCATGAATATAACTGAAATTACCGGCAGGCCCACTGCCATAAGGGCCACAGCTGCGGGTATGGCAAGAAAAAGGGCTGACTTCAGGGAATCGATGTAAAGTTTTTTGAGCCGGTCAAAGTCATCCACGGCAGACATCTGTGACATCTCCGGGAGAATGACATTGGCAATGGATACGATGAATATGCCCTGGACCAGTTCCGTGAGGCGGTCCGTGTAGTAGAGATAGGAGATACTTCCCTCTTTGAGAAAAGAAGCCAGTATGGTGTTGACCAGGATATTGATCTGGTAGACCATCATGCCGAAAACCGCCGGTGCCAGCATGCGAAAAATCTTTCTGATACCGGGATGCTTCAGGTCAAAGCTGACCTTTACCCTGAAACCGGTTTTCACCAGGTAGGGCACCTGGAGGATCACCTGGCAGACGCCCCCCACGAGGACCCCCAGTGCCACCCCGTAAAGAGGTTCGCTGAAAAAAAGGGAAAATCCCAGGATTCCCGCAATGATTCCGATATTGAGAAGTACCGGCGCAAAGGCGGGAGCAAAGAAATACTTATGGGAGTTGAGCACCCCCATGGCAAAGGCCACCAGGCTCACCATAAAGAGATAGGGAAACATAATGCGGTTCAGGACAACAGCCAGGGAGAGTATCTCCCCCTCGGGAAAACCGAGGGCAAAGAGGCGCACGATTTCAGGGGAAAACACTTCCCCCAGCCCCACCAGCGCCACCAGGAGAATTACCAGCAGCGTGAGGGTTTTCTGAGCCACCGCCAGTGCCTCTTTTTCTCCCTTATTTACAAGATATTCGGTGTATACAGGAATAAAGGATATGGTCAACGCCCCCTCGGCAACGAATCGCCTGAAGAGGTTTGGTATCCTGAAGGCCACAAAAAAAGCATCGGTCCTGCCGCTGGCACCGAAAAAGGCGGCCATAAGCATGTCACGCACAAAGCCCATGATTCTGCTGATAAGGGTTGAACCGGCGACAATTCCTGTCGACCTGAGTAATGAGGACATTTGATTTCCTTCTGGTAAAATATCTTGACAAATGTCATTGACCGGTCAATAAATCAAGGAAAATACAGTATCCCCCGCCTGGAGACGATTTAAGACCGCCCTTCAGGCGGAGACCCCACACAGGATAATACCTGGCATGAAAAAAGCCCTCTTTCTTTATATAACCCTTTGTCTTGCAACCATCACTTTTGCCGCCGCCCCCCTTAAGGCGGGCTACCACCAGAGGGGCAAAACCTACTATGTCTATAGAAAATACGACAGGGCAAAAGAGATGTTCCTCAAGGTGGTAGAAAAATATGAGCACGGCGATTCGTACTATTTTCTTGGTGAAATCGAAAAGATCCAGAAAAACTACCCCCAGGCGGAAAAATATTTTTCCAGAGCCGCGGAGCTGACCAACACGAACAGGAAGTACCGCAAAAACGCCTTCTGGAACATGATCGTACTGGCGGAACAGAGGGGAAACCTCGACGATGTCGTCAGGGCCTGTAAAAAAATGTGGGCCACCCTTCATGACAGCAGCGCCCGCCAGAAAGTGGAGAAACTCATTAACAAGTTTCTCTGGACAGAAAATACAGAAGCCATAAAAGAATTTAAAAAAGGGACCGCTTTAAAAAAAAGAAAAAAAATCGATGAGGCGATAAAACATTTTCAGTCTGCCATTTCAACAGACAGTTCTTTTCTTGCCCCGAAATTCGAACTAAGCCTCATCTATTACAAAAGGGGCGACTACAGCTCTGCCGCCTCGTACCTCAGGGAAATCACGGGCCGTATCAGCTTTTACGCCGAAGCCCACCTGATGCTGGGAGATATCTACTTTCACGATAAATCATACAGCTACGCACGGGACCATTTCATCAAGGCCCTTGACTTCAGTTTCTCGGGAAAATCGACCACATCCCGGATAACCTGGCGTATTGCCGAGGCGTCATACGCGGCACGGGACTATAAAAATGCCGCTGACTACGCTGAGAAGGCCCTCAAGCTGAGACGCAACAGCCTCAAGGCACTCCTCATCCTTTCAGCATCCCGCATCAAGATGGACGACTACGACGGGGCCCTCAAAGCCCTGCGCAGGGCCGCCAGGATCAAGCCCGGCAGCCCCCTGATCCTTTACCAGACAGGCAGCCTCTACTACCGCCAGAAAGATGACCGGTACATCCGGTACTTTGACCGTCTCTTCAACCTTCTCTCTCCTGAAAAACGAAAAAGCAGCCGGTACCGCCGCGCCTTTCATATCCTGGCGAAAAGCCATTTTGAAAAAAAACAATACAAACGCGTCGTTACCATTACCGGTGCCTTTCCCGGGGAGAGCAGAAATTTCGAGATGACCCTCATACGGGGAAAATCCCTCTACCGGTTACGGCGCTACGACAAATCCATTGACATTCTCGAAACTATCTCCCTCGCTCCCCGTGACGCGGCACTTCTCTGCCGTGCCTATGCTCTGAGCCGCCGCAAAGAGAAGGCAAAGGCCATGCTGCTGAAATACCGCTACAGTGATGAATTCAATGACGAGGCTGACAAAAGCCGTATTCTCTCCCGCCTGAAAAAAGAAATTGAAAGAGAGAAAAAACTGAAAGAAAAACATGAACAGGAAGAAAAAGAGAAAAAAGAAAGAGAAAAGAAAAAAAAGATTGAAGAGCTGAAAAAAAAGCGGGAGTCTGAAAACAGGGAAATTATTGAGAAAGACACGCCTTCCCGGTAAAATTTTCAACTCATTTCACAGGTGCGGATTACAAAGGTGCGGGACACAAAAAAAATACTTTTTACATCCCTCTTTACGATTATCGCGGCAGCAGCTGTCGGTACCAATCTCCTTGCCGGTGTTCCCGCCGCGGCGGTTTTTATTTACATAGGGGGAAGTTTAACCTACCTTCTCCTTGTCTCACTGCAGAAATCAGGGAAAAGGGACCGTATAGACGTGGTCCATACGGGAGAAATGGCCCTCCTTGCACTTTTTCTTATACCCTTTATGCTGCACATTAAAAGCTGGCCCCTTCTCATGCTCCTGCTTTTCCCGGCGGCTCTTGGTCTCTCATGGACCTTTCGTCACATCATCGATCCCTTTTCACCGGGGGTACTACGTGCGGGTGTATCAATTAATGCGGGTGCCCTTTTCCTTATCCTTATAATGATCTTTCGCTGGGACATCCCTTCAGATATGATCGTGACAATACTGACAGGCCCCCTCCTGGGAGCGGATATCAGCATGAGCGGATTTATCTTTCTCTACCTGGTTATTGTTATTACCGCAACGGCCCTGGCCGCTTTTTTCAGCCACTTCCGTCTTGCTGCGCAGGGGAAAAGATTCTACACCTGCATGCGCGATGACTATACTGCGGTCTCTTTTCTCTCCCACGCTCTTGAAGCCGTTCTACTGACCATGACACTGATGAGTATCGGCATACTGGGAAGCGCCGTACACTGGCTCATTGAAAACAGGGATGACCCTGAAAACATCATCATTACCTTTCTGCTGCTGGTCACTTTTTTACAGATACTTCTATCCATCAGCATGTTTCAGATGACCCCGGTGGTGGTCGTCTTTTCTCTTTTACTTTCTTACCTGTTTCATGAATTTCATCGAAGGAGGCTTTACCTGTGGTAGAAGTCAATCACGTTTCATGGCCCTTTGCCTCTCCCTTTATCAAAAATATAACGTTCAGTGTTTCACCGGGTGAAATAACCGGCGTTATAGGAAAATGCGGAGCAGGGAAAACCATTTTTCTTCAACTTCTCAGCGGGGAGCATACTCCATTCACGGGAGAACTGACGATTCAGCACTTTTCAACAAAAAACATCCAGAGAAAAGAACTGCTTAAGCTCGTCTCCTTAAATACACTCATGACCCCCCGCAACCATGACGAAACACTTGAAAGTTTTCTTCACCTTTCACGCATGCCCTATAAAAAAATTTTTAAGCCCCTTTCCGATCTTGACCTGCAAATCATTGAAAAATATATCGAGGGTTTCGGCCTTCAGGACTTCCGCAACTTCCCCCTCAAAAACCTCTCCGGGGGAACCCGGCAGTTTGCCTCCCTGGCATGCCAGTTCAGCAGGGAAACCCCCCTCATGCTCTTTGATGAACCGGTACACAACCTGTCGCCGGCACAGATCAAGGTACTGATACGCCAGATGAACCGCTATGTCTCCGACGGCCGCAGAAATATTTTTATTGCCTCGAACAACATCAGCTTTCTCGCACAGGTATGCGATTCAATGGTTATTCTTCAGGATGGACAGCTCATCGACATTATTAACACCAGCCGCATCACCGCGCCGCTCCTGTCACATTACCTGGGTACAGAAATATTCGTTTCGCGCAATATTTATAATGGCAGGCCGGAAATACATATATTTCCGGAAAACTGATTTCAGATGGATCAGGTATAATACTGAATCTTGGTGACCGCTTCTTCAAGGGACTCAGCAAAAATAAGAAAACCGTAATTATCGGTCATTTCCACAAGGCGTGAAATATCCCGTGAGGCCCAGACGAGAATAACCCTTCGGTCATTCTCCCTGGCAAACTGGGAGACCTCCACGAGAGAGGCAAGCCCCGCGGAGGATACGATATCAACTCTTTCACAATTGATGATGAGGC
The DNA here is from genome assembly GCA_964534225.1 of uncultured Leptospirales bacterium. Taxonomy (GTDB): domain Bacteria; phylum Spirochaetota; class UBA4802; order UBA4802; family UBA5550; genus CAZHNW01. The sequence continues at coordinate 38,841 of CAZHNW010000021.1, read as the reverse complement.
TTTCCCGCAGGCAGATTTCCTTCACCACCTTCTCAAAACCCATAATATTATAGGAGGAAAGATTACTGTCGAGTTCAAGGACCTTGAAGCCCTCAAATTCCTTCATTGTATATTTAACAGTTTCAGGCATTAATTGTTCCTTACTGTTTCAAAATCAGTTTCAGTGATTCAAGGATTATATTTTCATTCACTTTTTTATCAATAAGGGGAAGTCCGATCCCCTGGAGAAGAACAAAATTAATTTCGCCCCCCTTGTTCTTTTTATCATATTTCATATGGTCAAGAATATCACGGGCAGAAAAATCATAGTTATATTGTCGGGGAAGAAATCTCTCCATGAGAGAAAAAATCCCTTCTGCCTCACTATCCGGCAGCAGGCCTGTACGCCGTGACATCTCCGTGGCCGCCACCATTCCCGCTGCTACTGCCTCGCCATGACTGATACCGGTAAACTCAAGAAGTGATTCGAGTCCATGCCCAACGGTATGGCCGAAATTCAATATGGCGCGCAGGCCGCTCTCCTTTTCATCTTTTTCAACAACACCGGCCTTGAAAGCAGCAGAAGCACCAATAAGTTCCATTATAACATCTTTCTTTTTAAGATCAGCGGGACTGATTCTTTCAAGGCAGTTGAGGGTTGCTGAATCACCAATGAGTCCATGCTTTACAATTTCGGCGAGACCATTCTGCCATTCTTCATCGGGCAGGGTATCGAGAAAAGAGACATCACTGGCCACAGCTGAAGGTTGATGAAAGGCCCCCACGATATTTTTACCTACATTTAAATTAACGGCAACCTTGCCGCCGATACTCGAATCAACCATTGAGAGAAGTGTTGTGGGCACATGTATCACGGAAATTCCCCTCATGTAGACCGCAGCGAGAAAACCGGTAAAATCTCCTACAACACCGCCGCCGATACCGATGAGCAGTGAGTTTCTGCCATAGCCTTTTTTCACCAGCCCCTGCAGAAACCCCTCAGCGTGGGAATAACTCTTGTTCTCCTCGTCATCCTGCATACAAAAAATATCACAGGACTGCTGCGACGGCAGGGTTGACTCGATATATTCCCTGTGAAGATCATAGACCCGCTGGCTGATAACCAGTCCAGTCCTTTCAGCTTTTCCGTTCTCTTTAATAAGTTCTTCTAAATTGAGAAACCTGTCTCCCACCCTGTAGGGATACGAAACGGATCCCGCATTAACTTCAATTTTTGTCATGATTTCTGCCATAGTTTACCCAGATACTGAATGTCCCCTTTACCGACAAGAAACTCTATAAGTTTTTTATTTACAGGGGGATGAATCAAAATATCTTTGATTTCTGGTGCGGAAAAATATTGAAAGCCGGCCAGCCTCTCGTCAGCACCAAGGGCCATTTCACCATGGAGATACCGGCAGTAGAAACAGATATTTATTACATGGCGGTTGCCTTCGGGATCAATTGAATCACAGAGCATCGCCAGATCGTCAACTCTGACATGAATATTCAGCTCTTCGAGAAATTCACGCCTCAAGGCCTCCTCCAGGGACTCTCCGTAATCAACCCCGCCCCCCGGCAGAAGCCAGTAGACTGCGCCATCTTTCCGGTGGGAGACAAGGAGAACCTTCTCTCCCTCAATGATGATTCCTGCTACTCTGACACGGGGTTCCTGTTCAGGCGTCATTAAATATCAAGTGCTCCTTTCTCAAGGGCTTTCAGGGCCTGGTTGGCGGCATGCATTTCTGCCTTTCTTTTACTGCTGCCCTTTCCCATGGCAATTTTTTTCCCATGAATCGAAAGCTGAACATAGAATTCCTTCTGATGGTCAGGTCCCTTTTCTTCCACCACATCATAGTCAGGCCTCTCCTTGTATTTCTTCTGCACATATTCCTGGAGTGTGGTCTTAGGGTCTCTCTGGTAAGTAAGGTTATCTACGCGTTCAATGTCCCCTTTCATGAGGCCAAGAATAAAACGGCGCGATTCCTTGAGGCCGGAGTCGAGGTAAATGGCCCCGATAACCGCCTCCAGTGTATTGGCGAGAATGGATGATCTTTTTCTTCCCCCGCTCATCTCTTCGCCCTTTCCCATTAAAATAAAACTGCCGAGATTGAGTTCCCTGGCAACCTTGGCAAGGGTTTCCTCGGAGACAACAACAGATTTTATCTTGGCAAGGTCTCCCTCGTGGTAATCCTCAAAATGTTTAAAAAGGTATTCATTGACAACAAGGCCCAGAACAGAGTCTCCAAGGTACTCGAGTCTCTCGTTGTCCTTAACAGATGAGCCTGACTCATTAATGTATGAACGATGTACAAGGGCCCTGCCAAGAAGGCGTTTATCCTTAAACTTTACGCGCAGGGTGGTCTGCAGTTTATCAAGCTGCCTGAGGCGGCTTCTTTTATTTTTGCGATTACTGACTGAATTAATTTTCTTGTCCTGTTTAGCCATAACTCATTATATAATCTATAGCAAATCCCTATTCTGCGCGGACAGGACACGGCAGCGGGATATGCCTTTTATTTTTTTTTGGCGATATACTTCACTACGTCGTCAACCGTCTGAAAACGCTCAGCATCCTCTTCGGAAATCTCGATATTGAATTCCATCTCAAAGGCCATGATCAGTTCGACAGAATCAATCGAATCAGCCCCGAGATCATCTACAAAAGAGGCATCATTGGTTACATCAGACTCTTCAATATTTAACTGCTTGATGATGATTTCTTTAACTTTTTCAAATATCGCGTCCATCTAAAACCTCCAGCCCGTACCGTTGATTAGCAGATGTTACAGCTAAAGGGCGTTCTGTCAAGAGTAAATGCAAAAAGGGATGCTATTCTCCGCATCCCTTCCAGAAATAAAGTGAATTTCTCTGTCAGTCAGAAATTTTTACTTTTTTCTCTACGACAAGTTCACCCTTGTAGTGGCCGCATTCAGGACACACACGATGAGGGACTGTAAAAGAACCACACTTTGAACATGGACGCAGTGAAGGTATGCCGATTGCGTCATGTGATCTTCTCATTCTTGACTTGGATTTTGATTTTCTTCTCTTAGGTACAGCCACAGTTCAACTCCATGTATTGATAATAGAAATACTTTTTCCGCTAAATGAATGGTCTTTCAAATACTGGGCAATAGTGATTATTGGGCCCTGATATGTCAAATTAAATTTCGAAAAAGTTCTGATGAACCTCAAGGCACCTGTTTTCGCTCCGCCAGAATGATACGCTGTTTTGCCTTGCGCACAAGGGGTGACCGGGGAAAAAGGGCCATAACCTTTCTGAGATAGGCCTTTCCCTCTGCCACATTACCTTTCATGATAAGAATACGGCCTGTATTATAGAGAACCTGATCGGCAATAAGGCCTTCCGGGTCTTCCTTTTCAAGCTTTTTCAAGGCTGCAAGGGCACTGTCAAGCTTACCCTCTTCTTCACTTGCCAGTGCCGCCTTAAGGTAAGCAAGGGGGGCAAACATATCAGAAGAAGTCATACCGGCAAATTTAAGAAGATTTTTCCGTGCCTCTGGATATTTCTTCAATTCAAAGTAAAGATTGCCCATCACATAGTAGGGCATTTCAGAGGTAAAACCGAACCAGGCATTGTCTGAAAGTTTTTTTAAATCAGCAATGCTCTTTTCGATTACCTTTCTATCGTTTCTGTTCTTATAATAGTTATCCATAATTTCTTCGTAAAAAATGCGCTGCTTTTCTCCACGCACCTCGAAGATTACGGCAACGGCGATAGCCACAACTGCCGAAAGAAAAATTCCCCCGAGAATGTAAATGGTGACTTTCTGATTTTCCTTCAGAAAGTCCATGATCTTCATCAGTATTCTTTCTACCGGATTTCTTCCAATATCAATCTGTTTACGTACTTTAATTTTTGCCATGCTGAATTATTCCCCCAGCTTCAGATTGACCATTTCACCAAGGGTGACAGTACTTGGACGTGTTTCTTTAAGTATCTTGTCGAGTTCTTCCTTCTCGGCGATCATGTCATACTGTTTAAGACTCAGGCTCAACCGTTTCTTCTGAACATCGACACCAAGAACCAGCGCCTGAACCGGATCACCGGGAGAAAAATGCTCCTCTAAATTTTCGATGCGTGTTTTAGAGACTTCGGAAATATGAACAAGTCCTTCAACATTTTCTTCGAGTTTCACGAAAAGGCCGAACTGGGTAATTCCAGAAATGGTACCATCAACCTTCATGCGGGGCCTGTATTTTTCAGCTATTTCCTCCCAGGGAGACCTGGAGAGCTGCTTGATTCCACAGGCAATTTTCATTTCACTGTTCTTTATATCAAGTATCTTGAATTCAACTTCCTGACCCGCAGTAAATGTCTCCTCAAGGTTAACCCTGTTATCGTCCCAGGAAATATCTGAAATATGCACAAGTCCGTCAATATTCTCCTCGAGCTCAACAAAGAGGCCGAACTTAACAATCTTTTTTATTTTCCTGGTATGTACAGAACCAGCAGGAAACCTTTCATGAATTGTTTCCCAGGGATTATCATGGCACTGCTTGTAACCGAGAACAAGTTTTTTCTCATCCTTGATAATATCCAGAACAGCAACATCGATTTCCTGGCCCTTCTGAAGCATATCCTTCGCAGAAGCGTTGTTCTTGGTCCATGAAAGTTCACTGTTTGACAGAAAGCCTTCGATATCATTACCAATATCGATAAAGGCCCCCATGTTGACAATGGTCACGACTGTTCCCTTTACCACGTCTCCCACCTGGAGATTCTCTTCGATAGTATCCCAGGGATCAGCCATAAGCTGTTTAAGGCCCAGGGATATCTTTCCTTCTTCCTGGTTAATATTGAGAATAAGAAATTCACGTTCTTCGTTTAGCTTGAGAATCTTTCGCTGTTTAAAAACATTTTTCCATGACATGTCATTACGGTGCAGCAGTGCATCGATCCCCTCGACCCTGACGAAGGCACCGAACTCAACAAACTTGATAACCTTGCCCTGAATACGGTCCCCTGCACTGTAATTGGAAATAAAATGCTGCCACCGTGCCTGGTTCTCTTCATCAAGGTAGTCTTTACGTGAAAGTACAATTGACTTTTTCTTTCTATCAATACTCTTTATCTTAAAAGAAATTTCTTCTTCTGTTTCAGATTCGCCCTTGAGATCGGCGCTGAGAGAAAAGGGGAGAAAGGCTGTCATCCCGGCACAGCTGACCAGCTTGCCCTTATTCGTTGCGGCAATGACCCTGCCGTTTATGGTATCGGTACCGTTACCATAGATGGCGACAAAATCACCCCAGAGTTTTTCTTCCCTGGCGGCTTTAGCGGAAAACTGGTAAACACCGTCAACGAGGCGCCTGTTTTGAAGCATCACCTCAACAACATCACCAATCTGGGGAGGTTCATCAAACTCATTCAATGAAATTCTACCGTCTGATTTTGTGCCAACACTGACATAGGCATAGTCTGAATCTACTGTGACAATCTCACCATTGACAATCAACCCCGGCCTGATCTCTTCCATCGCGGAGTCTGCAACATGCTCCATATCGATAGATTCATTGAATTCTTCTGTGAACTGATCCATAGCTGGTCACCTTTACAATTATTCATCAGTTGAATCGTCGTTTCTGAGCGACAGCTCAACTAATCCCTTATTAATTTTTTCTGCTTTCTATAATTTTGCCGATGGCATTGACAACCTCATCTTTACTCATCATTGAAGTATCAATAACAACGGCATCATCAGCTTTTTTAAGAGCACCGAAGGAACGGCTTTTATCCTGTGTATCTCGCTGTATAATCTGTTTTTTGATGTCATTTTCGTCAACATTTTTTCCCATTTCGCGATATTCTTTCAGGCGTCTCTCGGCGCGCACCTCTACTGAAGCATCCAGATAAATTTTACAATCAGCATCGGGGAAGACAACCGTACCAATATCCCTGCCATCCATTATGATAGCACTATCCCGGGCCCACTCCCGCAGAGTCCTGTTTACAAAATCTCTCACACATTTGTCATCGGAAACAACACCAATATTTCCTGTTATTTTTTCATTTCTTATAAGATGCGTCACATCCCGGTCGTTAACAAAGGATTCAGCAGAACCATCAGGATTGAAAACCTGGCGAAGTTCGATGTTTCCAAGGCCTGCACCGAAATCGATATCAGGTGTCAGTCTTTCATGGCTTTCAAGAAAGTACCATGTAACAGACCGGTAAAGGGCCCCTGAATCGATATACTTGAGGTTCAGGGCAATGGCCGCTTCTTTTGAGACACTACTCTTGCCTGAACCGGCAGGACCGTCTACGGCGACGACAAATTTTTTCTTTGATGTCATAGTTACTTCCTTACTTCATTTCTGCTTTCATCCGTCCCTTACTTTTATTACAAAAAAAGGGGAACCCACTTTAAACTTTCGCCCCTCTGCCTTAAAAAAAACAGGAATCATTTTTAAGACAGCAGAGACCTTAAAGAGAACGTCCCACGGGATAGGACCCGAGAATCTTAAGAAAAATTGTTTCATCCTTTATTTCGTCAAGGGTACGGCGTACTGATTCATCGTCTCTGTGACCGATGAAATCGATAAAAAAATTATACTCCCACATCTTCTTTTTATCAGGGCGCGATTCTATTTTTGTCATGTTAATCCCCGCTTTTGAAAAGGGTTCAAGCAGGCGGGAGAGAGCCGCCGGGCGGTCCTTTATTGCGCAGACAATGCTTGTCTTATCATTGCCCGTTGGTTTCTGCAGCCTGTCTCCTATGGCAAAAAACCGGGTTGCGTTTTGCCGTGAATCCTCGATACCGCGGGCCAGAACCTCGAGACCATAAAGGGATGCGGCGATCTCCGCGGCAATAGCGGCAGAGGCATCATCTTCACGGGCAGATTCGGCAGCGCGGGTTGTTGAATCAACGACAATAATTTCAGCGTCGGGATAATTTCTTCGCAGCCACACCTTACACTGTCCCACCGGCTGGGGATGAGAATAGATACGTATAACCCGGCCTTTGTTTTCTTCCCCTGCCAAAAGACACATGGATATACGCATATACTGTTCGGCAATAATCTTCAGGTCAGTCTCCATCAACTCATCGAGGGTAAAGGTCACCGCCCCTTCGGTGCTGTTTTCAACAGGCACAACACCGCACGCGGCATTACCCGTTTCTACAGCCCTGAAGACATCACTGATTGTCTTCTGGGGAAGACGCGTCACCCCGTCTCCATAGAAATTAACCACCGCCTGACTGGTAAAGGTTCCCTCCGGCCCGAGAAAGGCCACCGAAAGGGGCGAGGCGGCTGATGCGGCATCGGCAAGGATCAGGGTTGAAATTTTTTTGAGAATGTTTCGCTCCCCCGCGTCACCGGAAAACGAGTCGATCATCTCCCGGAGCGAAGACTGGTCACCATGAATATCAACGCAGCCGCGAGGGGAGTTATCCTTTTGATACCTTTTTTTGTATTCATTGCGCAGGCTTATGACTGCCTGAAAAAATTTTTCGTCAATCATTCTCTCCGCCGTTATACGAAACTTCTCCCGGTTCACTGTCGAGAGAAAACTCCTTTATTTCTGAAAGCCTGGGAAGATCAGAAAGTCTATTCAGTCCAAAAAGCCTCAAAAATTCATCTGTCGTTCCATAGGCAAGGGGCCTGCCTGGAACATCCTTTCGGCCAACGGGTTTGAGAAGATTGCGCTTCATCAGGTTTGCCACCATGACTCGCGAAGAGACCCCGCGAAGTTCGTCAATCTCAGCCATAACAACAGGCTGTTTGTAGGCGACAATGGAAAGGGTTTCAAGCATTCCCTTTGTAAGAGAATCACGCCTTTTCATGCCCAGGGCATGCCTCAGCTGGTCAGCATAACGGGCATTTGTGACAAACTGAAATCCACTGGCAATCTCAACGAGGAGAATTCCGCTGTCCCTCTCCTCGTAATCATCAATAAGGGTATCGAGAATAATCTTTGCCTGGGTAGGGTCCACTGAAAAATTTTTCACAAAAAAAGAAACAGACACCGGCTCGTTGCTCAAAAACAGGACCGCCTCAAAAAGACCCTTCAACTCATGCTCGTCCCTTTCCGCGGCATCTTCATCGCTGTCTTCAGTATTCTCATTATCTGAAGTTTCAGAGGGGGAGTTTTTTTCTTCTTCCCTGGTGGCGACATTTTCTTTTTCATTTTCTTCCACGCTGCCCTCAGCGGCAGTGGTCATTTCCCTGTCTTTATCTTCCATCATACCTCGTTATTGCGCCCTGATATTTCAGAAATTTTTTTCTTCATCTTTTTCTTCTTCATTTTCGTCAGGGGATGTCACCTGTTCTGAAGAAAAATTCCTGTAAATCCTTATCTCGCCGAAAACACGATGCTGGAGAATACGCGCCACCCTCGTCTTGGCCATCTCGAGAATAGCAAGAAATGACGCCACGATCTCCGCCCGGCCGGGACGCTTCGAAAAAATCTGTGTAAAAAGTATATATTCCGATTCTTTTAAAAGTTCTGCAATATATTCGATTCTGTCACTAACGAGAATTTCGTCAAAAACAATTTCCTCCTGCTCAACAGTAGACTGCGAATCGAGAACCGAGGCAAAGGCCTTTAAAAGATCAAAGAGAGACACTTCAAGATAATCATCGTTCTCATCGGTACCGAGCTCACCCGGGTCAGGGTCGCGCGTATAGACATCCGTCTGCATCTCCCACATTTCACGAAAAAGCTGTGACGACTGCTGGTATCGCTTGTATTCAAGTAACTTTTCAATAAGTTCAGGGGGAAGTGGAGGCGTAAAGAATTCATCCTCGATATCCTCACTGGGAAGGAGGGCCTTACTCTTATAATAGAGAAGTTCAGACGCCATCCAGATAAACTCTGAGGCGATGCGCACGTTCATCCGCTCCATCATTTTCAGGTAGCTGATATACTGATCTGTGATGTCCGCCAGGGAAACTTCCGTGATGTCAATCTTTGCCTTTTTGATCAGATCCCAGAGTACCGCGAGGGGTCCCCTGAAGTTATCGATGCTGATCACATAGCCGGGGTCCTTTTCTGACCCCGCGGAAGTATCCTTTAATTCCTCTGCCATAGTGGTTTTTCCTGGTAGCCGGTAAATTTCTGCTGAGAATACACTCAAAGCGGAATATGCTGAAAAATTACAATAATTTTTCTCTGTAAAAATGAATTAATGTATTATTAATGCTTAAATCCGGTTTTTTCTCAAATGTAAAGAGAAATATCACCACTACAGAAAGAACAAGTACCTAAAAAGATACCCCTCTGAATTTTCTGAGGGGTATCCGTATAAAATATATGTATTATTCTTTACGAAAGTGCCTTTTCAGCGGCTTTCTGAAGTCTTTCAGGAGGAAAGGGCTTTACCACGAAATCTTTAACGCCAAGTTTTATTGCCTTGGTGAGCAGGTTTTCCTGCCCAAGGGCTGTTACCATGATGATGCGTGCATCAGGATCGATGGCCAGAATTTCTTCCGCTGCTTCGATACCATCCTTTTCCCTCATGGTAATATCCATGGTAGTGAGATTCGGCTTCAGCTTTTTATACAGATCAACCGCTTCATTGCCATTTTCAGCTTCTCCCACTATCTCATGTCCAGCGGGAACAAGAGCATCTTTGACAAGGGTTCTCATAAATTTTGCGTCATCAACGATCAAAACTGTGGCCATTTTATAATCTCCAGTATATTATTTGATTAACGTATCGCTGATTGTCAAATAATCCGTTACACACGTTCTCTGCATCAATCATACGCCGACTTTCTATAAGCAACCTCACCGCACACTGACGTAAAAAGCAATCAAAATATACGTTGAAGTTCACAAAAATTATTTCTCATCTACCTCAAAGGATACCACTATATCATATTTGTTCAACTATTTTTTTTGATATTTCTCTCAACGGAACAATTTCATCTATTGCACCATTTTCTACGGCGACACGGTTCATTCCATAAACCACTGACGTTTCCTCGTTCTGCGCGAAGGTTTTTCCTCCCCTTGCCCTGATTTTTTTAATTCCCTCCGCACCGTCACGTCCCATGCCGGTCATAATAACCGCCACGGCCCGCCCTGCATTTTCTGCCATAGACTCGAAGAGGACATCAATAGAAGGACGATGCCCGGAAACCTTCTCTCCCTTATCAAGACGAATGGAATATTTTCCTCCCCTTTTCTCGAGCCGCATATGGAAATTCCCGGGAGCGACATAGCCGCATCCTTTTTGTATTTCATCGCCATCTTCAGCCTCTTTTACAGAAAGAGTAGAGGCTGAATCCAACCTTTCCGAAAAAGCGCGTGTAAACCCCTCAGGCATATGCTGTACCACCAGCAGAGAAGAGGGGAAATTTTCAGGGATTCCCTTAAATACCTGTAAAAGTGCAGATGGGCCTCCTGTAGACGTTCCTATGCCAACGAGAATATCGCTCTTTCTGCCGACAGGCATGGCCGGGAGGGGAGCGGCCCCAAGGGCTTCGGTGGCGGCTTTTTTCTCCCGCGGTTTTTTAGAAGGGATTGTAAGATTATAGATTGACTTAATCTTGGAAATCAGAAGATCACCGATTTCATCAACGGAGAGCGAAAGCATCGATGAAGGCTTGGGAATAAAGTCAACCGCCCCCAGTTCAAGGGCACGGAAGGTGGCATCCGCACCATGCTGGGTAAGCACGCTCATCATAATAACAGGACGGGGGCGTGTTTCAATAATTTCCTTGAGGGCGGAGAGCCCGTCCATGACAGGCATTTCTATATCCATGGTGATAACATCAGGATCAAGTTCCTGATTTTTATACACTGCGGATTTGCCATTATTAGCGGTCCCCACCACGGTAATATGGGGATCGCTTTGGAGAATGTCAGTAATTATTTTTCGAACAAGAGCTGAATCATCAACAACAAGTACGCGAATCTGGTCAGACATTGGCCGTCCTCAATTTTTCTACCATCTCTTTCATAGAATCAGCTTCTGGCAGTAATAGTAAATTCCCAATGACCTGATCATTTTCAAAATAAAAGGCAGTATCCATTACTATTGCATAATCATTACTTATGTTATATTTCACAATAATACTGTCCATGATGGACTGCATATAATCATGCACAATGACAGGCACGTCCGGCTTAATGGCCAGACCGGTCTTTTCAGCAAAAACATTAAGAACTGATGACCCAATGATATTGGTAACCTCCATAAGGGCGGACTCACCATCCTCATTAAGCATTCGTGTCTCCTGCGCACCGGCACCATAGAGCATATCGATTAATTCAAAACCGACATTTTCATCCAGAATAAAAAGCATGGTACCTGCTGCCTCACCGGTTACGGGAAGCATAACACCGATATAGGCACTGTCGATATGACCGATGTGTTCAGGAATTTTTTCAGTAGGCCACACATTTACCTCAGGTATAGAAAGGTCAATACGCTTGCTCAGAATTTTAGAAAGAGATTCTGCAGCATTGGCGGCCCCCACGTTTGCAATCAATTGAAATTCATTGAGGGCTTCACGTGAGATATCAAGGGATGAAACCATATGCTCATTGGGACTGCCGTCAGAAAGGGTAGACTGAATATTCTGCTTTAGTTCCTGGCGGAAGTCTTCAAGGGCTTCATGCACCTTTTCGTCAACATCCTGTCCATCACCTGAAACCGCTTCGTCAGTAACGGCTGCCTGAACAGGGGTCGTTTCATCTTCATAAACCTTTTCACTATAAGAAGGTGCAGAAACAACAGGAGTTTCATCCTCAACCGCGACAGATTCATCAACAGCAGAAAGCGGGCTCTTATCTTCTACAGTAGTTTCCCTGGTTTCCACACCTGAAGACTTTTCTTCATCGACAAAACTGCGAAATTCACCTGAAACGGGAGGCCCCTCCTCCTGTGCTGGTTCCACGGCAGGGGCTTCAGTTAACGGCTCTTCGTCTTCCCTGCCGACACCTGTTTCGACTCTGGCCTGTCTCTCTTCTTTCGTGCCAACCCTGTAGTCTTCAATTTCTTCAACTTCCTCGATCTCCGCCTCATCATCAAGAAGGGATGTATCGAAGTCAACACGGGTCAGGCGGTCCTGGTCTGCTATTGTTTTATTAATCATGGCGGCAACGTCAAGAATCAGGCAGATACTTCCATCACCGAGTATGCTTGCCCCCGCAAGGCCCTCCACTGTTCTATAGTTCTGCTCCAGAGACTTTATAACGATTTCAAGCTTACCCTCAAGGTAATCAACCATGAGCCCGATCTTTCTGTTACCGTACTGCACTACAACAACGGGAATCTTCTCCTCTTCTTTAAGGCCGCTCTTGCGCCCGACGAAGCGGCTCAGGCGCAGAAGAGAAAGAATCTCACCGCGCAGGTTGATGACTTCATGGCCCTCTATAGTGGTAATATCAGATTGAGAAATCTTTATGGTTTCATTAACATCCGACAGGGGTATGGCGTACATCTCGTTTCTGACCCGTGTCATAATGGCGGGGATAATCGCAAGGGTCAAAGGGAAGGCCAGAACAAATCGTGTTCCCATACCCGTTTCAGTTTCAATGCTGACATTGCCGTTAAGCTCGTTGACAATCTCCTTGACCACGTTCATACCAACACCGCGGCCGGAAATGTCTGTCACCTTTTTCGCAGTGCTGAAACCCGGTGCAAAAATAAAATTAAAAATATCAGTATTATCCATATTGGCCAGGGCCTCAACAGTGGCAAGCTGCTTCTCGATGACCTTTCTCTTGATCTGTTCAACATCAAGGCCCCTGCCGTCGTCACTGACCTCTACAAATATCTGGTTCCCCCCCTGGTGAGCATTAAGGGTAACATGGGCGATTTCTGATTTACCGATGCTTTTACGAACCTCTGTTGATTCAATACCGTGGTCAATTGCATTCCGAATGAGATGCATCAGGGGCTCACCGATGGCGTCAATCACCTTTTTATCAAGCTCGGTGTCTTCGCCCTGAATTAACAGTTCTATCTTCTTGTCATGTTCCTTTGCCAGGTCACGCACCAGCCGGTTGAAACGGGTAAAGACCTGCCCGATGGGAACCATCCTTGTTTTCATAATGCCCGTCTGCAGATCCTTTGCGATGCGGGACATCTGTTCCATTCTGTTCTTGAACTCATTGGTAATGGTCTTGTCCCCTCCCACCTTGCGGATTTCCTCGTAAAGGCGGTAGAAACCTGAGTTTGCGATAACCAGCTCTCCCACATTATTGAGCAGCTGGTCAAGTTTTTCAATAGAAACCTTAACGGTCTTGAGAACAGGAGCCCGGCGCTTATCCGTATCCTGGCCTTCAGTGTTTTTACTTTCAGAGACATCCACTGTTTCAATTTCAGAATCAGTATCCCCTTCCCCGGCATCCGGATACTCCATCACGTTCTCTTCAGCATCAGCGGTCGAAACTGCTGCATTAGATTCCACCTGAAGATCGAATTCTTCAACATTACCAAACCTGAGAACAAGCTTGTTCTCTTTTCGTTCAAAGGTTATTACCCTGACTTCGATCCTGCTGATCTGATCGATATTACATGCGCCTGATATATCAGAAAACTGCCTTTTGGTGCAGAGTATTACCTTGAAAACGTCATTGTCTTCATCACTGAGGCCCTCAACAGAGGGAACTGTTTTTATAACAGTGGCAATTTTTTCTAAATTACTGATAACCAGCTGGGCCTTGACCCATTTCATCTGTGCATTGGGTTCAATAAAAACAGTAACCTCAAAAGAATTAAAACCTTCGTCTATAAACCCCTTGATCTGCTTCATTTCTCCAGCATCAAGGGTCGTTTTGGGAACCGACACCCCGGTATCCCCTTCTTTTGCAGCTTCCTGTGCACTGTCTTTTTCTGACCGTGTCTTTTCGCTGACTGCCTTGATTTCATCGATAATCCAGTTAAGGTCCTGTGTTGGTTCTTCTCCCGCTGCGACCGTCTCAATAACACCATTGATTTCATCGAAACACTTGAATATGACATCAACAATTTCGGGAGTGATCTGCATGGTCTGATCCCTGATCCCCTGAAGGAGATTTTCCATTTTATGTGCCAGATCACTCAAATCATTGAGTCCCACGAAAGCGGCAGAAGATTTCAGTGAGTGAGCCGCGCGAAAAATATTGTTGATTATATCACTGTCTTCTGGATTCTTTTCGAGTTCAAGAAGATTCTGGTTCAGTTCCTGAAGCTGTTCGTCTGCCTCTTCAAGAAAAATGTCCTGGTATTCACCGAGAGAAAAACTCATAATATTACTCCACTCCTGTTTTCACGATCACGATACAGTAAACCTGTCTCAAATCCGGAGAATGAGGCCCTGCCTCCCTGCCGGTTATCATACAACAGGTCCAGTCATAGATCAATCACCTGATCCCTACTGGATAAGTGTGACTTTCTCGTCTTTCTGATATTGCTCTTCAAGCTCTTCACCATCAAAAATAATATTGGACGTATTGAGAATGACAATCAACCGGTCCTTGAGACGACCTATCCCCAGAATAAATTCTTCGGATACCCCTTCGAGAAGGTCTGAGGGAGGATCAACATGAGTATCAGGAATTCTGACCACCTGATGTACATTGTCCACCAGGAGACCCACCTGTTTGTCAGCCGTTTCAATGACAATAATGCGCGTCAGGTCTGTCAGTTTGCCCCTGGGAAAACCGAAACGGTTTCGTATATCCACAACGGGCAGTACATTTCCCCGAAGATTGATGACCCCCTTGATGAAAGGGGGAGTATTGGGAAGCCGTGTGATTTCTGGAATCCGTAGAATTTCATGAACGGAAAGAATATCAACACCATACTCCACTTCGTCGATAACAAAACTTACCAGCTGAATAATATTGACGTCTCCCTGCACCTCATCAACGTCAACAACAACCTGGTCACCTTTGGTTTCGGCGCTTTCACTTTCCTGCTTTTTCAAAATTTCGCTAAGATCCATTATTCTCTCACTCTGTTATCAATGTCATAAGGCTGAGACAAGTCTATATTACCCGTCGGACGTATCAATACTAAATTTTAAAAAAAAGAAACCATATTTCAAGTACTTTTTAGAAGGAATGACTGTTTTGTCAACGAAAGACCCGAAAGCCAAAAGGAACACTAAAAAAAACACATTGATACCGGCAGGCCGGGACCAGTGGCATTTTTATTTTTTCAGAACATGGAGCCCCTTTTGACGGGAAAAGAAGAAAACATGGTCTCCTGTAAGCCCAAAATTCTCTTTAACCACAGGGGGCACCACAAGGGTCCATTCTTCCATTCCGGTTCTGCGGTTCAAAACAATAAAGAGCTCCCTGGTCAGGATATAGACCCTCTCTCCATCGATACGGGGCAGGGCCATATGGGGCCCCCCGGTCTCTCTCTTCCAGGCTACTGCCCCCTTTTGGTTGATGCGCGTGACCGCACCCTTTTTCTGAAACAAGAACAATCCGTCACCAGCGGCAGTACAGCCGGTAACAGGGCTCCCCTGGACATCCCTTTTCCAGGCCTCTTCATCACCCCGGTAGTTATAGGCTGTGACCCTGCCTGAAGCCGTAACAATATAGACACGGCTGCCATGGACAGAAAGACAGACGATTCTGCCGGAATACTTCTTTCTGATGACCTTGATGCCGCGCAGACGGTCAAAGCCAAGAATCCCGCCCCCTTCAAGGGCGGCAAAATAGATACAATCAGTCAACGCTGAAATACCGGTAAAGGCTCTTTCGGCACTGTTTTTCCAGAGAAAACTTCCGTCTTTTTTCAGACAGTAGAAATGCCCTTTTTTCGCCGCCAGGTAGATAAACTTCCCCCCCGAAAGAAGAGAAAGAACAGGGCCGCCGTCAATCCCCCTTTCCCATGCCATAGTACCGTTCTCAAGGAAAAGTTTTCCCACCTTACCCCCGTCAAGAGCGAAATAGAGGCTGTTCCCCTTCATCACGGGCCTCACTCTGGTATTAAGGGCTGCACGCCTTTGCCATAAAATCCGCTGTGCCCCATTGACCCGGACTACACCGTCTTCTCTTACCTTAACCATGCCCCTTTGCCGGTCAAGGGCAAAAACGTAACGGGCGCTTCTCCTGTCAGAGCCCCTTTCCACGACCTTTCCTTTCTGCATCACGTGGCTGTAACGGGCCACTGCCTGCAGGGCTTTCCTGCCAAGTTTTTTATCATGGTCCCTGGCAAAGCCGGCAAGATTCTTTTCCTCACTGCCATACACCTTGTTCAGAGGTGCCACAGGGGGAACAGGAGCCTTTGCCCTGCCCGGAGGCGCGATACGGCAGAACTGCCCCTCGTGTAGAAAAACCGGTTCAGTACGAATAGATTTCTTTACCTGCGGAGAAAGGCCATCGGTACGGGCAGATACCTGGAGTTTCCCCTCGTAGAGATTCACCTGCGTCAGCCCCTTTTCGTTTATTTTCACGGAGAAGAGGGTCCCCCGCACCTGTGTGACTGAATTGTCCGTGGTGATGGTCACGATGTCTTTTTTTCTTTGTTTTTTTACGGCAGCGATAAGGCTGCCACGTTCAAGATAGAGAGACAGGCGATAGTCTTTTCGGGTATGCTGGAAGTTTTTCACCACCAGCCTGCTCTTCTCTCCCGCGCGAAGTATGACTTCCCCCCCCATGAAAACATCGACAGAAGAACCTGCTCCGGTCTCGATACCCTCTCCCGCGGCAATACGAAACTCACCGGTAAGAGGTATCTTTTTCTGCTTTTCACGGTCCCCTGTGCCTGCCTTCACAATGTGCGCCCTGCCCCTGACAGGAAGAAGGCGCACTCCCGGGGCATCCTGCTGGATAAAAGACCTGGCAGTGAAAAAAGAAAAAACCAGGAAAAGCAGGGCTGCCGCTGCCAGTGACGGCCGCTGCCAGAGGGGCCGCGGTGCCGGTGTGCCGGCTCGGGGCATATCCGCCCTTATCCGCGCCAGGACCCTTTCGGGAGAAAAATCTTTATCGGGTTCATTCAGCGACACTGAACGGAAGATGACCTCTACCTTTTCATGTGAAAGATGCCGATAGGGCCTCTTTTTAAGAATTTTTTCAAGTATGTCGCTCAGTTCTCTCATTCTTTTCATCTATTGTACTATTGTAAACATTTGAGTTCTTTCAGTTCATGCACAATCAGTTCAACTGCTTTTTTCATCCGCCACTTGGCTGTTCTTTCAGAACATCCCAGGATTCGTGAAATATCAGCATACCTGCAATCCCCCTCGATACGCAGGAGAAGCACCTCCCTGAAACGGGGATGGATTTTTTCAACGGCGGAGTTGAATGATTCGACTTCGAAATTGCTCATCAGCTCCTCTTCAGGCGAAGGTGATTCAAATTTCCCTTCTTTACTGCGAAAGACCATTTTTTCAAAAAGTTCATCCTTGCGGCGCGATTTCTTTAAATGGTTCTTGCTGCAATTAACGGCAATCTGGAAAATCCATGACGAAAAGGCACGGCCCTTTTTAAAGGTGTGGAGATGACGTATCATTCTCATAAATGTCTCATGAAGGACATCTTCAGCGCTGTCCATGTCACCCACGTAATAATAAATTACCTTTACCAGCCGTGACGAATATCGCCTGTATATCTCATTGAAGGCCTCTTCATCTCCCCCGTGAAAGAGTTCAACAAGACCTTCATCAGTCATTTCATTGTACTGTTGCATATCCTGACATGGTATATACTGGATTTGTTAAGGAAAGGTGAAAAAACCGGCAAAAAAAAATGAAAAAATATTGCCGGCTCAGAATTTTCAGTTCTCCGAAAGCGAAAAACTGTCTCCGATGAGGCCGTCATCGAGGAGAGAAATAAGGTTGCGCGTTTTCTCTTCAAGGGCGTTTTCAGACCCGCTTTTTAATTTTTTCAACTGAAAGTACTCATCAGCGATATTCAGGGCCACCAGGATGGCAACATGGGTGGAATTACTGCTGGCAATTCCCGCACTGACTTCTGACATCTTTGTATTGACGTAATCTGCCAGCTGCAGGATATATTCCGGTTCCGTGTCACCCCTGATAGTGTAGGTCTGTCCAAAAATGGTAACTTTGACTTTACTGGTCTCCACTGAAGATCACCCTGCCACTCTTCTATTTTTCGTCTTCTTCGACGATGAGAAACTCATCATCGTCATCGATAACGATCTCTTCTTCTTTTTTAGCTTCTGCTTTTGCTTCTTCTTTCGGGGCCGCAGGAGCCTCTGTCTCATCAACGATTATGGTTTCATCTTCAACGTCATCTATAATAATTTCATCTTCATCATCATCGAGAAGGATGATTTCGTCTTCGTCCTCTACATCTGAAGCGACGGATATATCGTCGAAACCGCCATCATCTTCATCATCGATAATAATAATGTCATCGTCTTCTTCTGCAGCAGGTGCTGATGCGGAAGTATCAACGGTTTCGACACTGACATCATCAGACGGTGCTGTTTCTTCAACAACCGGCTCTTCTTCAACCGGGACAGGTGTCTCGACTGCAGGAGCCGGTTCAGCTGCCGCCGGTTCCTCTGCAGGCGCCGGTGCAGGCTCTACAGGAGGCGCTGCTGCTGCAGCGGGTTCTGATGCAGCTGCGGGTGCTTCACCAGACTGGAGAACATCGAGTTTGCCAAGAAGGGCAATAATTTTTTTCTCGAGGATCTCTTCGCGGTCTTTTATATCCTGAAGCTCCTGGGTTGTCGCTTCAAGTTCCTTTTTGATGCGGGCGATTTCCTGCTCTTTTTCTTCAAGAGTCAGTTTAACTTCTTCGACTTCTCCCTTGAGAGTTTCATTATCGCTTTCAAGTTTTGCATTTTCCGAACGGAGATCTCCGATCAGCTGCAATGCCTTTACTACTCTGCTTTCAAGCTCTTCAAGTTGCTGCATGGTTATCATACTGGTACCTCCGTGAAAAAACATACAATGAATATATTTCGAACAGCCACATATTGTCTATATACCCGTCTCTTTTAACTTTTCGACAATCCCGCTGCACTGATTGAGACAATAATAACACCATTTCCACTATACACAGAAAAAAATCGAAGTCAAGTATATAAGACGGCTTCAACAAAATAATATTATGGGTGCATATTATGCCCTTTCCCGGCCTCGAGCTGCGGCCGGAGCATCGCCCATGAAAGGGCCCGTTAACCGAAAATGCAATGGCAGAAAGATGAAGCGCCGTCCCTAAAATTCTGCACTGAAGGAGATACCGTAGAAAGCCTTAAGGTACCCCCTCTGCCAGAGAGGATTGACGGCCCCGTAAAGACTTGTATATAACTCACGGGTAAAGAAGTACCGCACTTCAAAACCGAATAGAACAGGGTCGACACCTCCCCCCTCGATGGGGAAATCATCCTCGGTAATATTTCCCCGATATGGCCGTACAGAACCGTATATCTCAAAAGAGGGGACAAAGGGATAGAGATAATCAGTATTGAGCCCCAGGGAAAAGAAAAAATAGTCATTCTTGAAATTCCGGTAGTAAAAAAAGGCGTCCCCGTCGGCGGGATTGAGGCCGAATACACTGGCCCAGGTCTTTCCCTCCAGGGGATTAAGGTGTAAACCGCCGTAAAAGGACCTGTTTTTCTCCTGCCTGAAGACATAGCCTGCATTACCATGAAGAAAGATATGCCCCGGCAGGTCAGCCTGGAACACAAAGCTGCAGAGAAATTCATTCTGCCCCAGCGAAAGATTTCTCCATGTCTCACTCTCATACGCATCCGGTCCCGTGGGAAGCCGAAAACGAAAGCCCAGGCCCATATGAAAGCGGTCATCCATGTAATCTCCCAGGTAGTACCAGAGACGCAGAAATGAATCACCCAGGGTATTTTCTTTAAAAGTCACCGGCCCCCTGTGGAGAAACTCCATCTCGAGCCAGAGGGAGAGAGAAGGAAGTATACCGAAACCGAGACTGATCTTCTCTTTATGAAAAGGTTCATCCACATGAATACATTCCAGGGATATGCCGGCTTCGAGTTTTTCTTCAGGAATTGTGTAAATAGTATCGGTAAAAATCATGCCGGCAAAGACAGGTACACAAAAAGAAAAAATCAGCGCCACTGCTGCAGCGCTGATTTTTTTTCTCACCGTTTTTTTCATAATTCCGGCCTTTTTCGAGAGGCCTTCTGCTACTTAACGGTTTCGACTATTTTCTTGAAGGTATTAAAATCTGATACTGCCAGTTCAGCAAGCATCTTTCTGTTGATAGTGACACCGGCTGCCTTCATGTTTGCGATAAGACGGCTGTAGGAAGTATCACACAGCCTGGCACCGGCGGAAATACGGGTAATCCAGAGAGCCCGCATGTCTCTTTTTTTACGCCTTCGATCCTTATAGGAATTCTGAAGGGCGCGACGCCGGGCGTCTTTTGCTGTTCTGTACAGTTTACTGCGGGCACCGTAATAACCTTTTGCGTCTTTGAGAACCTTTTTGGCCCTCTTCTGGTGCACGAGTCCTGTTGTTGCTCTTGGCATTTTGGTACGTCTCCTTTCGGTATATGATCACCAGCCCTTTTGACAGAAACAGGGAGGAATGTATATTATTCTCTTTCTTTCCCCTGCCTCGTATCCCGATGACTGATTTTTCACACGATATTAAGCGTAGGGAAGCATCCTTTTTACGCGCTTCAGTTCAGCTTCACTGTTAATGGTTTTTCCGCGCAGGCCTCTTTTTCGCTTGGGTGATTTTCTCTCAAGAAGGTGACTCTTGAATCCCTTTGCGCGCACGATTTTTCCATTTTTTGTTATTTTGAACCTTTTTTTGGCTCCGCTATTTGATTTAATCTTGGGCATTGCTTTCTCCTCTTAATCTCTGCAAAGGCGGTCATATTTCTGCATACAGGCTATTTCTTCGCACCTGCTTTCATGGAGACCACCATGGTTATATTTCTTCCTTCCTGTGAAGGAGCTTTTTCTACAACAATCAGATCATCGAGTTCTGACTGTATCCGTTTCATAACATCAAACCCGAGGTCGGGATGGACCATTTCGCGCCCGCGAAACATAAGAGTAAATTTTACTTTGTCACCCTTTTCGAGAAATTCACGGGCATGTTTTACTTTATGCTCAAAATCATGCGTATCAATGGCAGGACGCATCTTGATTTCTTTTACATGTATTATTTTCTGCCTTTTCTTGGCTTCTTTTGCTTTTTTTGTCTGCTCAAACTTGAATTTACTGTAATCTACGATTTTTGCTATCGGGGGATCCTGATTCGGTGAAATCTCCACAAGATCAAGTTCCTGCTCACGTGCCATTTCAAGAGCCGTTGCAATTGGCACAACCACGGCTTCTTCTTCACCGCCAACCAGTCTTACTTTTTCTGCCTTTATCTCTTCGTTGATTCGGTACTTCTCAGACCTGTCCTTCTGAGGTCTTCTCCCTTTCTTCAATGTAATGACACCCCCGTCTCTATAAAAATTTGATACACGGTCAGCATGCAGGGGCATCCGGCATAAAATCAACAATATTTTCTTAGAATCGATGAAATTTTAGCATCAGAGCATAAAAAGCCCCGTGGAATCCCCGGCAGGGAGCCCGCTCTTAATTTTTAGACTTCACATCCTCATGGATGCGCTTGATAAAATCTTCGATACTGATTGACTCTGATTCCTTTTCGCCCCTGAGACGGAGTGAAAGGGAGCCTGATTCCATTTCCTTTGCGCCAATAACCCCGATATAGGGAACTTTACGGGAAATGGCCTCACGAATCTTATATCCTATAGATTCATTGCGTATGTCAATCTCGGCACGAATCTCCTCAGAGAGGAGCCTGTTGCGAAGTTCCGCAACATATTCCGCCTGGTCTTCACCCACTGAGGAGATAATAATCTGCTCAGGTGCTAGCCACACAGGAAACTTTCCGCTGTAATGTTCTATCAATATCCCGATAAACCGTTCCAGGGAGCCGAGGAGCGCCCGGTGAATCATGATGGGCCGGTGTTTCTGGCCGTCAGACCCTATATAGTTAATATCAAATCTTTCGGGAAGGTTAAAGTCAACCTGTATGGTACTGCACTGCCACTCGCGGCCTATGGCGTCCCTGATTTTGATATCGATCTTGGGCCCGTAAAAGACCCCCTCTCCGGGGTCAACCTGGTAATCGATACCATTTTTCTCAAGGGCGGCTTTCAGGGCCGACGTGGCTATTTCCCAGTGGGCATCGTCACCCACTGATTTTTCAGGACGCGTGGAAAGATATATCTTCTTTTCGGTGAACCCAAAGGTCTCGAGCATTTCCAGGGTAAATTCAAGAACATTTCTGATCTCGTCTTCGATCTGGTCTTCGCTGCAGAATATGTGAGCATCATCCTGGGTAAAGCCCCTGACCCGGGTCAGTCCGTGAAGAACACCGGACCGTTCATAGCGGTATACGGTTCCCATTTCAAAGGCACGGTAGGGAAGATCACGGTAGCTTTTCATGGAGCTGTTGAATATCTGAATCTGTGATGGGCAGTTCATCGGTTTCAGGTAATAATCCTGCCCGTCAATCTGGATAGGGGCATACATGTTTTCATTGTAGAAACCGAGATGCCCGGATGTTTCATAGAGATTGGACCGTGCAATGTGGGGAACAGTAAAAAGCCGGTACCCCCTTTTGATATGCTCGGATGTCTCGAACTTGTCGATAACATACCGGAGAATGGCCCCGTTGGGATGCCAGAGAGGAAGCCCTGCCCCCACTTCGTTGCTGAAAGAAAAAATATCGAGTTCTTTACCGATTTTTCTATGGTCACGCTTTTTTGCCTCTTCAAGGACGGCCATATGCTTTTTCAGTTCTTTTTTATCGGGAAAGGCGACGCCGTAGATACGCTGCAGCATCTTGTTCTTTTCATCACCCCGCCAGTAGGCACCGGCAATAGAAAGAAGCTTAAACGCACCGATGATGCCGGTACTGGTCAGGTGAGGTCCGCGGCAAAGGTCAACGAATTCACCCTGCCGGTACATGGAAACGGTGTCTCCCTCCATGTCGTTCATCATTTCTACTTTGTAGGTCTCACCCATCTCAGTGAAGAGTTTTATCGCTTCTGCCTTCGGAAGTTCCTCGCGGGTTACTTCCAGCTTTTCATCAACGATTTTCTGCATCTCAGCTTCGATCTTTTCGAGATCTTCAGGTGAGAAATTCTCCTCAACATCAATATCGTAGTAGAAACCGGTTTCAATTGCGGGACCAATGGCAAACTTTGCATCGGGGTAGAGCCTTTTTACCGCCTGCGCCATAAGGTGTGCGGCAGAGTGCCAGAAGACTTCCTTCCCCTTATCATCTTTGAAGGTATATACCTTCATGGATGCATCGGCCTCAACAGGACAGGTCAGGTCAACCGGGGCTCCATTGAGCTCGGCGGCAACAGCAGCCTTTTGCAGACCCGCACCAATAGTGCCAATAATGTCATAAATCCTCTGACCCTTTTCCGCTTCAATCACGGAAGAGTCAGGGAGGGTAATTTGTATTTTATTACTCAAGGGATTCTCCAGAAAAGAAAGTGAACATGTGGGCGATACTGGAATCGAACCAGTGACCTCCTGCGTGTCGAGCAGGCACTCTAACCAGCTGAGCTAATCGCCCATACATGATGAAGATATTTGATGTGTCTTTATAGAAAGAATAATGATATAAGAATTTTTCGGCAATTATTGTCAACTATTTTTTGCCAGAAGCTGATCTGAAATTTCCGAGCAGAGGCTTTCAACGCGTTTCCCGCGTTCGATATTGGCGGCGGAACCCTCGATCGGTTTTTTCACCACCTCTGTCAGCTCCATGAGAAACTCCCTGAGGCGGGTGATATCCCCCACCAGGTCTTTCGATTCTGTCAGGATGCCCTCGCTGACATTCTTTGACTCAGAACTAAGTCGCGTCACCGCCCCCAGATTTTTGATGATGCCGTCGGTACTGGAGGAGATGGCATAAAACTTTGTCGAAATGCTGTCAAAATAGTTGTTAACATTCTCGATCAGTTCGTGGGTACAGGTGATATTTTCTTCAATATTAGGAATATTGTTATGTATATGCTCCTGCAGTTCACGGATATTTTCAGATATTGTCATGAACTGCTTGTATTCCTCGGGATCACGCGCTGATTCAATTCGGGACATCATACCGATGACATTCATGGAGTTGAGAATATTCTTGAGAAACTGCACAATATTGTCAATTTCGCTGTAGTCATCGTTGAATTTGCTGATGGTACTGTTTGAGTCTTCAAGTTTTTTTTCGATCTCAAGAAGCTGTGCCGTCAGGTTTTCAAGATTGCTCGAAAGATAACCGGCAACATTGTTGTTTTCCTCGGACTGGTCCTTCAGGGTCTCAGTGGTTTCTTTCAGGTCTGAGGATTCTGTAATGAGCTGGTCACAGAAATCAACACTGCTGAGCGAAAAATCAAGCTGACTGCGTGATTTTTCGTTAACATTCTGTGCCGTCTGCCAGACAATGCGTGCCTGTTCTTCGACATACTTGATCTGGTCTGCTGCTTCGACGGATTTTTCCACCTTTTCCTGGATTTTGGCAATGATTCCCGTCAGTTCTTCTGCTGTTTTGGCAACATTGTCTGAACCGGTAATGGCCCCTGTTGCATCTTCGTCCATCTGGCTGACCTTTTCGTTCAGCTCATCAAGCATTTTCTTCTGTTCTTCGATCTTGTTGCCGGACACCCTGGTTCGGGAACTCATCTCGTTAATCGATAACTGCTGTTTGCTCAGTATATCATTAAAACCGAGAAAACTGTGATACCCGCTCTCGATATCCTCGAGGACACCGGCGTTATTTTCAATAAGCCGGGATATACCCTCCGTGATGGGAGAAACAACAGCAACAATGTTCTCCAGGTTCTGATTGATAAAATTTGACATCTCGTTGAGCTTATTGGCAAGGATATCAAAGACACCGGAGGTATGGGAATATTTGCTGGATACGATTGAGGCGTTGAGCGCCAGTGTAAATATTTCATCGGTATCCTCACGGATTTCTGTCACGATGCGCGTCAGTTTGGCTATTTCGCTGTCCAGGGTGTTGAGAGTAGTTCTGATCAGCTCGATATTTTCTATAATGTTGCGAAAATCTTCCACGTTGCGCTGCAACTCGGTGGTATTACTGCTGACACCATCCTGGGACTGGCGCAGATTTTCAACGATCTTCTCATATTCACTCTGGAGGAATGAATTTTCCTTGAGTATACCCTGTACCAGTTCCATCCCGCTGGAGGTTATCTCCTTGCGATTATGTGAATATCGGTTTACGTCCCGGGCCGTGGCGGTTATCGCTTCAAAAGTGCCGAGCATGTCTTCAATAATTGATTTAACTTCCTGCATAATCTCTTTTCTCTATAAAATTGCCGGGACCTGCGTGTCACGGCCTCATAACCCTTTCTCTGATTCTACTATCGACTTTATGTATTATCCAGCACAAAATAAAAAAAATAGCAACCCTTTTTCCGGCGAGTTTTAATCTTTGTCCAGTCAATTTTTTCTTGTATATATATTCTATCCGGTAAAAATTGTTCTCAGGAAGAGTATCTATCACCCCTTCCCGACGGGAAAGGGGAATTTATTATATGCTCTAATAATGACATATTTTACAGGAGTGATCCCATGCTAAAAGAACAGATTGATGATAACATTCTCATCGCCACTTTTGAAAAGGGGAAGTTCAACCCCATTGACCTGGAAACCCTTCGACAGATAAAAGATGCGGTCCAGAAAGTCAATACCGACGATTCTCTCAAGGGCCTTGTCTTTACCGGTGCGGGACGCACCTTTTGTTCAGGTTTTGACCTGCCCATGTTTCTCGGTTTCAAAGACCTGAAAGAGGCCGTCACCTTTTTTGAAGAAGCGGAAGAGGTCTTTATCCAGGCCTTTATGTGCCAGAAACCTGTTATTTCCGCCATTAATGGCGCCGCCATGGCAGGAGGGCTGATTCTCTCCATGGCAAGCGACTACCGCATTGTAAAGAACCACCCCAAAATCCAGCTTGGCATGACTGAAATCAAAATCGGCCTGGGACTCTCCATTGTTCAGACAGAACTGATGCGTTTCGGTCTTAACAGCGACCGCTCCTACAGGGACGTCATGTTCTTCGGTGAAAGATACGATGTGGAAAAATCAAAAGAAATGGGTATTGTTGACGAAATCGTCGAAGAAGACCAGCTCATCAGCCGTGCCAAAGAAATCGTTACCACCTGGATCGACAATCCCGCACAGGCCTTTAAACTGCTGAAATATTCCCAGCGCAAGCCCTGGGAAGACAAGATGCGCCAGCGCCTCAAAAACGAAAACTGGCAGGAGGGCTTCAACTGCATGTTCGATCCCCAGACCCGCGGCACCCTTGAAATGGTCGCCAAAATGATGGGCTGACATGTAATACTGCTCTTCAGGGGGAAGATATCCCCCTGAAGCCCCCTCTTTTTATTTGCCGAAAAAAATACTATACTGAACCTGTCATATGAAGTACAGCATGCCGGGCAAAGGTCATTGTTTTGCCGACAGCGACACCAACACACAGTTCAGGGTACAGGTTGTCTCCGAAAAACCCGCCGGCAACGTCCCCTGCCGCATAAAGCCCCTCAATGGCATTGCCCTCTGTGTCCACAACCTGGATGTTCGTGTTGATACGAAGACCATCCATTGTGGTCAGAAGCCAGCCTGCATTTGTAATACCATAGTACGGCGGTTTTACCAGGGGAAGCAGAGTATCCGGATCCTTACCGAAATCTTTATCTTCACCGAGTTTTGCCATCTCGTTGTAGCGCTCTACCGTGGCTTTGAATTCTTCGGGCGGCAGTTTAAGTTTTTTTGCCAGGCCTTCTATTGTTCGTGATTTCTTCAACAATCCCCTGACTCTCATAAGCATCATCAAACCATAATTCGGCAAAAATCTCATCCCCTCAAAGGTTCTGGGGGTACTTTTACTCGGAACGATACGAGAACACCCAATGGTGTGAAAGGCCTTTATATGTTTCCAGTAATTTGCATCCCAGATGATATTGTATACACCATTCTTTTGGTCCTGAAGCGGATAAAGAACAATATCATAAGGGACAGATTCGCTGGTAAAACGTTTTCCTTTCATGTTGACCTTCATAAAAGGCTGACTGGCCATAAAAAAAGAATCAAAGGTAGAACCGGTGCTTATGGGAACACCTGATCTTCCCCCCGGTTTTATCGGTCCCCGGTCGAACACCATGGCGGAAGGAAGTTCATCTTTATCTCCACCGGCCCAGACTCCCGCCCTGATGCCGTCACCCTGGTTACCTTTTTGTTCATACCTGAGAGTTGAAACGGATACCGCTTCAGGATTACGCTCTGCCACCAGTTGTTCGTTAGCCGCATACCCGCCGGTGGCAATCAGCACCCCTTTACTTGCATTGATCCTGATATATTTTCCGTTCTTTTTCCGGGCGATAACTCCAACGACCCTGTTGCCTTCTTTCACAACTTTAACCAGTCCCGTGTTAAACATCAATTTGACGCCATAGCTTTTCACCTTCTTCACAAAAAACTTCTCCAGGACATACACACCGGCGTGGGATATCGCAAGAGGTCCGCCCTTACGAAAGGGTACAAGTAATTTCGTATGCACAGGGAAAGCCTTAAAAGGCCCATGATGACCATGCCCGATATCATATTCGGCCACATGCTTTATACCGTATTCAGAAAGTTCATCGGCAAGAAAATCAAAGGTTGGGCCGCTCTCATCTGCCCAGAGCCTTACCAGTTTTTCATCTACTTTATTGGCTCCCTGGTACCTTGACCGCTTATAATCGCCATAAACTTTTTTATCTTCTGTATATTTAGTTGAATAATTTACCAGTTCATCGATGATTTCTTCCTTGTCGACCCTGGCCTTTTCTCCCGCGGCCCTTTGCGCCCTTGTATCAATGGCTCCCATGTAGGGCTTGATGAGGCCCATCTTTTTATCTTTCTCTATGACAATGGTCTTTGCCCCCTTATTCCCGGCAACAATGGCGGCGGCCATACCGGCATTACCAGCGCCACAGATGAGAATCTCTGTTTCAATTGTTTCAGATATATCTGACAGAGAAATATCCGGTTCCGGCACATGCCATTGATTACTGGATCCAAAAGACTTTATTGTTTTTTTCATTATTTTCTCCTTGTACTACCGTATAATCTGCCATATTAACGAATCACGTAATAGGTGACTTCAAATTCCTCCGGCAGTCCGCCACCTTCAACCGGCATGTTCTGCCCTTTACCAAAAACAATGGCATTACAGAGCCACTGGTACCGCTCATCCGCGGTTTCAAAACGAACATGTGAATCCTTGATCTCAGGCCCCACCATAAATCCGGTAATAGAAACAGCAATTTTCGCCCCGTCATCTGTATGGATTGTCCCACGGACATCGATATGACCAACCCCGTCAGAACGCATGAGGAAATAATCAACTCCCTCCATTTTTCCATTAATAATTTCACCGCTTAAATGGCCTTCAAAACCGACATCAAAACGAAGCCCAAAAGCTGTCAGTCCATATTCCACCAGGCTGGTAACCCTGGCTTTCATGAACATTAATGTTTCAACATTATCAAAAAACACTTTCGAAACTGACATTTTCATTCCTCCAACAACAGTTGTTATTTTTTTCATGTTCCACTATAATGACACCTGACAAATAGGAGACACTAGTTATTCATGTTACATATGTAACTTACTTGACAAATGTACATACTAAATATACCTTTGTCAAGTAACGCGGTCACAGGAACACACTTACGCAACAAAACCGGAAAAAATGGTGCATAACATGAAACAGGACAAACGATCACAACGGACAAGGGCCTGGCTTCTTGAAACGCTGCTTGAACTGCTTGAGCAAAAAGAGTATTCAGAGATAAGCGTTACAGAACTCACTGAGAAGGCCGATATCGCGCGGCAGACCTTTTACCGCAACTACGAGAGCATGGACGACATTCTGCTCTCTGAGATGGACGAGCTTCTCGATGACTATGTGGAAAAGGTCCAGGAACACATGAAAAGCAGAAATGACCTGACCTGGGATTTCGAAGTAAAACAGCTGGTATACGTATGGCAGCGAAATGATGCACTTTTTAAGGCGCTTCTAAAAGCGGGCCTTGGCCTGCAGGCCCTTGAAAAGCTGTCAGAATTTTTTTCCCTCTTTCACATGAAGGCCCAGAATCTCCAGGAGCTTGATGAATACCATCAAAGCCTTGTGTATTACCTTGCCGGAGGAGTATACATGGTCTTAAAAAAATGGTTTGAAAATGAGATGAACACCCCGGTTGAAATAATAACTGATATTTTTAAAAAGGCTGCCGGGCACATCGATCATATATCAGAGGCATATATTAAAAATTCAAAAAAATGACTATAGGGTTTCACAGGGGGAAGTTTAAAATGCCTGTCACAGAAAACGAACCCTTTTGCCCGTAAGCGGCACTGCCCCTGCATTCGTCCCCTATATCCTGCCCCGCGATAAAAGTTATTGACTATCAAATAAAATCAATAAAACTGACATATCAGTTTTATTGATGTTTTACGAACCCGGCATTTCGTGCAACCTTTGAGGAAAAACCAAACAATCACTATTGAGGGAAGAAATGAAATACATAGAATTAAAAAAAGAGGGACAGGTATTTATCATAACCCTGGCAAATGAGGCAGAGGCCAATACTTTCACCACGGAAATGCTCAGAGAGCTCAATAGCGCCTTCGATGAAATCGAAGACTCAAATGAAAATGCCGCACTCATCATTACCGCGGAGGGCCCGAAATTCTGGAGCAACGGCATCAATCTTCAGTGGCTGGCTGAACAGGGCCATGAAAAAAGTGTTGAATTTCTTTATGAGTTCAAAGGGACATTCCTCAGGGCCTGCCTGCTGAACCTTCCCACAGTTGGTTGCCTCACCGGCCATGCCTTTGCGGGGGGCGCCATACTGGCCGCGTCCATGGATTTCAGGTTCATGAGAAATGACCGGGCAAAGTTCTGTTTTCCCGAAGTCAGTCATTCCATGCCCCTGGGAGAGACCCTCATTTCTGTCATCAACAACATTCCCAGCCCCCACGCGGTTCATCATCTTGTTCTTACCGGAACACAGTGGAAGGGGCCTGAATGCCTCGAGCACCATGTGGTAACAGGTATTTTTCCAGAAGACGAATTATTTCAAAAAACCCTTGATTTTGCACGAGAACTGGCAACAAAAAACAGGAAAAACTATACAGGCCTGAAATATGACCTGAAACCCGGCCTTGTCGAAATGTGGAAAGAAAAGAGGATTGAATAAGCCGGGGCCGCTTTCTTCACGCGGCCCCGGCATCTCCACCTCATTTATACCTTTCAACTATTGACAGGAATTACGTGAACTGCAAGGCTTTTTTGTCTCTCCCCTCATGCGAAAAAAAAGGGAGCCCCTTTTGCGGAGAGACCGCCTTTACTTTAACGAGGAATCAATTTTTTTCAGAAGGGTTTCTGTCTGGTTTTCGAGAAGAGAAAAACCGGTATCCTTTTTATACAGGATATTTCTCTCTTTATCCACGATTATGTAGACCCTCTTTGCAACGGGAAGGAGCCAGTGTTTGACACCATAGGTTTTCACCACCTTTTTTTCACTGTCTGAAAGAAAGGTAATATCCCGCAGGTTGTGTCCTTCGATAAACTTTTTATGCGATTCTACTGAATCGACACTGATACCAATGATGCGTACTCTACGTGACTGAAACTTTTTGATGTTTTGTTGAAACTCAACAAACTCGGGGGTTCAGTTACGGCTGTCATCTTTCGGATAAAAGGCAATGACAGCCCCCCTGTAACCGGCAAGAAGACCGCTGAGAGAAACGTTATCTCCCTTTTGATCAGGCAGGGTAAAGTCAAAGGCCCTGTTTCCCACGTTGTGGGGAAGTTTTTTCACCCCCGACGAGGCACAGGCAGTACAAACCATGCCGATGCATAATAAAAGCATATACTTTCTTAAAGGCATATGCCACCTCCATGATAGACTTGCTGTAAATCCGGACAGAGAGACATTCGTCCCGCCTGCGGCGGGAACAGTTCACTCCCTGCCGGCTACGCAGCAGCTTTACTGTATTATCAAATTCAGAGATCAAATATTTCCCTGAACTCTTTATGCTCCATCATTTCACGCAGCCACCCTGTCATGTCCGGAGGGCTGTAAAAAGGCTGCTCCCGGTAGAACTCAAAAAAGGGCTCGTAATAGAGATCGATAAAGGCCTCGTATTTATTCTCGATGACATCCTTCACCTTCGGTTCCGACGGATGGTGAAACCGAAGGTTTCTGGCATCAGCCATGCCAAGGCTGACAAAAGAATTTATCTTGCCTGAACAGCGGCATGGATTTTCAGAATCAACGTGACCGCAGAACCCGTTGATGTGGGAATATATCTTTTTGCGCCCCCGGGAGAGTATCTTTCTAAAATTCTCACGGGACATTTCCATGATCTCACTCCCTTCGACATCGGTAAGCCCGAATATCCCTCCCAGGATAAAGACAAGGCGTTCCCGCCTGTTCAAACACATCATCATTCCCATCATGCATCCAATCTTGATCTCCTCTTCGAGTACATCCCTTTCGGGATGAGAACAGGAACGTTCATCGGGAAACTTTTCTATAGTGGAGACATAGGTGTCGATATCGTTGATTCGGTATTCGAACTTTTTCTTTTTCATTGAAAGAACATGGTTGGCGGTAATACGGTAGAGCCATGTTCTAAAGGCACCCTTTGTATAGTCATAAGTTGCAAGGGAAGTCACCGCGCGTATCAGTATTTCCTGGGTGATGTCACAGGCATCGTCACGGTCCATGACCATTTTAAAGGCAATATTATAAATCCATGCCTGGTGACGAAGAATCAGCCTTTCAAGGGCCTCCTGACTTCCCCCCAGGGATGCCTCTACGAGTTCACGGTCACTCTCGTGGATGTCTTTTTTCTCATCAAAAAATGATCCCATGACATTCTCTCCCTTACCTGGTTTTCATCGGTTCAGTGAAAATCATCTTTCCCGAAACAGTGTCTCCTGCTGCTGAAACAGTTCGCCATACAGGGCGGCGTGCTCCCGTTCATCAGGCAGAATTATTTTCATTATCTTTAAGAAACCGTTTTCTTCCCCGCAGGCAAGGATTTCTTCGATACTCTTCACCGCCTCCTGTTCCGCCGCGGAGACCTTCTTCAACTTTTTCTGAAGAGAAAAGGGACGCATAACAAATGCGGCGCTTCGTCCGATACCGGTCCAGAAAAACTTCCCCCTGATGCCTTTACCGTACCTGTTGCGGTAGAATTGACTGAAAAGCCTGCCATGCATCGCTTCCTGCTCAGAAAACCGAAGAAACTTCTCTCGCAGTTTCTCATCACTTCGATACTGTTTCGCAAAACCTGAATATAGGGCGGCACCTATCATCTCCATTCTGAAAGATTCTTTTATTTTCTTTTTTGGAACATCCACTTTTTCACCTCTCCCTGCAAACTGAAATAATCTCCGGCAGCACAAAAAACAATTTTTCGCGCCCCTCTTTACTGTTCTGATACCTGTTTTTCAGACAGGGTGTGACAAAAAAACATGATTTTTTCAAAAAAGTTATCACGGTATGCGGGGAAGTTTAAACAGGCCTTAGCGGCCAAATCGGCCCCGGGTCAAGTCTCATGCCTCCCCCCCCTTAAAAAAGGCTTGACGTTTTCCCTTAAAATACGCTTTTCTAAGTCATAATCCACGCAAAATAAGGAAGAATCCAAATGAAAACAATTGAAGGCAACCTGGATGCATCAGGATTACGCTTTGCCATTATTATCTCACGATTTAACGAATTTATCACCAGCAAACTTCTCGGTGGCGCCCTCGACTGTCTCAAGCGCCATAACGCCGACGAAGACCTGATCTCAGCGGTATGGGTACCCGGGGCCTTTGAAGTACCCGCCACCGCCCGCCGTGTTGTCGCATCATGTAAATACGATGCCGTCATATGCCTTGGTGCTGTCATCAAGGGATCAACACCCCACTTCGATTACGTTTCCGCCGAAGTCTCGAAAGGAGTCGCCCAGGTGGGAATGAACGCGGATGTTCCCGTCATCTTCGGCGTCATCACAACAGACACCATCGAACAGGCCATTGAAAGAGCGGGCACCAAATCAGGCAACAAGGGTTTTGACGCTGCCTTTTCCGCCATCGAGATGGCAAACCTCTTTCGCCAGATCAGCTGATGGGACACAGAAGAAAAGCAAGGGAGTACGCCCTCCAGGGCCTCTACACCTGGGAGATGCGCATACTTGAAACCGGCATCGACCGGGAACAGCTGCGCGGAGAGATACTTTCATTTGACTGGATAGACAGGGAAATTACCGAAGACATCAGAAACTTTGCCACCTCCCTCGTTGAGGGGGTACTGGCCAACATTGATGAGATCGATGCCACAATAACGGGACACTCGAAAAACTGGAAACTTGAACGCCTCACCATTGTTGATAAATCGATTCTGCGTCTCAGCATCTTCGAGATGAACTACCTGCCTGAAATACCTGTCACTGTCTCGATAAACGAGGGTATCGAACTGGGCAAGATATACGGGGGGGAAGGTTCAGGCCAGTTCATCAACGGCATCCTTGATGCTGTTAAAACAGCCAGTACAGAAAGGGGGAAGAACAGAAAGTGAAGCTCAAAAGGTCGAAACGCCGGGAACAGCCGCAGCTTTCAGACGAAGAACTGCTCGAGAAAAACCGCATCCGGTCCATTGAAGCGGACAGGGAACCTTCAGGTGGCGTAAAAAAGCCCCTCCTCATCGCCGGAATCATCGCCCTGGTGGCACTGGTAGCTTTTCTTGTTATCATCACTCTTTTCTATGATCGTCCCGGTTCTTTTCTCGCGGGAGGGAAGAAAAAAAAGGGAGAAGGCACCTCCCTCATTGAATCTGTTAAAAAGAAACAGACCCTTGATTCAGATAATGTTCACATCAAGCGTGGCAAAGAAAGTTATGCCCGCAAATATTACCATGACGCGGCAACCGAATTCCAGGAAGTTGTCGACTCGGATGCCGGCGACAGGGACAAGGCCATTGCCCTCACCTATCTCGGCATGATCGCCGACGACCAGGAGAAATATAAAGACGCCATCGAACTCTACCGCCGTGCCCTCACCTATGACAGGGACAATCCCGAAATCCTGAAAAACCTGGCCCTCGCCTACCGGAACAGCGACAACACTTCCAGCGCCATCGAAAACGCCCGCAAGGCCCTTGAACTGGATAAAACAAATCCTGACGCACGCATCCTCCTGGGCAACCTCTATTACGCGTCAGCCGATTATGCCCGCGCCATCGAAGAATACCGAAAGGCCCTGCAGGCGCGTCCCGAAGACGCCACGGTAATGTATAATCTCGGTTCAGCCCTGATCAAAAGCGGCGACGAATTTGCCGGCATCGAATACTTTAAAAAGGCCGCCGCAAAGGACCGCATCGGCGAGGTAGCCCACAGGGCCTACTCCCGCCTGGGGGTTCACTACACGGAACGGGGGGTCTTTGACACGGCTGAGACATACCTGAAACAGGCGGTTGCCCTGCGTCCCGCTGATCCCGTCAACAGGTACAACCTCGGCATCGCTTACCTGCGGCAGAAAAAAACCGATGACGCCCTCAGGGAACTGGCAGAAGCGGAAAAGCTTTCTGAAAAGGACAGTGAACTTCTCCAGAATATTGGTGACGTCTACCTCTCAATGAAAGACTACGACCGCAGCCTCGCCGCCTACGAGAAGGTACGGGGCATGAAAAAACGGAACATCGGCATACTTGCCCGTATCGCCGAGATCCATTATGAAAAGGGCGAACTCGACCGGGCCTATGAACTCTATAAAAAAATCACCATGATCGAACCCGCCACGGAAAACGCCCGTGCCGCCTGGCTGAACATGGGAAAGATCCTCATCGATTCACTCCGATACGGCGAAGCCGTTCAAGCCTTTGAAAAAGCACTGACCATTAACCCGAAGGATGATGCCGCCCTCTACCATCTCGGCATTGCCTTTAAACATAATGGCAAACCTGAAAAGGCCATCAGGACATGGCGGAAGTCTGCCTCCCTTGACCGGAAGAATCCCAGGGCGCTTCTTGCCATTGCAGAATACTACTACGAATCAGGCCATTATGACCTGGCGGAAAAGGAATACCAGCAGATCGCGCAGAACTGGCCCCGCCTCCAGGAGGCGCACTTTAAAATGGGGGCCATCTACTACAAGCGTGGTCAGAAAGACTATGCCCTCCAGGCCTTTCGAAAAACAGTGGATATCGACTCGTCGGGAGACCTTGCGCGCAAGGCACTGATAAACATGGCAATCATCAACAGTGAGAAAGACTCAACCGAAGCAGGCATCAGCCGTTCCATGGAGATGGTACAAAAGGCCCTGCTCCTGAAACCAAACGACCCCGAAGCCCTTTACTCTTACGGGGTACTCCTGGCAAAACGTGACCGCCAGGAGAAGGCAATCGAAACCTTTTACCAGGTCATCAAGAGCACACGAAAAAAATCGCTCCTTTCCCGGTCATACAACAGCATCGGAAAAAGCTACTACCGGCAGCAGAAATACCGCAAGGCACTGGAGGCCTTCACCCGCGGCCTCGAGGAAGACCCCGCAAACGAGGAGATGCGCATGAACCGGAAAGCCGCCTCCCAGGCCTACGAAAAAGAACTGGCCCGGGAACGGTAGCAATGGCCGGTATCGATTACTTTCATGAACTCGAAGCGGCGAACCTTGCCCCCTGGGCAACCAGGGCCGGAGAATCCCGGGGGAGACGCTTTCACGAGGAGAGACACCCCTACCGGACAGAGTTCCAGAGAGACCGGGACCGCATCATCCACACCCGCGCCTTCAGGCGCCTCGAGTACAAAACACAGGTATTCATCAATCATGAAGGCGACCATTACCGCACACGCCTGACCCATTCCATTGAAGTGGCGCAGATTGCCCGCACCATTGCACGCAGCCTGCGCCTCAACGAAGACCTCACCGAATCAATCGCCCTTGCCCACGACCTGGGACATACCCCTTTTGGACACACCGGGGAGAGGATACTCAACACGTTGATGAGAGATGAAGGGGGATTCGA
Source organism: uncultured Leptospirales bacterium (assembly GCA_964534225.1). GTDB lineage: Bacteria > Spirochaetota > UBA4802 > UBA4802 > UBA5550 > CAZHNW01. The sequence continues at coordinate 2,867 of CAZHNW010000021.1, read as the reverse complement.
ACATAACATCCAGTCCCTCCGGGTCGTTGACAAGCTTGAACACAACTACCGTTCCTTTGACGGCCTCAACCTCACCTGGGAAACGCGGGAAGGTATCATCAAACATTCATCGAGCCCTGATCCTGAAATACTGAAAGAATTCAACCCCGGCGAAAATCCTTCTCTCGAGGCACAGATAATCGACCTTGCCGATGAAATTGCCTACAATAACCATGACCTTGATGACGGCATCCGTTCGGGCCTCCTGAAAAATGAAGACGTGGAAACACTCACCCTCTGGCAGATGGCACGCCTGGAATGCGGTTCCCCTGGTACAGGAGACGCAAAAATCATGAATCGTGAAACAATCAGGAAAATTATAAATATTCTCGTCTCCGACCTGCTGAACAACACAAAAAAAATGCTTTCAGAAAACCATATCGAAACGCTTTCTGACGTTCAGAATGCAGGCAAAAACATCGTGGCCTTCAGCGAAGAAATTGCCGCCGCCCACAGGGAATGCAAAAAATTTCTTCGCGAACGCCTCTACCGCCACTACAGGGTTACCCGGGTCTCTCTCAAGGCGGAAAAAATAGTCGATGAACTCTTCCAGATCTACTCATCCCACCCTGATACACTTCCCGACTTCTACCAGGCAATGATACAAAAATACGGGGCGCGACGCACTGCCGCTGACTATATCGCGGGCATGACCGACCGCTTTGCCCTTGAAGAGCATAAAAAGCTTACTGATCCCCGTATGGGTCTCTAAAGAAGAACCTGGCAGTAGAAAAAATACTTGCCCTCCAGCATCAGTCCGGTGCATTTTAGTTCCCGTCAGGCCTGCGATATGCCGGGAGGAAAAAGTGACAGACAAAATAGTAGAAATATCAGATTATCTCAGGAGTCTCCTTGAGGCGGAAAAACTCGAAGATGAAATCATTCTGGATAAAAACGGAAAATGGTGGCACAATGGCGAACCCTTCTCCAATAAAAAAATCATCGACTTCTTTAACCAGTCAATCTGCCTGACCGTGGAGGGGACTTATGTTCTCCAGTATGACCGCTATGTTTATCCCATAACCGTGGAAGACGTACCCGTATTTATTACAGGGGCCCGCTTCGAAGGTTTTGCCCAGTTCGAAAAAGTCTACATTAACCTCAGCACGGGAAAAGAAGAAGAACTCAATGTCAGTACACTTGTGTACAAAAACAACACCCTCTACTGTCGAGTGGGCGACGGGACCTTTGAAGCGAAATTTCACCGCTCCCCCGCCTTTCACATTCTTGACCGCCTCGATGAGAGCAACGGTCACTACTTTCTCAATATCTGCGGAAGACAGGTTCCGCTGAAACAGGAATAACCAATGAAAAAATTTATCTATTTAACCCTAATTCTTACCATTGCCGGAGCAGTCCTCTCCGGGGTCCTCCTGATGCAGCACTATTACCCTGACGCGAACATGGGGTTTCTCTCCTGCGGTACCGGCATCGACAATCCCTGCCTCACTGTGGGGCTTTCTGATGCGGGAAATTTTTTCGGTATCCCCACCGCTGCTTTCGGCCTTCTCTTTTACCTCTTTTTTCTCTTTGTTCTACTCATTGCCGACTATGCCGGGGCCGAGTATTATGAACTTGCCCTCTATATCCTGCTGCCCCTTACCGCGGTCTCCCTTGTTATTGATGTCATTCTCGGCATCTTAATGATAAAGATGGGCGAATTCTGTACCCACTGCTTCTATACCTATCTTGTCAATATTGCCCTTTTTATACTGCTCATATTCATCTACCGGTTCATTCGCCGCGAAGGAGAGACCAATTCTCCCCTCAAGGAACGCCTGCGGGCACTCCTTTCAATCGGTGAAACTGAGAGTCACAAAAAGGCCGCTTTCTCAAGTTTTATTCTTTTTTCGATTCTCCTTGTTTTCGCGGTTTTCTCCACCAATACTGTTATGACCATGAAATCAGGGAAAAATAAAATCCCCCGCAGCCAGGTTCAACGCTTCATCTCTGACTTCTACAAAAAGAAACCGATCAATATGCAGATACCTGACAGCCCCTATCTGCTGGGAGAAAAGAAAGCCCCCCTGACACTCTATGTCTTTACCGATTATCTCTGCAGCGCCTGCTATGGTTTCTACAGGGTCGAAAAACATCTCCTCTCCCGCTTCAAGGGGAAAATCAGGATCATGTACTATCACTATCCCCTTGACAGTCTCTGCAACAGGGACGTAACGCGTACGGTCTACAAAAATTCATGTATTGCCTCACGGGCCATGCACGCCGCCCTTGACCAGGGCATCTTCAGCCCCTATATTGTTCAGCATTTCAGCCGTTATAAAGAACTCAAAAAAGATTATAGCGAAGAATGGGCAACAGAAATTCTTGCAGACATCCGAAAAAAGAACTCCTATGTGACCATTACCGCCAACCAGTTCAGAAAAATCATGTTTGAACCGGAAACCACAGAGATGATCAACCGCCAGATCGACACATCCGTGGCCCTGAAAATCAACGCAACACCAACGATTGTTTTCCAGGGAAGAAAAATTGTCGGCGTTCCCCCGGCGGAACTGATGATCCCCCTTATTGAAAATGAATTGAGAAAACAATAAACAATGGCAATATATGAAGGCGAGAATCGAACCATTCTGCCGCATCAAACTGGTATTTGTTGAAAAAAATTCCTGTGTATCAATCTACAAAATCTGTTTGACAAAGCCATTTTTATGAATAGACATATTATGTAACAGGCAAATGAAAGGGTAGATATCCTTTTCTCCCGGTTTTGCAATATATTCAAAATGTATATTCTGTAAAATAGTTATCATGGAGTTGCGATGAACAGGGCGCTTGACTGGTTAAAACAGGCAGAAGAAGACTGTAAC
>CAZHNW010000020.1:0-45894 GCA_964534225.1 uncultured Leptospirales bacterium | reverse complement strand
CCCTTGCCTACATGCGGGGCCGGACACTGAATAATTCCTTTATCATTCTTGACGAGGCGCAAAATACCACACGCAGCCAGATGAAAATGTTTCTGACACGCCTTGGTGCCAATTCTCGTTTTATCGTTACCGGAGACGTTACCCAGATCGATATCGATAATCCGAAACAGTCAGGTCTTCTCCATGCTGCCCGTATACTGAAGGGAATAGATGAAATTGACTTCATCTATTTTCAGAAAGAGGATATTTCGCGGCATCCCGTTGTGGAAAAAGTAGTTGCAGCCTATGAAAAGAAAGGGCATAGTGATTAAACTATGAAGTCTCTTATCGGCATGTTCTCCCGCGGGTTTGAACAGGTCAGGGAACGCCCGCCGCTTCTCTATTCGGCCATTGGTTTCATCGTGGTCATTATACTGGCGACGATCCTGCTTTACCTGAACAGTTCCGGGCAGACATATCATTACAGTATTGGTGATATTGCCAGCGAAGATATTCGCGTGCCCAGAAATATTCACTATATCAAGGAAAAGGAGACACGCATTGCCCGGGAACGTGCATCTGAAGCGGTGCCCATTGTCTTTGACCGGGATTCATCGGTTCTCCTTGAACGCCTCAAACTCTCTGAGATACTCTTTCGCAATATACAGACGACCCTGATTAACAATCCCCCTATCGGCACGGATGATCTTACCTTTCAGCTCGTATCCCTGAAATCAAAACTTCCCCGTTACCTGATGTACAGTGATAAGATACTGCTTCCTCTTCTCAGCTATAGAAATACCACTGAATTGAAAAAAATCGCCTCCAGGATACTGATTCATATCTATGATAACCGTGAAATGGGAATACTGAATGAACCCTATCGAAATCCGTTAAAACTTCCCAACAAGAACATAACCATAAGGCTTCTCAATACAGAAGGCAGCGGTGAGGAAATCCCGTCTAATCTTGACAACCTGATGACGATCCCTGACCTCAAGAAAAAAATATACACTATCTGTTATTCCATTGCCCCCAATCTGCCCCGTTCGACCCTTTATTCGCTTTCTGCAATTATCCGCGGTTCATTAAAACCGAACATGCGATTCAACGAAGAAGAAACCCGCAGAAGAATAAACGAGGTTTCCCGTGAAGTAAAACCTGTCATGGGATTGCTGAAAAAGGGACAGACCATCGTCAGGGAGGGAGACACCATCACCATTGATATGATTAATCGTATCGAGGTGCTCAACAGGTATTCCCAGACTTCCAACATTACCTATATTGCAGGCATCTTTATTATCCAGCTGATATTTTTTATGGTATTCGGTTACTTTCTCATTGAGTACAGCGATGTTCTGATACCTGACCGCAACGCCAGTATAATTATCACCTTTCTGCTCATTTCATTTATGCTCTTTACCTATTTTGTCTATCAGTTCGAAGGCGTTCGCAGTTCGGGGCTTCTTTTTCCCCTGTTTCTTCCCATCCCCTTTGTCACCATGATGCTGGCAATTATCTATAACATGTACCTTGCCGTTATCGTGGGGACCCATGTTATCTTTTTTTCTGTCATGATAATGGGGGGTGACATGTTTTCTGTCATTATCGCTGTCAGTTCAGCTATTCTCGGTGTTTTTGTTAACTGGAATGTTCAGCAGAGAACAGATTTTCTCCGGGGCGGTTTTTTTCTCGGCTTTATCAATGCCATAGTTGTTGTGGGCCTTTCGCTGATACAGGAATCTCCTGTCAGTCTTGCATTCAAGAACGTACAGCTCGCCTTTGCCAGCGGTATCATTAACTCTATTCTCGTTCTCGGGATTTTTCCCCTCTTTGAATCCCTTTTTGGTATCACCACCAAGTTTAAACTTCTCGAACTTGGCGACCTGAACGCGGATATATTTAAGCAGATGCTTATTTATGCGCCGGGGACATATCATCATTCGCTGATGGTTTCAAACCTGGCGGAAACCGCATGCAAGGAAATCAGGGCTGATCATCTCCTGGCAAGGGTCGGCGCCTTTTATCATGATATCGGAAAGATCGAAGACGCGGGAATGTTTATCGAGAACAGGGTAACCGATCCAAGGGCGCGCACCCTTTCACCCCGATACTATTCACGCCTCATCATTTCCCATGTTGACAAGGGTGTCGCCATAGCACGGAGGCACGGCCTTCCTGGTTCGATAATCGATTTCATCCAGCAGCATCATGGCGAGACCACAATGACCTATTTTTATCACAAGGCCCTTGAGGGTGCCGCAGAATCGGGTGATGAAGGAGAAATAAAAAAATCTGAATTTCAGTATCCCGGCCCCAAACCGCGCAGCAGGGAAACGGCTGTTGTCATGCTTGCCGATGCCGTAGAGGCGGCGTCACGGTCAATGCAGGAGCCAACCGATGAAAAGCTGAAGGGGATGGTAAGTAAGATCATCTACAATAAGCTCAACGAAGGGGAGCTTGAATATACTGATCTCTCCATGTCAGATTTGCGGGTCATCCAGGATTCTTTTCTGCAGATTCTGTCAGGCGTTTACCATACGCGCATCGCCTATCCTGAAAGCAGTGATGTTCAGAATCTTGAAGAAAAAGTCGAAAAAAGGGTGAAAAAAAACAGTAAAAATAAAAATGGCGGAACCGCCGGGTAATTAGATAATGGCGGAACCTCTTGTAAATTTTTTTACCGAAGGCGATGTCTCTCTCCCGCCGGAAATATCTGAAAGAATGATTCTTTCCATCGTCACGGGAAGCCTTGAAATGATGGATACCGGGGCAGTCTGCGTATCTGTCATTATTACCAGTGATACTGTCATCCAGGTAATCAACAGGGACTATCGGCAGAAGGACCGTCCCACTGATGTAATAAGTTTTGCCTACCGGGATGATCCCTTTCCGGAAATCGATGGCGAAATCGAAGAACTGGGAGACATCTATGTCTCCCTTGACAGGGCAAAAGAACAGGCAAAAGAGTACGAAGTTACCCTTCATGATGAAATGAAACGGCTCCTCATTCATGGAGTGCTTCATCTTCTCGGCTATGACCATGAAAAATCAGCTGAAGAAGAAGAGCGTATGCGTGAAAAAGAAGAAGAACTTTTCGATTCGCTTTGAAAAAATTTAAACTACGAAACATCCTCGATCATTTTTAAAACTTCCTGCTCAAGTTCTTTAATCTCTTCTTTGAGATTTTTAATGGCAGCCTCCATGTTATCTTTTCCATCATTACTGGAGAGTGAAAAATAAAATTTTATTTTTGGTTCGGTACCTGACGGCCGCATGGTGATGCGTCCGCCACCGTCAAGTTCATACTGCAGTACATTAGACGCAGGGAGCCCCGTGATCTTTTCAATGCTCCCTGCGGGGAAGTTTTTTGCCTCAAGAGACTGAAAGTCGCAGGCCCTGGTAATTATTTTTCCCCGTATCGATTCGGGAGGGGTGGTACGGAAGTAATTCATGATGGCACGAATTTTTTCCACACCCTCGATTCCCTTCAGGGTGAGGGAAACAAGAGATTCAAGAAAGAGGCCGTGTTCCCTGTATATATCGAGAAGAAAATCATATACGCTCATGCCCCTGTCGGCGAGCCAGGCGGCCATTTCGGCAAAAAAGTAACAGGAACTGACTGCGTCCTTGTCTCTCACAAAGGGAATCCCCAGGTAACCGTAACTCTCTTCGCCGCCGAAGATAAAGGATCCTTCGCCGGTATCGTCATAGTCTTTCATTTTGTCAGCGATCCACTTGAAACCGGTTAAAACCTCGTCAACATGACAGTTGTATGAATGTGCGATTTTTTTCTGCAGTTCCGTTGTCACAATGGTCTTGACGATGCGCCCGTCTACGGGGAGATCACCATTTTCACGGCGCCTCTGCAGAATAGATTTTTCTAAAAGTGTGCCGATCTGGTTGCCGTTGAGAAGAAGAAAGTCACCGCCAGGTCCCCTGACAGCAACACCCATCCGGTCGGCATCAGGGTCGGTGGCCAGGACAAGGTCTGCCCCTGTGCTTCGGGCATGATCAAGGGCCAGTTTCATGGCGGCAGGCTCTTCGGGATTCGGTGAACTCACCGTGGGAAAATCACCATCAGGGGTCTCCTGTGAAGAGAGTATCTCTGCTGAAGAGAAACCGAAATGTTCAAAAAGACGGGGGATAATGCGGTAACCTGAACCGTGTATGGGGGTGTAAAGTATCTTCAGTGATTCCCTCCCTGGTGGAGGAGAAGTAAAGGTCTTAAAATCAGACATGTAGGCGTCGGTTATCTCGTCGCCGATGATTTTTATCATGCCATGGGCCACTCCTTCTTCAAAGGGAAGTGACTTTATCGTGGTGATATCTGTAACGCGGGAAACCTCATCGATTATCTCCGCGTCCCGTGGGGGGACGATCTGCCCCCCGTCACTCCAGTAGACCTTGTAGCCGTTATATTCAGGGGGGTTGTGGCTCGCGGTAATGACAACACCTGCCGAGGCCCCGAGTTTCCTGATGGCGTATGAGCAAAAGGGGGTAGGGGCCACGTCGTCGAAATAGCTGACACGGATGCCGTTACCGGCCAGGACTTCAGCGGTGCGCCGTGAAAATTCAGGCGATTTGCGCCGCGAGTCACGGGCAATAACAACATGTCCCCCAGGGGTTTCTTTTTTGATGTAGTTGGCAAGGCCCTGCGTCGCAAGCCCCACGGTGTAGTGATTCATCCGGTTCGTTCCCGCGCCGATGATGCCACGCAGGCCCCCGGTACCGAATTCAAGGCTCCTGTAAAAACGTTCCGTCATTTCTTTTATATTGTTCTCCCTGAGAAGGGTTGAAACTTCCCCCATTGTCTCTTTATTAAAAGGGGGGCGCGCCCATACCTGTGCCCGCTGTATAATTTCTTTTTCATTGTTCATGGTTAATTACCCTTTTCAACTCCCTGGATCCCCAGGGGGAATCTCAGAGATAAAAATAATTTCTAAAGCCCCCTCCGGGGGATGGGGGCTGGCTGAAATCAGTTAGCAATAACAGGTATTAAAGAAAAAGCCCTGTTGTCAAAACAAAAATAAAAGCTTGTCTTCTTTGTATCAAGCTGGTAAAGAGGAGTGATGAGCCGGAATTTTTTGGTAAAAAAGGGTACTTTCCTGTTTTATGAGGATACTCTTAAAGTCCCCCTTTGGGGCGCCCGAGCGAAGCGACAGGTGCCCCTGGGGTAGATTCAGGGGGAAGAATCACTGTGATGTGAACCTGACCCGATCATACAATACGGAAAGACCAAAAGAATACATATTTTCATGGTAGAAAAAGTAACAGAATACATCGAAAGAAAAAACCTTCTCCGGGGGGGCGAATCCCTTCTCCTGTCCATGTCTGCGGGAAAGGATTCAATGGCAATGCTTCACATGTTTTTCTCTCTGAAAAAAACATACAGGCTGTCTTTGGGTATCTTTCATCTCAACCATATGATGAGGGGAAACGAAGCAGACCTTGACGAGGAGATGCTGCAGGACAGGGCACGGGAACTGCAAATCCCCTTTTTTTTTGAAAGGGTCGATTTTCCAGCCATACTCAAAGACGGGGGCTCTTTCGAAGAAAGGGCACGCAAAGAGCGTTACCGCCTCATAAATAAAACAATGACGCGTGAAGGCTTTGATCTCGTGGCGACAGCCCATAACAGGGATGACAATATTGAGACTCTTCTCATGAGGATACTTGGGGGGACAGGGCTTCACGGGTTGCAGGGCATTGCTCCGCGGCGTGACAGGGTCATACATCCCCTGCTTCCCCTTTCGGCTGCTGAGATTTACCGGTACTGCGAAAGTAACCGGATCGACTGGCGCGAGGACGCAAGCAACCGGGACACGCACTACCTGCGTAATTACCTTCGGCATACTGTTATTCCTATGGTTGAAGAACGTTTTTCTCGTTACAGGGATGCTCTTGAAGGGCTCAGTGCCCTTGCGGGCGAAAATCTCACCCTCCTTGACAGGGTTATTAAAGAGCAGTGGGGGGAAGTTTTAACCGCCGCAGGAGAAAAACAGGTCCTGAGGTCGGAAAGAATCGACAGAGACCCTGAACTGCTGAAACACGTGGTGGCAAAGGCGCTGCAGGGCCGGCGTGATACCTATGCCGGGCAGGGACGTATCGATGAAATCATGAAAAGGTACTACCGTGAGGGAAGTCACCGCGTTCTTTATGAAAAACCGGGCCTTTGTGTAAAAAAAACGATTGATTCGGGAGAGCGTGTAATAGTATTCTTTGAACCGGACAGTGAGTTGTCCTGTGCTCCTCAATGGGACGTTGAACTGATTTTCCCCGGGGAAAAACCTGAAATCATTGATATTTCCCGTGCGGGAGGACCTCCCATGGCAATTGAAATATGCCGGGTAGATTATACATTTTTCATCGACAACAAAGCCTCCCGGGACTATATTTTTGTAACAATTGATGATCCCGGTGTATCTTTAAATATCAGAAACAGACGCCGGGGAGACCGGATGAAATTCAGCTACGGCGGTAAGAAAATTAAAAAAATCTTCATTGAAAAGAAGCTTGACAATGAAATAAAGAATTGCGTCCCTTTACTGACAGTAGATAATACTATTGTAGCCGTAATGTGCGGCTTTATATCTGAAACAGATAACTGCATTGCAGATTTCCATCTGGTGACTGAAAAGAGCCCCTTCATTCTTGCCCTTCGAAAACAAGACTGGGCAATCGAAACACCAAGGCCGTCACCCCCCGGATGAAAGCATTAAAGGAGATAATACATGAATAAAACTGTAAAACAGTTTGCTCTATTTATTTTGATAGGTCTGCTTGTTCTGGCTATTTTCCAGGTCAACCAGTCCGGCGGAAAGAGTAAATATATAAATTACAGCGATTTTATCAAAAAGGCCAAAAACAAGGAGATCGCCAAGGTCATTATTGAAAATGAACGCAAAATTATCGGTTACTACCGTGATGGCGTTATAAAGACAAAACCGAAAGATGAACGAAGTTTTGGCAGAAGCAAGGACCGGCACGATTTCGAGACAAACATACCCTATAATGACCAAAAGTTGATGCCCACTCTTCTCGATGGAAACATCGTCGTAGAGGGACGTGATGACGATGATAGTTTCTGGCTGAGGGGAATTCTCAACTTTCTGCCGTGGCTCCTTTTCTTTGGTATTATCTGGTTTATTATGATACGCCAGATTCAGTCGACAGGTAATAAGGCTCTTTCTTTCGGAAAGAGCAAGGCAAAGCTGAATCCTGAAATGAAGACAAAGGTCACCTTCGAAGATGTGGCCGGTGTCAGGGAAGCAAAGGTAGAACTCCAGGAGGTCATTGAATTTCTTAAGGATCCGAAAAAGTTCATCAACATCGGCGCCAGAATTCCCAAGGGTGTTCTTCTCATGGGCCCTCCGGGAACAGGAAAAACCCTTCTCGCCAAGGCAATTGCCGGTGAGGCGGGAGTTCCTTTCTTTTCTATTTCAGGTTCTGATTTTGTCGAAATGTTTGTCGGTGTCGGTGCCTCACGGGTACGGGACCTTTTTGAACAGGGCAAGCAGTCAGCACCCTGCATTATATTCATAGACGAAATCGATGCTGTTGGGCGGCTTCGAGGCGCCGGTCTCGGTGGAGGACACGATGAAAGGGAACAGACCCTGAATCAGCTCCTTGTTGAAATGGACGGTTTTGAAACAAATGAAGGTGTTATCATTGTTGCCGCTACCAACAGGCCTGATGTCCTTGATCCCGCCCTTCTGCGGCCGGGGCGTTTCTACCGTCAGGTGATCGTTGACAATCCTGACATCAAGGGGCGTGAAAAAATACTGGCGGTTCATACCAAAAAGATCCCTCTATCAAAAGAGGTGAACCTTAAGATTATCGCCAGGGGAACACCGGGATTTACCGGTGCGGACCTTGCCAATCTTGTCAATGAAGCGGCCCTCCTGGCGGCACGAAAGAACAAGAAAAGGGTCAACATGGAAGAAATGGAAGAGGCCAAGGACAAGGTCCTCATGGGGCCTGAAAGGCGCTCCATGCTTATCAGCGACAGTGAAAAGAAGGTCATTGCCTACCATGAGGCGGGCCATGCCATATTGGGACTCCTTACCGGGTCTGATCCCGTACACAAGGTGACCATTATCCCGCGGGGAAGGGCTCTTGGGCTTACCATGCAGCTCCCAGAAGAGGATAAGCATATTCATACAAAGAAATACTGGGAAGACCAGATAAAGATACTCTATGGCGGAAACCTGGCTGAAGAGATTATTTTTAACCAGTCCAGTACCGGCTCGTCCAATGATATAGAACGTGCTTCAGATATCGCCCGCAGAATGGTCTGTGAGTGGGGAATGAGCAAAAAACTCGGTCCCATTGCCTTTGGCAAAAAGAATGAACAGATATTTCTTGGCAGGGAAATCTCTCAGCATCGTGATTTCAGTGATTTGACAGCGGAAATGATCGACACAGAGGTAAAGGATATCATCATAACCTGCCGAAACGATGCGAAACTGCTCCTTGAGGATAACATGGATCAGTTTAAGACGATCGCAGAGTATCTCATTGAGAGAGAAACCCTCAATGGCGAGGAAATAAACATGATTATGAGGGGTGAAACCCTTCCTCCTTTGCAGAACGGGAAAAACGATAATCACTCTTCAGCGGTTGATACCGAGGCCTGATCTGGCGAGGATTCGTTAAAATAATCAGGAAAGTATCTGAAGAATCTTTTTTTGACGCATGTCTTTGACCAGGGGCGCCTCCCGAAGAGGAGGGGCCCCTTTTCCATTTTTGCCATGTCTTTCGGCCAGGAGAGTGTCAACTTCCCCCCCTGCTTCTTTACGCGCCAGGGTAATAATATCAATGTCATTGACAAGGTCGGTAAATTCGAATTCGCTTGCCCCATGCTGACGGAGGCCGGTGAGTTCTCCCGCACCGCGGCTTTTCAGGTCCTCTTCGGCAATCGCAAAGCCGTTATCGGTTTTTTCCAGTACACGTATTCTCTGAAGGCTCTCTTCACCAATATCATCAGGATACAGAAGCACGCAGAAAGACTCATGGATTCCCCGTCCAACACGGCCGCGCAGCTGGTGTAGCTGTGACAGGCCGAAACGTTCGGGATGGTGAATAATAATGACCGCGGCATTGGGCACATCAACCCCCACCTCGATGACAGTGGTAGAAACAAGGATGTCACTTTCTCCCTTTCTGAATGACTCCATTGCAGCATCCTTCTCAGCCTGCTTCATTTTACCATGCAGAAGGGAAATTTTTTTATCATTGAATATTTTATCCCGCAGGTGTTCAAAAACGCTGATAGCAGCCTTAAGGTCTGATTTTGCCGATTCTTCGATGAGGGGTAGTATGTAGTAAACCTGGCGTCCCTGGTCAATATACTTTCTCATGGAGTTATAGACGCCCCTGAGACGGGATTCAGGCAGTGCAAGGGTTTTACGCGGCGGGCGTCCTGCAGGCATGGTTTTGATGGCGGAGAGTTCGAGGTCGCCATAGAGTGTCATGGCCAGGCTGCGGGGTATGGGGGTGGCGGTCATAACAAGAAGATGGGCCCCTTTTCCCTTTTCGCGCAGTGCCGCCCTCTGTGCTACGCCGAACCGGTGCTGTTCATCTATAATAAAGAGTCCAGCCCTGGCAAAACGTACATCGTCCTGGAACAGGGCATGGGTGCCACAGATGAGGTCAAGGTTCCCCTCCTCGAGATAATTAAGGATTTTGTTTCTTTCAGATGCAGGGGTCTGCCCTGTCAGCAGGGCCGTGGAAATGGATTCACCCGCAAGGCCGGTAATGGTCTGGAAGTGCTGTGCAGCCAGAACAGCGGTGGGGGCCATCAGGGCAGACTGGTACCCGCTGGAGGCGGCGGTAACGGCTGCCGCAAGGGCCACAACTGTTTTGCCTGACCCGACATCACCCTGCAGGAGCCGGTTCATGGGAAAGGGGCCCTTCAGGTCGTTGACAATTTTTTGCAGGTTCTCCTCCTGGTCAGGGGTAAGAGCAAAGGGAAGGCCCTGAATAAATTTCTGCAACAACTCCTTTTTGTCGGTAATGCTTATACCTTCAACCGTTGTCTCTTCTGTTTTTTTGGTGTAATGGATATAAAAAAAGAGAAAGAAAAGTTCATTGAATGCCAGCCTTTTGCGTGCTCTTTCTATCAGGGCAAAGGAGGAGGGAAAGTGTAGTGAAAAAAGGGCCTCTCCCAGGGGCATAAGGCGGCAGCGTTCCCGTAGTGATTCAGGAAGAGAATCCGACAACCGTGGCAGGTACCTGTCCAGTACCTGGCGCATGAGCCGCCTGAAGCCGCGCGAATCAAGGCCGGCTCCGCGGAGTCTTTCTGTTGATCGATAGAGGGGGATAATTCCCGCGGTATTGATGGTTTTCAGGCGTGAAGTTTCTTCAATAAAATCGAAGTCGGGATGGACAATCTGTCTGTCTCCGCGAAAGGTTATTTTTCCTGAAAAGATAATGTCTTCGCCGGGAATGAATATTTTTTGAAAATATTTTATGCCGCCGAAAAATATTCCCTGCAGAGAATCCGTATCATCAGATATGGTTACCTGTAAAAATTTTTTTTTCCCCCCCATGAGCCGAACAGAGGAGATTGTGCCGATGATAGATACGGTTTCGTTGACAAAGCAGTCTTTAATTTTTTTTACAGTAGACCGGTCAAGGTATCGGCGCGGGGCATAGTAGAGAAGATCCTCGATTGTTTCCAGGCCCGCCTCATCCTTGAGCAGAAGTGCCTTTCCGGGGCCGATACCCTCGAGTTCAGTGAGGGAAGTTTCGCGCACCTTATTCCTCTTCGGCGATGTACCATACCGAATCAGATATTTGTACGTACTTGTTGTCCCGGGTGTAAAAGTAGGTGTAGTTTCTCAGGTCCGTACTCGAGGTTATCTTCTGCACACCGGTCCAGCGTTTTATGATTTTGCCGTCAAACCCGAAAACAGTGATGGTCAGATTTTGCCCTGTTATGGTCTCGATCTTTCTCTTCATGACATTGCGCTGTTCGTAGGTGAAAAAATATCGAAAGTAGACAAAAACAGAAATTATGAGTATGACGATTAAAGATGCGCCGATAATTTTAAATTTGAGTTTCATGATACACTCTCCGGTTTGATGATTTTTACAATTATTCCTGAGCAGTCGTTTTTAATGCAGTGATTTGCAGACAGGGCACTTTGGATTGGGCACCAGTTTCATGATTTCTGTTTCCATGGTGGTCCCGTCGAAAAAGAGAAGTCTGCTTTTCAGTGCCGGGGCAAAGCCCGCCAGGTACCGGACCGCTTCCATCGCCTGGAGTGAGCCGATAATGCCTGCCGTGGGGCCGGCGACCTGTGGTTTTTCATTTTTATCTTTATGCGGCAGGAAACAGGACATGCAGGGAGTCTCGGGTGTCTGTATAAAAGAAACCTGTCCCCTGAATTCTTCGATTCCGCCGTGAACAACGGGAATTGATGCCTTCACTGCCGCTTCATTGAGGATATGCCGTGTCTGGAAATTGTCAAGGCAGTCCATGATAATATCTGCACCTTCAATGAGAGAAGCACAGTTGCGTGCGGTAATTTCTGATCTTTCCGTTATCGTTTTAAGATGAGGATTAAGCCTTTCCGCTGTTGACGAGGCTGAGATAACCTTGGGTAAACCAATAGACTCTGTGCTGTGTATTATTTGGCGGTTTAGATTGGAGAGTTCAACATCGTCAAAATCAGCAAGGTGCAGGGTGCCTATACCGGCAGCAGCAAGATAGAGGATGACGGGGCTGCCGAGTCCACCGCAGCCGGCGATGAAAACACGTGAACGCGAGAGCTTCTCCTGTCTTTCTTCGCTCCATCCTGATATAGAAAGCTGTCTGCTGAATCTGGTCTTTTCGTCACTATGCATATTATACCTGATTTAACTGTATATTATTGAAAAGATCAGGGGTAATGCAATAAAAATTCCCCGGGACATAAAAAAAAGAGGCTTTAAAAAGCCTCTTTTCTGTGGTGAGGGGTGGATTCGAACCACCGAAGGCGACGCCGACAGATTTACAGTCTGTTCCCTTTGGCCACTCGGGAACCTCACCATGTGTATTTTATAAAAGCTGGCGAGAGGAATTGAACCCCCAACCCGCTGATTACAAATCAGCTGCTCTACCGATTGAGCTACGCCAGCAACTCATTGTAAAAATGATAATGTACTTAAAATTGATATGCAGAATACTGTCAATCTTTTTTCAGATTTTTTTTTGAAGAGGAAATTATCTTGACGCTTTTTTATCTCATCATAAATAAGTTGTATATAATCACGGGTGAATAATATAAATAATTGACAAGTATCAGTGAAGTGAGTAGCCTTCTCTACTCAGGTTGCCATTTTTTTTAAATTTTCTGAAAGACCTTTTCGGTTTTAGTATGTTAAATAGCAGATTAAACATAAAACAGATTTTATATCTGAAGGGAATTGCAGCGGCATTTATCGCGACAGGTATATTCGTATCTCCTCTTACGGCTTCTGAAAGGAATGTATCCCTCCGGGAGTGTATCAAGGTCGCTCTTCTGAATAATCCGGATAAGCTTATTGCCGTGGAAAACAGGAAAATTAGCCGTGCCCTTTACCAGATAGCCAAGGCGCAGAGAGGTATACAGGTCGACGGGCAGATGAAAACTGTTGAACGGCTGCGTGAAGACAGTAACAGCAACTTCAGGGTGCCCGGTGTTGATACAAATATTGGCCTGTTCGTAGGTCTCTATGCCCGCTACCATATCTATGATAAAAGTACTGTTGAAAGGGAAAAGAGCGCACGTCTGAATATCAATCTTAAGAAAAATTCTTCGATGGCAACGGTTAACTCCATTGTTTTCAAGGTTAAGCAAGCCTATTATGAACTTCTCATGGCGGAGGAAAAACTCATCCTTAAAAATGAGCTTCTAAAAAAATATAAAGAAAAACTGAAGCTGACCAGAAAATTATTCCAGAGCGGCAGACGGCCCATACTGGATATCAGCCAGGCGGAAGTGGGTGTTGCCCAGGCGACTTTGAACTATGAGAAGGCCAAAAACGAAGTCAGGGCGCGCCATTCAGATCTACTTGTTGTTATGGGAGTCCATGAGAACGAAAAAGTAAAGCTTGCCCCGAAAAATGTAGATGACGATATTGATCTAAAATATAATGTAAACGAACTTTACCTCCTGGCGCGCCATTATAATCCCGCTCTGCGTAACAGTAAACTTCTAAAGCGTCAGCAGCTTTTACAGGTTGAAGTTGCCAGGGGAGCCCATAAACCTAAAATCGATCTTCTCCTGGCACTGGGTTTTGAAAACTCCCAGTTGTACCTTTTTAATTCGACAGATGGTGATTTTCTTGATAATTTCAAGTATGGCAGGTGGGGGCCCATCTTTTCCGGTCAGGTAAGCCTTTCTCTTCCCCTTTATTATGGTGGAGCCATAAGTGCAAAGGTCGAATCAGCTCTTTCTGAATATAATAAGCTGGTCATCAAGGAGAAAGAAGTCAATACCACTATCAAGGCGGGAATCAGAAATCTTTATTATGATCTCCTTGAATTAAAAAAACAGATGGCAATGAGCCGGTTGATTGTCAAAAATTCAGAAAAACATGCCCTCCTTGCCCTTAGGAGTTATGAAAACGGTATCGGTTCCATTATTTCCCTGCAGGATGCTGAAGCACGGGTTATTCAATCAGAAATGGATTTTCTTCAGATAAAGTATTCATACCTGTTAAAACTGGCGTCACTGGCAAAACTTGTTGGCATTGAAGAGGATAAAATATGTCTGAAAAAATAAAGAATCGAAGGCTATGGGTACTGGCCCTGCTGTTTGTTTCTGTAACGACAGTATTTATTTCCTGTCAGGGTGAAACCTCCAAAAATTTTATTGTAGAGAAAATAACGGTTGGCCCGATAAACAAGACAATTTCCGCCACCGGTGTAATCGAGGTTCTCGATACGGTACCGGTACTTACCAAAACAACAGGTATTGTTAACAGTATCCATGTCGAGGCGGATAAGAAAGTGAAGAAAGGTGCCATACTGGCTACGCTTGATGTCAGTGATATTAACCATCGCCTGGTAAGGCTCAGTACAATACTTGAAAGCTCCCGTCTTAATTACCTTTCAGCGAAGCAGAGTTATGAAGGTAAAAAGAAAATGTTCCAGGAAAACCTTATTTCCCGTATCGGTTTTCAACAGGCTGAATTGAGCTATAAGAAATCCTTGAACACATACCGTCTTCATCGTCTTGATTACAACCATCTTCTGCAGCAGAAGAAGGACGCAATAATAAGGGCTCCCATAAAAGGTGTCATTATTGATGTCTCTCTTAAGGAAAAAAGGCCCGTGGGGCGCAACCATGCAGCCTTTATCATGACGTCAGACTTAAAAAAAATGATGCTTATCATAAATGTTGACGAGGCGGATATCGGGAGTATTAAAAAAAATCTCAACGTAAAATTTACCGTCAGCGCCTACCCGGATAAAAAATTCTATGGTTATATAAAGAGCGTGGCCATTAATCCTGTTAAAAGAAACGGCCTGGTCAGTTACCAGTCTGAGGTCGTCTGCGACAACTCTGAACTGTTCCTTAAACCGGGGATGACTGCCACGGCGACCATAATGGTGGCCAGGAGAAAAAAGGTTCTCAGGGCTCCAAACCAGGCATTTATGGTCACTCCTGACGGGTCAGATATCGAGATGACTGAAAAGATCCTCTGGGTCCAGAAGGGACTGAGTACCGGGCCAGAGAGTTTTAAAAAAGTTAAGGTAAAAACCGGTCTCGCCGGAGACATGTTTACTGAAGTTAAGAAAAACATTAAGGCGGGAGAAAAGGTTCTTATAAAGGTTGAGGAATCAGAGGATTAGTGCCGAGACCGTTAAGAAAAGAATTAAATGAATCGGCACTATCGCTCATTAACCTGAAGATCCTGCTTTAAGTATATCAATTAAACATTACAAGTAGTAGAAATTTACGCGGTGAAGGCAATAGGATGGCAGGAGAAATTATCAGAATCAATAATCTTTTTAAGACTTACCAGCTCAGTGAAGAAGTGAGCGTCAGGGCCCTGAGAGATGTTACCCTGTCTATTAAAAAAGGTGAATACATTGCCGTTATGGGAGCATCAGGCTCCGGTAAATCAACATTGATGAACATTCTCGGTTTCTTAGACAGTCCCAGCAGCGGTGAATATTTTCTCGAAGGGATTGACTGCAGCTCCCTCAACGATGACGAAAAGGCTGAAATCCGCAATCACAAAATCGGTTTTGTTTTTCAGGGGTTCAACCTTCTGCCCCGAACATCGGCCCTCGAAAACGTCGAACTTCCCCTGTTTTATCGCGGCGGCGTCAGCAGCCATGAACTGCGTGAGAAGGCATCAGCACTTCTGGCTGAAGTGGGCCTTGCCGGAAGAGAAACCCATCATCCCAACAAGCTTTCCGGTGGAGAACAACAGAGGGTGGCCATTGCACGTGCCCTTATTAATGAACCGGCCATTATTCTTGCGGACGAACCAACGGGGAACCTTGATACCCGAAACACCAAAGATATCATGAGTCTCTTTACACGTCTTAACCTTGAGATGGGAATCACCATTATCATGGTTACCCATGAACCTGACGTGGCCGCCTATACGCGAAGAAATGTTGTCTTTCGTGACGGTGAAATCATCAAAGACGCCGCTGTCAGGAAAATGCGTAAAAAAACCTTCCCCGCAAAAAATAGAAAATAATTTACTTTTTTTTATTTTTTCCCCTCATCTTTAAAGACATAATCAGTCACATCCGATATATTAATTGTAATAATTAATCATATGTTGTTAACTTTCCTGGTAAGAAAGAATACTAATGTGTAAGGGGTGGGAGTGAATATGCACCTGGAGGATTGAAGCGTGAAAGAAGCTCAGGCTATAAGCAGGTTTAAGAAATTTTTGCAGGTCGAAAAAGGACTCTCCCCTAATTCTATCTATTCTTATACTTACGATCTAAAGAAGTTCAGTGACTATCTGACTTCAATCAACAAAAACATCATGGCCGCGACGCAGGATGATGTTCAACAGTTCCTTAAGTTCGAAAAGAACAAGAAGAAAAATTCATCCCGCACCCTTGCGCGGTCACTGGCAGCGATCAGGCAGTTCTATAATTTTCTTTCAGATAACGTTGAAGACCTCGATAATCCTACCTCGAAAATCGAGTCTCCCCATATCGAAAAGACACTTCCTGATTACCTGACACTGAAAGAAGTTGATAAACTTTTTGCCTCTATCTCTGAAGATGAACCCTATGAACTGCGGGATAAGGCAATTTTTGAACTTCTCTACTCATCGGGGCTGCGCATCAGTGAAGCGATAGATCTTGAAAGCAGGGATGTCGATTTTGAAAATAATTTTTTGAAAGTAGTGGGTAAGGGTGACAAGGAAAGGATCGTTCCCATGAATGATGAGGCAAAGAGGCTCCTTGTAAAGTACCTTGACCTTTCCCGGCAGGAAATCCTTGGTTCGCGGGACAGTGAATTTCTCTTTATCAGCAAAAAGGGCTCAAAACTGAACCGTAAATCTGTATGGCGTCTTTTGAAAAATTATGTGACCAGGACCAGTATCAATAAAAACATCACACCCCATACGCTGCGTCATTCCTTTGCTACACACTTGATTGAAAACGGTGCTGACCTTCGTTCTGTCCAGGAGCTCCTGGGACACATGGACATTTCGACCACACAGGTCTACACCCATCTTGCCAAGGAAAAACTGCAGAAGATTCATAAGAAATACCATCCGAAAGGATAGAGTCGAAAAGGGGCCTTCGGCCCCCTTTTTATTATACTCCCTGACGAAGAGGAATATAAAACAATGAGAAAAACACCAGGTTCACTATTTATTTCAGGCATGGCACTGCTGGTTCTTTTTATTTTTTCATGCAGCCCTACGCCTCAGTACCTTCGTAAACAGAACATTGGGACCGCGGCAAAAAACCGTTTCGTCAGGGTCCTTATTCTTAAAACCGGAAATAAATTTAACCTTGCATCAAAGGCGAGACTGAAGATGCGTGATTTTAAAACAGGCAGGGTCGTTTACGACGCTCCCCGCGCATCATTGACTATAAGGCCAGAAAAGGTACGCCGTGGACTCATGGCGGAAAGTGCAAACAGTGTTATTCTCATCAACAGGCAGGAATACCGCGGGCGCATGGAACTGAAAAACATTATGGGAAAAGTTTTCGTTATCAATCATATCGACCTTGAAAGCTATATCAAGTCTGTTGTTCCCGGAGAAGTTCCGTCATCGTGGCCCCTGGAAGTCCTCAAGGCTCAGGCGGTTGCGGCACGTACCTATACCCTCTACCACCTTTCACGGCAGAAGGGGAAGAAACTCTATGATCTTGATGCCACCACAAATTTCCAGGTATATCGCGGTAAATCCGTCGAGAAGCCTGAAACATCACGGGCAGTAAACCTGACACGGGGAGAGTATCTTACCTATGGCTACCAGCCCATACTCGCTTATTTTCATTCTACCTGCGGAGGACAGACAATCGATGACCGCTTTGTCTGGAAGGGTAAAGACCTTCCTTATCTGCAGGGGAAACGATGCCGATTCTGTGAAAATTCTCCCAGTTACAGCTGGACCACTGAGCTGAGCCTTGCAGACATGGAAAAGGCCCTTAAGAAAAAATATCCCTCTATGGGGCGCATCAGGCGCATCTCCTTTAAAAAGGTTGCCGGTCGCGTCGCAAAGGTTGAGATCGGCCACAGTACGGGAAAAATAAATATTACGGGCAATGACTTCAGGCTTATGTTCCCGGTAAAGACTGTTAAGAGTCTCTACTTTGAATCCCGAAAAGCGGGGCGCGGGCTTGAGCTTCATGGGCATGGCTGGGGGCATGGCGTGGGCATGTGCCAGTGGGGAGCCAGGGGCATGGCGGAGAAGGGATACTCCTATAAGAAAATATTATCGTATTATTATAAAAACGTGCGTCTCTACCGGGGTGACTACCGCAATGTTGCCCTGGATCGAAGAAAAAATGAAAACAGTAACAGTCTTTTTAATTGATGGAAGTTTAAAGGCCTGATGAAAGAAACCTACAGTCTCGAGGATTTTAACTTTACCCTGCCCGAAGACCAGATAGCCCAGTACCCCAGTGACAGCCGGGACGAAAGCAGGCTCCTTGTACTGGAGCGGGCAGGGGGAAAGGTAGCCCACCGCAACTTTTTTAATCTTCCTGAATACCTTGATGAAGGAACAGTTCTTGTCTTCAATAACGCGCGTGTGATACACGCCCGTATTTATTTTCAAAGAGAAACAGGCGCACGCATCGAGGTCATTCTTACTCAGAAACTCGCGGACCGGGACTGGCTCATCGTCTGCAGCCGGATGAAACGGCTCAGCCCGGGAGAAAAAATTTTTGCCGAAGCAGATCCGGGTGTCTTCCTGACTGTAAAGAGACGTGTTGATGATTACCTTGAAGTCGAAGCGAACCGGGAACTTACCGATGATCTCCTCGTGGCAATAGGCGAGCTTCCACTTCCCCCCTATATAAAAAGAAAACCTGAAGAAAAAGACCGGGAACGTTACCAGACAGTCTATGCCACAGAAACCGGCGCTGTCGCCGCTCCCACGGCGGGACTCCATTTCACCGCTGATCTTTTTTCAGCGTTGAAGGAAAAAAAAATAGACCTGGAGTTTCTTACCCTCTATGTTTCATGGGGCACCTTTCAGCCGGTGCGCAGCACCAGCCTTGATGAACACAAAATGCACCGTGAGTCATATCACCTGCCTGAAGATACAGCCGAAAGAATCAACGCGGCGCGCAGGGCGGGTAAAAAAATAATCGGTGTGGGAACCACCTCCCTGCGTGTGCTGGAGTCAACCTGGCGTGACGGGAAAAATATACCCGGCCCGGGAGATACCGATATCTTTATCTATCCCCCGCGGCGCGTCGAATCGATTGATGGCCTTATTACGAATTTTCACACCCCCTATTCGACACTGCTCATGCTTGTCGCCGCATTTGCAGGCTATGATCTTATCATGAAAACCTACCGTGAGGCGGTTGAAATGAAGTACCGGTTTTTCTCCTACGGCGATGCCATGTTGATTTTGTGAAGAATTATCTAAAAGATTTCTTAATTTTTAGAAGAGTTCACGTCATGCCCTCTTTTTTTATCGCCCGGTGTTGCAATGTAGTTTTTTCTGATCTATAATACCAGTAACAGGGGGATATAAAGATGGACAGGCCCTTTGAAAAAGACATGCAGGTCAATGGCGCAACGATACTTTCTATTATCAAAGGGCTGGGTGCTTTTACCCGCTCTGCCTATGATATTCTGGAAGAGGCTGGGCTTACTGACATTCGTGATGACCTGGATTCCTGGTATTCTATGGAAAAATGGCTCAATGCATTCAAAAAGATTACAGAGAAAACAGGTGAAAAGTCTCTCTTCTCCATTGGGCTTAAAATTCCTGTTTCGGCGCGATTTCCCGCGGGAATCAAAACCGTGGAAGAGGGGCTTGCAGCTATAGATATTGCCTATCACATGAACCACCGGAATGCCCGGGGAGAGGTTCTTTATAACAGGGACACAGGGCAGATGCTCGAAGGCATCGGCCATTATCTATTTGAAAAAGATATCAACAATAATGGCATAATGAAATGCAATAATCCCTATCCCGATGAATTTGACCGTGGAATTATATACGCAGTAACCAGGAAATATGCGCAGAATATGGCACGGGTGGAAGTTGATACCATGCGACCGACACGCTCACAGGGAGCAGAATCGACTTTCTTCCTTATAGAATGGCGATAAAAGAAGTGTGAGAGTAAATTAAAATTCAAAAATCCGGAAGGCTTGACGTGAAAGTAAAAAAAAGAGAAATCAACGATTACATGATTTTTGATCTTGAAGAAGATATTTCCATCGAAACAGCACAGGAACTGGAAAAAACCATTAACGCCAGTATCAATGATAATTACAAAAAGGTGGTATTAAATATAAAAAGGGTTGAGTATATAAACAGTTTTGCCCTTGGGATACTTATCAAGACAATGCAGGAAGTAGAAAGCAAAAACTGTGAATTTTATCTCATGAACGCGGGCCAGAACGTTAAAGCCCTGCTTAAGGTAACCGGCGTTATGGAAAAGTTCAAATTTTTCAAGGAAGAATAATTTAGAAATTTTTTTTATTCAGGCAGGCTGCAGGTGTAGTCTTTTACTTGATTAATGTGACATTTATATTTAATTTGTCCAAAAAAACCTAAACGGGCGGATTGTGAAAAAAGTATTTATAATAATTATTACTGTATACACATCTCTTTTGTTACCCAATTCACTCTCCTCTGCTGAAATGAATTCTCCTTATTTAGGCAGTGTAATTTTTGGTATTTCAGGAGGAGCTGTTTTTGAACTGGCTGAATTCAGTGATGAGCTGAACATCGGCTATTCCATTCTGTTTTCAACATACTGGCCGTTGCCACCGCTCAGTGAGAATTTTTTAATTCTCTTTGATATCGGGTGGGATAATTATTCTCTCGTCCATAGCGGTAATTCACAGTTTTTTTCACTCTATGCTGAAACAGGGGCTGCCTGGCGTTTTCCCCTTCATGTTTTTTTTCAACCCTACGGGGGAATTCTCTTTCAGGGGGCCTGGCTGCATGTTAATACTGATCGCATGGATAAAACGGATGACCTTTTTCGTCCCGGAATCGTTCTTGAAGCAGGATTTTTTTCAGAGATTTACCGGGGGGTTGGCCTGCGTGTGGCTCTAAGGCATAAGTTTCTTCCCCTCTCGAAAAAACTTTACAGCCCTCTTTCTATTGAAGCAGGTGTAACATGCAGATACACCAGTTTCAACACTGAAGACATCAACAGGGAAAAGAAAAGTTTTACAGTTGCCGAAATGTTGATGAAAGCTGAAAATGAGTTAAACGCCGGACGGCTCAAAGAATCAGAAAAAATTCTTCATGGTATACTTGAGAAATCCCCTTATCACAGTGACGCCTCAGTTCTGGCAAAAAAGATTAGTGATATAAAGCGTGATTATGCCAGCGGAGAAAGATTTTATAAAAACAGACGGTATCTTGAATCAATACCGTACCTTAACAGAACGGCTTTCTACTTCCCCGCATCTGCCGAGAAAATCACGCGTATCAGGAAAATTTATGCAAACAGAATACCTGTATGGGAACGCCGGGGCATGCGCGCCTATGAACAGCAGGATTATGATACCTGTATAAGGTTGATGCGGCAGATAATCCTTATCGATCCCGGCAACTCTACTGCGGGCATCTATCTTCCCCGGGCACTTAAACGTAAAAAGGCACTGCAGCGCCTCAGGTAAAAGGCTTGTTCCCATGAGCATTCGTTTAAAAATTATCCTAATTACCCTCGCCATCACTATTTTTGGTCTTTTCCCTTTTTCCTTTTTTCTCATTCTCAACCAGGAGAAACAAACCGTTAATCGCATTAACGGGCAGGGAAAGGCAATTGCACGGATTCTTGCTCACTCCACACTCAATATCCTCATGATGAATGGCGGAGAAGTGACGTCATCCTCGGTCGATGTCAAGGATATGATCCAGACACTCCACACGCTTAAACAGGAGGGGCTGGTCTATGCTGATGCGGTTTTTCTTTCAGAAGACAGAAAGCGAGACGGAACGATTCTTAGCTCAATTGCAGCAGATCACGATATGTACCAGAAGATTATTCCATTGCTTCGAAATAACAGAGAAAGCGATCTTGCAGCCCTGAAAAAAGGGAAGAGCGGACATTATGAACCGGGGCCTGCAGAAGATGGTGAAAGATATATTATTTTTACGGCACCGGGGCTGATTCAGGGCAGGCATGCCGTCTGTGCCGGCAGGATTGTTTTTTCCCGGTCACATATTCTCAGGCCCGTTGAACGTATGAAAAAAATTCTTATGCTGGCATCTATTGTTATTATTTTTGTTGTCAGTGTGATTGGAATTTTTTTCAGCAGGGTTATTTCACGTCCGGTTAAG
Organism: uncultured Leptospirales bacterium; assembly: GCA_964534225.1. GTDB lineage: Bacteria > Spirochaetota > UBA4802 > UBA4802 > UBA5550 > CAZHNW01. The sequence goes on along the minus strand of CAZHNW010000020.1, from coordinate 23,958 downwards.
CATCTTGAAGAGGGAGCCAGGCGAATCGAAAGCGGGGATTTTTCATATACTGTTCCAGAAAGAACACGCGATGAACTGGGCAGCCTCGCGGCAACCTTTAACAGCATGACCAGGATCATCAATGAAAAAATTTCTGAACTCGAAACAAAAAACCTTGAACTCTCCAAGATGGACAAATTGAAAGATGAATTTCTCGCCAATACATCACATGAGCTGCGCACCCCTGTTCATGGCATTATTGGTATCGCTGATTCCCTGAAATCAGGGGTTTACGGCCCGCTTCGGGAGGAAATTTTCGCGACCCTTGATCTAGTGGTAAAAAGTGGGAAACGACTCTCCCGGCTGGTCGATGATATCCTCGATTATTCACGCCTGAAACATCGTGACATCGATCTTAAAAAAGTAGAGATTGATATATCATCCCTCACCGATGTGGTTATTTCAATTGTAAGCCCTCTTGCACGCAACAAGTTCCTCGCCATACACAATACTATTCCCCCTGGTGAGATAATTGCCTGGGGCGATGAAAGCCGTATTCAGCAGGTACTCTTTAATCTTCTTGGAAACGCTATCAAGTTTTCTGATGAGGGAGACATTATTGTTCGTGCCAAAATCGATGATGAAAGCAGAAATACGGCAATCGTAACCGTTGAAGACAGCGGTATTGGAATTCCGGCAGACAAGATCAAGGAAATTTTTGATTCATTCAGCCAGGTAGACGGTTCAAGCACCCGTAATTACGGGGGTACCGGCCTCGGCCTTGCAATTGCGCGTGATCTGGTACATCTCCACGGCGGCAGGATATGGGTTGAATCTGTGCCGGGGCAGGGGGCCACTTTTTATTTTTCACTTCCCCTGGCAGATCGGGTTAACCAGGCAGTATTTAAGGAACCTTCTGAAACCGAAAAATCTTCTTCGCCTGAGAGTATTATACAGGAAGTTTCAATCCCCCTTTCGGCAATTGTTGACACAGGGGATGATAATGGCCGTCCCACGGTACTTGTCGTCGACGATGAGGAAGTCAACCTCCAGGTGCTCTCTAATTACCTCAGCCTGGAAGGATACAGGGTGCAGATGGCCTCTGGTGGAATCGAGGCCCTTGATATCGTGAAAAATGAAGGTGCCCCGGATATCATTCTTCTTGATGTGATGATGCCCTTTATGTCAGGCTACGAGGTATGCAGAATCCTTCGGGGACAGTATCCCGCCTACCAGCTTCCCATTCTCATGCTCACTGCGAAAAACAGGCCCCAGGACCTTTCCGCGGGTTTTGACGCAGGGGCAAACGACTATATTACCAAGCCCTTTGAAAAACAGGAACTGATGACACGGGTCAAAAACCTGGTAGACCTGAAAAAGAACGTTGAATATTTCAACGAGCTGACAGTTATAAAAGAAGAACTGATTATAGCCAAGACCATACAGGAGGCGATTATCCCCCTCAATGACCCTCAGCTTTCATCATTGAAACTGAAATCGAAATATATTCCCATGAAAATGGTCGGCGGTGATTTCTTTGATTTTCACCAGGGTGGTGAAAACGATCCCCTGGGAATATTCATTGCTGATGTAACAGGACACGGAATTCCCGCGGCGCTTATTGCCTCCATGCTTAAGGCCGCCTTTGCCCTTTCCCGGGAAATGGCCGACAGGCCTTCAACTCTTCTTGAAAATCTGAACAATGTCCTCTGCAATCATGTCTCCAGCCGTTTTGTTACGGCATGCTACGGGATCATTGATACACAAAATATGACCCTCACCCTTTCGACGGCGGCTCACTGGCCCGTTTATCTATGCAAAAAAGATTCTGGTAGCATTAAAGAACTGCGTACCCGTGGAACCTTCATGGGGATAAAAGAAGATATCACCTATATAGATCTTGCCATTGATATTGCCCCCGGGGACCGTATCTTTTTTCTCACTGACGGTATTATCGAGGAGAGAAACAGCAACGGAGAGATGTTCGGTGAAAAACGTTTTCTTGATTTCATCATCTCTACAAAGGATTCAACGATTGATGATATTCCCGATTCCCTGATTGAGACAGTTACTGAGTGGGGTGGATGCAGTGAAGACGACTCCTTCGATGACGATATCTCAATCGTTGCTGTTGATGTTTTATAGAGATACTCTTACCAGGTAGGGCTGGTATTCAACGGGATGGATGTAGATGATATAGAGCCTGTTCCCGAAAGAGGCAATTTCTTTTCCAGAATAGTACCAGGGGGCATGTGCAGGATCACTAACGGTCACCTTCGGGGGAATATAAATACATTTTTTTTCTGCCTGCGCCAGTTTTTCGAATAAATCGAATTCAACCATTATGATTTTCCCCGTGAGGAGCTGGCAGTAGACAATCCTGAAACGGTTTCGATACCTGTCCCATACCAGGCTGCACTCTCCCGCCACGTCTCCCAGAAATCCTTCAGCTGTATGAATATCCTTTGTCCATTTGCCGTCACTGTCAAGGAACCGGTAGGCAGACCTCTTTTCGATATCTTCAAGCCTGACGCGGGCAACCTTTACAGGTGACCTTTTGTTCTTTGTAGTATACTGGCCAAGGAGATAGAGATATCCGTAATGGTCATCAGTGGCCGCCCCAAAGGTAGGGGGGGTATTTTTAAAAAGCGGAACCAGGCGTTTCATGTCAACGGGAGCACCCGGTTCCCACTGCTCGGGTATTTTCCACCGTGCCAGGCCGATTGATTTTACCGAGAAGGCCAGGGCCTTTTTCGGGTTCTTAACGGCGATGGTGGCATAGTAGACGTAGAGGCGACTGTCAATGCGAATGCCGTCAAAGGCCCAGTGCCTTATCTTGAAAGGGTTTTCACCGGGGCGGTGCCTGACAACGGGAGCGGGCCTGCCATGTTTAGAATAATAGCGAAAGGTGAGGGAAGTTATACCATCTTCTTTCAAAGGACCTGTATATCCCAGGGAATTTGAGATCATGCCCGTCATGCGGACACGTTGACCGAAAGGAGCATCGGGTGAAACATTTTTCTTCCATTCACCCAGGATGGTATCCCCGAAGGTCCAGAAGGTGAGGTTTTCAGAAAACCTGATGGGGACCACGCCATCCTGGCCGAGAACATGCCGGTGCCGTGACGGGGCAAAGACTCCGAGATTTTCTGCCCGGGGGGAACAGCCGGTGAGCAGAACCAGCAGCAGGAGGGAGAGGATAAACTTCCCCGAATTATTAAAATATTTTTTTATGACAGCGGGCATCAGCTTTACGGGCCGGTGACACAGCGGACACGGTGATAAAATTTCTGGCCATCGAAACCATCAGTATAATTCTGAGATTTAACATAGGGATTATAGTTGCCAAAGAGAAAATCAACACCCCAGGCGTAAGCGCTGTTTGAGGCGTCATCATTCGACCGTCCCGCAAAGGTTGTAGAAGAGTAATAGACGGACAGGTCAGTATTGGGAAAATACGCCGCGTTGATACGTGGATACCGGTCATAGTAGAGAGTGATGATAGACTGGAGTTCCCGTATATTGGGGAGCCGCCATGTGGTGATACCGGCATAGTCGAGGTTTTCACAGGCATCGATTGCTTCTTCCCAGGTGAAGGCTCCTTTTGTGGCGGAGCAGCTATTTGTTGTATCAGCCTTTGCCTCTTCGGCGAGAGAGCATTTAAGCCACCGCAGGCCCGTGTCAGCATCAAGGACCGTTCCTGTCAGTTCATCTTTTCCGGGGATATAGGCGGATCCCGCCACAATGGCCGTGGCAAGGGAAATGAGGATGATAAAAGAAAAATAAAAATTCAATCCTTTCATGATAGCCGGTAACCTTTTTCTCTTACTGTCGCGTGACACACCGCACATAGTTTGTATTTTCAAGATTGATTTCCTGTATATTGGAAAAACCATTGTAGAAATTTATGTTAAAGGCAAAAGCCCCGCCATCTCCGGAGCTGCTGTATTCAACAGTGCGTGTCCAGTATTTTGCGTAGTCATTGTTGACAACAGCTGCACTCGACCACCAGGCCTCCCAGGCAACTGAACCAAGCCAGCTTGATTCAGGAATATCATACTGCATATCAGGGAATAAACTTTCGTCAAAGGCGGGGCGAAAATCAGCAGCGGGGCCGTCAGCATGCCCAGATGTCCAGAACATAACAAGGGTAGTAAGCTCGTGATACGTGGGGAGCTGCCACTGGAGACCATAAAGATCGAGACTGCGGCATACGTTAACGGCTTCCTGCCAGGTATATCTCCCGGGGGTCAGGCTGCAGCTGCCGTCAGCATCCACATCACTGTCAGCGGTAACAGAACATTTCGTCCATACAAGTTTTGTCGTATTATCGGTGATGGTACCGTCACCGTTGTCGGTAAAGCTCAGAGCCCCGGGGGTGTTACTGTAGCTGCCGTCAGTTCCCGGCAGGCCAAAGGTTTCAGTCTGTCCCGTGTCAGAGAGGGGAAAGTCTGCCATATGTGTCGGGTATGATTCATTCTCCTCTTTCATGATGGCATAAAAGGTATCATCAAAGCAGGCATTCATGAATATGCTCAGCAACAACAGGACATGTACTTTAAAAGTGTTCATAAAATTTATTCTGTTTATTTTTTTACAAATTATGTATCTCCACAGAGATTGGCAAGTATTTTCTTTAAATAGTTATCATAGTTTTTTCATACGGGATTATTCGGTCGATTCCTGATGCATCAGCAAACGACATGGACAACTTATAATATTAATGGTTTTATTAAATTAATTAAATCCGTCTGGTCGGAAGATTAAGGAGGAAGACATGAAAAAGCTGTATCATGTTATTATTTTTATTTCCCTGGTTACGCTTTCATTTCTTGTTACAGGGTGCGATACTACTTCACCTGCATCGAACTCTGATGCTGATGAAATTCAGCGTCAGCAGGAGCTGGTCGATGAAATTCAGAAATCCCCCGGTTATTATCTTGTTGGTACGGGAATGTATGATGTCACCGGCCCCGCTGCTGAGGTTACCATGGGGGGCTATGCCGTTGATGACCAGAAAACCGCCGGTATACAACTTCGTCTCAGGTCACGGGCCTTTATCGTGGGGGATGCTGCTAAAAGGGTCGTCTTTGTCAGTGTTGATACCTGGGCAATGACACAGGCTGTGAAACAGGAAATTTCCCGCCGTGTTGCCACTGACCCTGTACTGAAGGATTACTACAGCGGGAAGAATATCTGTATCAGTGCCACCCACACGCATAATTCTGTCGCGGGCTTTTCACATTACTTTCTCTACAATGTTCCCAACAAGGGTTTTATCAAGGACAGTTTTGACGCCATAGCAGATGGTATTTATCAATCAATAAAAAGGGCCCATGCTAATCTGTCGGTTGGTTCTGTTTTTGTTAATGAGGGAAGTTTAACCAACGCTGGATGGAACCGGTCTCTCTTTGCCTATAACAACAATCCCTCTGAAGAAAGGGCGCATTACGGGAAGACAACGGATACTTCCATGGTACTTCTTAAATTCGTCACCAGGGAAGGTGAAGAAATCGGCATGCTTAACTGGTATGCCGTACACCCTGACTGTATCGGACCGGAAAACAAGCTTATCAGCGGTGACACCAAGGGGCACGCGTCATATAATTTCGAAAAAGAGAAGGGCACCGACTATACAAAATCTCGAACCTTTGTTGCGGCATTCGCCCAGGCGAATTCAGGTGATGTCACCCCCAACGTTCCTTTTACTGAATATCTCGGTTCAATAGAATGGGCCATGGAAGTTTTGGGAATCGAACGTGCCACTGCGGAGAAGTACGGTTTTCCCTGGCCACAGGCACTGGGAGAGGCTGACATCGAAAAAAATCCTGTTTTAAAATATATAACCAAAAAACAGGTTGATGAAGCACGAAAACTTTACAGCGAGGCAACGGTGCCAGTCACGGGAAGTATTGATTTCAGGCATGAACATGTTGATATGCGCACCCTCTACGTAGCAGACGAGGGATGCACCACCTGCGCGGGAGGTATGGGGGCATCATATTCCTTCGGAAGTCCCGCTGACAATCCCACGCCATTTCCCCTCTTCGGTGTCGGCGTGACAACAGACAGCCTCGAATGGAGTGAAGATGCTCGTTCAACTTTCCTCAAGCTTCTCCTTGGCAGTATTGTCGGCCTCATCTGGCCTGATTCTCTTGGTGATGAATATGAGGCCTGTCATGAACCGAAACCCGTTATTCTCCCAACAGGTGAAATAGGCCTTAACTTTAAAGATATCCCCATGACGCCGCAGATTCTACCGGTACAGCTTCTTAAAATTGGCAATGTTGCAATTGTTGCCCAGCCTACGGAAGTAACCACTATGGCGGGAAGGCGCCTTAAGGAAACGGTACGCAATACCCTTGCTTCAGAAGGAGTTGAATATGTTACACTTGCGGGCCTTTCTAATGCCTATGCGTCGTATATGGCAACGAAAGAGGAATATGCCATGCAGTCATACGCCGGTGCGGGAACCTTTTTCGGGCCAAATCAGGTTCTCGCTTTTCAGCAGGAATTTAAAAAACTTGCTGAAGCTATCGTACAAAGAACCGATGTGCCTGAAGGCCCTGAGCCTCCCGACCTGCGGGAAGATCAGGTCAACCTTACAACAGGTGTCGTTCTCGATGACAAGCCCCTTTCAGTAGATTTCGGTGATGTAAAGACAGAGCCTGCAGAAAAATATACAAAAGGCGAAACAGTAAAGGCTGTATTCTGGGGAGGACACCCCCGTAATAACCTGCGTTTGAACGATACCTTTCTCGTTGTTGAGAAAATTGATGGAAATAAAACCGTTATTGTCGCCCGTGACTGGGACCCTGAAACCAGGTACCGATGGCAGCGTGAATCTGTTTCCTATTCTCTTATTACCATCGAATGGAATACATGCAATGCCGAACCGGGCATATACCGCATTACCCATTATGGGGACTGGAAGTCAGGGTGGACAGGAAAAATTTCCCCCTATTCGGGAACAACACGGACTTTTGTCGTGGAATAAAACAGGTCGCGCCGCCGGCAGGCGCGGTCACGTGACCGCGCCTTACGGCGGCTCCGGCATTACTTCTTTTTTACCTTCGCTTTAACAACTTCTTCTTTGAATGTTTTGGTAAAAGTAAACTTGGGAACCTTGGTTGCCTTCTTGGCGGGAATTTTGATTTCTTCTCCCGTGGCAGGGTTTCTGCCCATGCGGGCCTTTGTGGCGGGACGTACCCTTACATGTACTTTGCCGAGTTTGCCAATGGGGACTCTCTCACCTTTCATGACACCATTGTGAATTACATCGAATACATCTTCGAGAATTTCCTTTGCCTGTTTTTTAGACAGTTCATGTTTTTCCGCAATATATCCTGACATGCTTGTGCTGGTGAACTTTTCAGGTAATTTTACTTTTTTGGGTTTTGCGGTTTTCTTTACGGATTTTTTTTCAGCCATAGTATCTCCTGAGAAACAGATAGTAGTATTTTATCAGTATTTATTCTTGAATATAATTTTGGATGTAAAGAAGAATATAATACTTTTAAGCGTTGCCCCGGAGGGGGACGTGAAGGACAAATTCGTTCTCTTTAGCCCCCTCTGAGAGGGATGGAGGGCTGACAAAAGCCAATCAATTTATCATACGCTCAAGACATTGATATTTCTTCTTGAAAAAATTAAAAGAATAACTACTGCTTTATAGATAGAAACAGGTGAGCAGGCGGGGATGTCAATTGATTTTTAAATAAAAGGGTTTTTCACGGGTAAGGGCATTCTTGAAATCACTGAAACTATCGAATGTTTCCAGCATGCGTAATACACTGATGGTTGGGAACACCATGGGAAGTTTTCCAGTATCACTTTCAATGAGGGCCTCTGAAGGGGTTTTCCACGTGTAATCTACAATTTCTTTGCCATCAATGTGAATATCCTGTCCCGGTGGATGTTCAGCAAAAAAGAATCGTGCATCGTACCGTACCGGCGAAAAAGGGGGAGTGACAAAATTTGTAAGATATATAATGCGATTATTGTCGAGTGTTAATCCGAGATCATGAACAAGATCCCAGAAAATAATTTTTTTTTCGTAAAGCTGGTCCCTGAGCAGCAGCAGTTCACCGAGTGTTTCATTGACCGGTCTGTTCCCGTTAAAACTGCCCAGAAGCAGGCCGCATTCTTCAAAGGTTTCACGGACCGCGGCTGCCTTGTATGTGAGAAGAGAGTTCCCATACCGGTCGGGGAACCCTGTGACAAGTTCTTCTTCTTCGTCATCGGCGGCAATTTCAGCCAGGGACTCAGAAGAATCCTCGGGATCGATAGATCCTCCGGGAAAAACATACCGTGAAGGAACAAAACTGCTTTCGTTACTTCTCAGGAGAAGCAGGATTTCAAGTTCCCCGGTTTTTTCCTGTTTTCTGCCGATGGCTACTGTTGATGCCGGGCGCGGTAATTGTGACATGTCTAACTATACCATTGCGGATATTTTTTTTCAAGTACTTTGTCCCGCGGGAAAAGATACTGAGCCCCCCTTCGGAGGGATGGGGGGCAGGATTTAAAGAGTATTCCCATAAAACCGGAATGAGCCAAAATAATTAATAGTAAAATTTTTAAATATTAATCATTTCTTATCGGTGAAGGTACTAGTGCCTTCAACGCGTGAATTTGAACTATTTGTAATGTTTAATTAACTCGACTTTGGCGAAAATTATTAAAATTTATAAAATAAGTCATGCTGAGCGGAGTCGAAGCATGATAATAGTAATAAATCAACTTATTTCAATTTCATTCACCCTTCGACTCCGCTCAGGGTGACAATATTGCTGCATAGAACACTGTATTATATAAGCAAGCTACATCAGATTCTAAAAATCGCCTAAGTCGAGTAATTAATATACTTAAAGCAGGCTCTTCAGGTTAGAGGGCGATAGTGCCGATTCATTTAATTCTTTTCTTAACGGTCTCGGCACTAGTGAACATTATCCTGAAGGCCGTCTGACTTCTCCTGTACAGGGGAGCGGCCCTTTTTTATACTTGTTACCTGCAGTGTCGTGATAAGACTGCTCAACCTGCGGTAAAGTTCTTCGATATTTTCAGGTTTTACAACCCGGACATCTATTTCTTTTTTTGTACGTGGTGTATAGGTAATGTCTCCGTTATCGGCAAAAAGCTTCAGGGCATTGTTGTAATTGGGAACAGCAAGGCTCTCAGGCAGCTGAATTTCAGAGAGATGGTACATGGTGACACCCTGTTTTCTAATTTCACTGCCCAGCTCTTTTTTGGTCACGTCCTTTTCGAGACTTATTACCGTCTTTGCGGCAATAATGTAAGACTCAAGGAGTTCCTGAACCAGTGAGGCTGCATCCTGAACAAGGGGAAACCCTGCAGTGCTGACGGTAATTTCATCACCATCTATTTTAACGACTCCCTGTGACTCCATGAACCTTAGGGCTTCACGTATTTCATTTTCCGGGGAAGATATCATGGCTTTGCTATAGACGAATTCGTTTTTAAATGTATCAATCATGAGACTGCAGGTTTTCATAAGCTCATCAAAGTGGAGAGATTTCTCTTCTTCAACCGCAGCAAGGGCTGTAGACGTATAGACAAGGGGGATAAAATAATGCAGAATTGTGTTTTTATAAAAATTGATACGCGGCCTTTCATCACTGTTGATGACCCAGAAGTTTTCAACTGATTCATCTGATGATGAAGACTCATCGATTTTCAGGGGAGAGAGAAAACCTTCTCCAATAAGTTCTTCGATGACGTTGTTCTTTTCTTCGATAATGATTTTATCGTTGAGCACTTCCTTAGGGAGTGTAATTTCCTGTGAAGTAAGATAATTTCGCAGGAAAAATATAAATTTTTGCAGCTTTTCCCGAGAAAATCCCTTCCCCGTATTTGAAAGAATGGATGCAAATACAAGAGAGTAGGGAGTAACGGTAATAGTAGTGTTGATCCTCTGTGTCAGATCAAAGGCGATATCGATCATGTTATCATTACTGCTGCCATGTTGTGCCTGGAGTTCAGAAAGAAGCACAGGTTCGTTAAAGGTGAGAAAAACCTTCCCGTAATTTCGTTTCAAAAGTTTACGGCTCTTTACAAAGTTGCTTGTAGATTCAGATTTTTTTTCTTTACCTTTCAGTTCTTTACTGTAGGAATTTTCCTCAAGTATGCGGGAATAGTTAATCGTTGTGGGAACAAATACCAGGTCCTGGCTGTAACCTTCCTGCACTGCCTCTATGAGATATTTCAGGATACCGAGCTTTGGATGCAGCACCTTGCCGCTTCGGGTACGGCCGCCTTCGAGAAAGAATTCAATGCTGTAACGTTCATTGATAAGGGTCTTGATATACTGCTTGAGAACTGTTGTATAGAGTTCTTTTCCTTTAAAAGATCGCCTCATGAAGAAAGCCCCCGAACGCCTGAATATTGTTCCCATGGGGAAAAATGTCAGGTTCGCCCCGGAAAGGATATGGGGTGGGATCATTTTTTCACGGTAAAAGATACTGGATATAATAAGGTAGTCCATGTGGCTCTTGTGGCTGGGGATGAATATTACAGGACCATGTTTCGACGCTTCGCGGATTTTCTTGATACTTTCTATGTCATACTCGATGCCCCTGAATATCTTGCGGAACATCACCCCCAGGGAACGCTCGAAATATTTTATCATGACAATGGAGAAATCCGCGGCGATTTCCTTGAAATACTTGTATGCCTGTTTTCTCAGTTTTTTTTCAGACATTCCTTTCTGGCCGATAAGGGTCTGAATTGTAGTGAGTGTATTTTCGTGATAGAGGGTCTGTTCCATCATCTCCTGCTGTGTCTTTATCACAGGGCCGAGGATGGTTCTTTTTTCGTTTTCATGAATCTCCATCAGGTGTTTTCTAAGGAGGGTCGCGATTTTTACCGGGTCATCCTCTCCCGTACCGGCAATAAATTCTTTCAGGTTAACGGGGGGGGCGATGCGCATGAATGCGGGAGTCATGCTTCTAAGGGTGGAGAAAAAACCTGATATAAGGCCCCTGTCTCCAGTTGCCTTTGTAGTAATGATGGTCCGGGTTCTTTCAGGATTTCTGTTCCAGAACATGATCTGGGGAAAGATATAGACAGGTACCTCTCTCTTTTGCTGAATTATCACAATATTTTGAAGCAGGTCAGGCATTTTTTTCAGGTAACGCCTGCGGAAAAGGGCCCGTGAAAGAAGTGAGAGAACAACAGGTTTTCCCGACGAAACGGTTTCTGCAATATAGGTTTCATCATCAACCTGCCGGTAACTGCCGCTGTCGAAAAAATTTCGCACTGTTCTAAAAAGGCCTGCCGTGGCAATAGAGATTATCTGAACAAGGTAGGGTCTGAAACCAAGGGCAAGGGCAGGACGGTCCAGGTTATGTTTTCGCAGGAGGTTATTAAGAAGCAGTAGAGATGTATTTGAGCTCTGGTATGAGGCAAAAAAAGTTATACCTTTTTCCCTCTCTTCATTGAGAATCAGCAGGGATTCATTATCAAAATCTACTTTTCTGAAAAGGATGCGTATGACTCCCCCGAAAAACCTGTTCAGTCTGCGGGGCACGATACTGTGAGCTATGAGTTTTGATGTCTTCGTTTTCTGCTGGTCCATTATTTTTACCTGCCTCTCTGAAAATGATAAAGTTATACACTCAGTCTTTTTGCTGTTCCGTGAGTCCGGATGCTATCGTGTCTCGGGTCTGTGAAATAAGATCATTCATTGTCTCTTCGCTGTATGAGTCTACAGCAATGGGATCATGAATAATAAGTTCTGCAGATCCGGGAAAAAGGTCAATTGTATTTGCCGGAAGTACATCACGTGTTCCCCTTATTGTAACAGGAAGTATGGGAAGTTCAAGGTCAAGTGCAAATTTAAAGGCCCCTTTTTTAAAAGGAAGAAGTTCACCGGTAAGGCTGCGTGTACCCTCGGCAAAGAAGAAGATCGAGGTGCCACCGGTAATCCTCTCCTTTGCACGGTTAATCGAGGCAAGGGCTGATTCTGTATCAGACCTGTCAATATAGACATGCCCCGCCTTTTCGCAGTAAACACCGATTATGGGGACCTTGCGCAGTTCCTGTTTCAGCACCCACCTGAAGTCAACGGGAAGCCAGCCGTATACGGCAAAGATGTCATACTGGCTCTGGTGATTCGCTACCACAACGTAGGACTGTTTGGGATCAATCTTTTCCTCTCCGTGCACTTTTACCGTCATGGGCGTTACAAGGCTGCTCAGGCGTGACCAGAAGATTCCCCCCACCTGTCCCGATCTCTGCCCAAATAACCATATAGCAGGAAAAGCGATAAGAGCCATTACAACAGTAATGATTCCCAGAAGGGGAAAGAAGAGTATCCACTTGTAAACCTGATAAAGCAGAAAGAGAATATCCTCTCTCCGCTTATCCGGAATGGATGCTGATGTTGTAATATTCTTTTCCATGATATGGCTGCAGCATAAAAAAGTATTTGACTCGGACTGACTGGTCAGTCCAAGATTGGATGTAAAGTATTGCTTTTTGAATCATTTGTCAACAAATAAATTGGACTTATTGCAAATCCGGCAATAGGGGGCCTTCCCCCCGCCCTGGTTGGTAGAAATTTATCAATCATTTCTGTTTATGCAACAGGTCTAACATATCAGGCAGGAAAAGACCAGTGAAAGAAAAAGAAATTTCAATAACCAGGTTCTTTAAAAAATCAGGGGAAGTAGAAGCAGAGAATGTACGCACATTTTTCGATTCCCTTTTCAGGAAATCTCCCGATCCCGGAGACCTCGATGACATTATGGAAAAAACAGCTGCATACCTGAGAGAAAAGGGGAGGCTCTCCCAGGGGCGTGAACTCCTGTCCATCATTACAAAAAGTGCCGCCGCCCGGGGAATAAACGCCCTCTCCCTTTCTCCTGACATACTCAATGAATTCCTTTTTTCCGGGGAAGATACAAAATTCGCTAAAAATGAACGAAAATCAGATCATGACAGGCGAAGAAACCAGATCTTTGATGCCTCCATTGATGTTTTTTCGCGTAAGGGTTATCATGGCGCCACAATGGAAGAAATTGCCACTGTTGCCGGTATCGGAAAGGGATCTGTCTACCGTTACTTTAAAAGCAAGGAGGACCTTTTGAGGCAGCTTCTTTCAGCAAAGTATAATGATATCCTTGAAAGGTTCAGTACTATCATGGAAGGTGACGATGATGTGCTTCTCCAGATACAGGAGATGATCATTGCCTGGATCGAATTTATTGAAAAAAATTATTCAGTCTACAATCTCATTCAGAATAAAAATATCCAGCAGCTCCTGGGCGAAGATATCAGGTTTTATGACTTTTTTGTTACACATCTTCCCATGCTGAAAGAGAAAGTTCTTGAAAGAAACAGGCAGGAAAAGTTAAAAACCACAGACTTCTATTCGGTCTTTTACGGAATACTCGGTTTTATCGATGGTGTGGTCCAGAAATGGTTTCATAAAAACATGCAGTATCCCCTTCGCAGGGAGATACCGGTTATACTTGAAGTCCTGTTTAACGGATTCGTAGGAGAAAAAAATAGTGGCAAAAAATTCCTTCCTGATAATAAATGATAGACGCGTTGAGAATCTGGAAAAAGTGGGCATCCACCCCGCCTTTGGCGGGGCGGACAGGTCATTTTCTGCCAGTTATGCAACAGGTCTGATAAATACCTGTCTGGAGATTGCATGAAAATCAATACCATTAAGGAAATACTCGTCATGGAACCGGAAGAACAGCATCTCATAACAGAGGGCTGGGTCCGGACCATACGTGATTCAAAAGACATTGCCTTCATTGAACTGAATGACGGCAGCAGCATTAAAAGTCTTCAGCTGGTCGTAGATGCCGGCCAAAAGGATTATGAAAAAACCATTGCCGCCATATCTACCGGCTGCAGCCTCAGGGCGGAGGGGCGCCTTGTCGAATCACAGGGAAAGGGACAGCGCGTCGAGGTAATAGTCAGCAGCCTCGAACTCATCGGTAATGCCCCGGCTGATTATGTGCTTCAAAAGAAACGCCACACTTTTGAATTCTTGAGAGAGATTGCGCACCTGCGCCCCCGCACCAACACCTTCGGTGCCGTTGCACGGGTACGCAGCGTCATGAGTTTTGCCATTCACCGGTTTTTCCAGGAAAGAGACTTTGTCTATGTCCATACCCCCATTATTACGGGCAGTGACTGTGAAGGTGCCGGTGAAATGTTCCAGGTATCAACTCTTGATTATGAGGAGATCATCAACAGGGGCAAAGGGATTGACTACAACGATGATTTTTTTGGGAAACCCGCGTCACTGACCGTAAGCGGACAGCTCGAGGGCGAGGCCTATGCCCTGGCCTTGAAAAATATCTACACCTTTGGGCCTACATTCAGGGCGGAAAATTCCAATACATCCCGTCACCTCGCGGAATTCTGGATGATTGAACCTGAAATGGCCTTCTGTGATATCCGCGGCAACATGGACGTGGCAGAAGAATTTATAAAATATATTCTCAATGCTGTATTGAAAGAGTGCCCGGATGATATGGATTTTTTCAACAGCCGTATCCAGAAAGGCCTTATCGATAACCTTGAAGGCATCGTAAAATCTGAATTCGCCCGCATCGCCTATACCGAAGCGGTGGGAGAACTCGAAAAGGCTGGAGAGGCCTTTGAATTTCCTGTTTCATGGGGCGCTGACCTTCAGTCAGAGCATGAAAAATTTCTGACAGAAAAAATTTACCGGCAGCCTGTTATCATTACCGATTATCCCCGCGCCATCAAGGCCTTTTACATGAAACAGAACAGTGATGATAAAACAGTGCGTGCCATGGATGTACTTGTTCCCCGCCTGGGAGAGATTATCGGGGGAAGTGAAAGAGAAGCTGACCATGACCTCCTCCTTGCGCGTATACAGGAGGCCGGCCTTGATCCGAAGGATTACTGGTGGTACCTTGATCTGCGGCGTTTCGGTTCTGTTCCCCACGCGGGTTTCGGCCTGGGCTTCGAAAGGCTCATACAGTTTGTGACGGGAATGCAGAATATTCGCGATGTTATTCCCTTTCCCCGAACAGTGAAACATCTCGAATTTTAGGCAGACCGGGGTACGGGAACTGCCGCAGTAAAAACATCAGGAAAAAAACATGAAGGATATAAAAAATTTTAATACATCACTTTTAACATTCCTTTCAGAAGCGACGACTCCCTGGCATGCTGTCGCCAGGTTGCGTGATATCCTTGAAAAGGCCGGCTTTAGTGAATTGAAAGAAAGTGACAGCTGGAAGTTGACTCCCGGGAAAAAGTATTTCGTTATCCGGGGAGGTTCATCCCTTGCCGCCTTTATACTTCCGGCAAATCCCGCTGAAAGGGGATTTGCCATTGCCGGGGCCCACACGGACAGCCCCGCCCTGAAGGTAAAACCGTCACCTGAACTATTCCGGCACGGCTCTCTTCAGCTGGGGGTGGAAGTTTACGGCGGCGCTTTATTAAACCCCTGGTTCGACCGGGAGCTTTCACTGGCGGGGCGCGTCACCTGGCGTTCTCCTGAAGGGAGTGTGACAACTTCCCTCATTGACTTTAAAAAGCCCCTTGCCGTTATCCCGAGCCTCGCAATACATCTTGACCGGGACGCCAACAAGAACAGAACAGTCAATGCCCAGACACACCTTCCCCCGGTCATTATGCAGTGTTTCGAAGAGAAACCCCTTTTTGCTGATATCCTGAAACAGCAGCTACAGAACGAAAAAAATATTAAAGAAAATAAAATTGAAGAAATACTCGCCCATGATCTTTTTTTCTATGACTGCCAGCCTCCAATGCTGGCGGGTCTAAGAGAAGAATTCATCACCGGCGCCCGCCTTGACAACCTCCTGAGCTGCTGCGCCGCCATTCAGGCAATTGCCGATGCAGAGGGGCAGGGCGCCATGGTCATTCTCAACGATCATGAAGAAACAGGGAGCGTTACGGATGTGGGGGCACAGGGTCCCTTTTTCAGGTCACTTCTCCAGAGGATCGCCGGGAGCATCGAAACCTACTACCGCATGACCGCTTCTTCCATCATGATTTCAATGGACAATGCCCACGGGGTGCACCCCAACTTTGCTGATAAATTTGATGAAAATCACGGCCCCCTCTTAAACAGGGGCCCTGTTATCAAGAGAAACGCAAACCAGCGGTACGCCACCCTTGCTGAAACAGAGTCGCTGGTAAGGGAAATAGCTCGGGGAGAAACCATTCCCCTCCAGTCATTCGTGGTGCGCAGTGATATGTCATGCGGCAGTACCATAGGCCCCTTATCTGCCGCAGAAACGGGTATACCGGTTGTCGATATCGGGGTCCCCACCTGGGCTATGCACTCAATAAGGGAAACTGCGGGGGCTGATGACACTTTCAGTCTCTACCGCATTGTAAGAAAATTTTTTTCCCGTTGAAAAGATTAACAGGTTGAATCATGGCAGACGAAGATACTTCAAAGAGCAGACATGACATTCTTCAGCAGCAGCTCGAAGAGCGCTACCTGAAGGCAAAAACTGATTATTACCGACTGGTGCTGCGCCGGCAGGATGACCTGGTGCGGCAGAGGCTTCAAAAAATTCCCGACAACTGGGAAGATTACGAAAAAAACCGCCTTGCCTCTGATCCGGTTATTACCGAGGAAAAACAGAAACGGCTCAGTGATATAAAGCAGCGAAAGTCATGGGAACTGAAATTTGAAAGCCTTAATGTCTATTTTATCAATTCTATTGAGAATACCTTTATGGATATTCTCAATCATCGAAACATTGATGAAAGCAGTCTTCTCGATGCCATTGATTCAGTGAATAATATTGCCCTTGAAATTGGCGCAAATGTAAGTGACCTGAAATTTCTTCTTCTCAGTCTCGCTAAAAGAGGGGTAAGCGATCTCTACTACGTGATGACGGCATACGACAGGTATAAAAAGAAACAGTTCTCTTCTTTTGACGAACAGTTCGGCAGCTTCTGTGACGACTGTATCAGGATTTTCAGGGGCTACCTCAACGTGATGCGCAATATTCTGATTTTTCACCAGACATCCCGGTTTATTGAAAAGTTTTTTCAAAAAAGCTCCAGCAGCCGGGGCTGGAAAATTCGAGAACAGGAAATAAAGGCCTATCTTGAAGAAAAGGATTCTGAAATAACTATTATCGACCTGAGGAAAATTATTGTTGTCGCTGACCAGTATCGAAAAACAATGCGAGATGATTACAGGTTTCTTGCTTACTATTACAACGACAGGGACGGTAAGCTCTTCAGATACAATTTTATTGCCGATTCACTGAAAAGCAAGCTTGACGATGGCCTGGTCTCATCCAGGGTATACGAAGGTTTTGGCCTCATCAGGAGTTCTTTCAAGGCCCTGAAAGAATTTCATGAAGAAAGCGGCCTGGAAGAATTCGGTAATGCCGGCTTCAACTACCAGGAAATTCTCGAGTTCATCATCAAAACGGGAAAAATAATCGAGTACTTTTTTCTCAGGTCTTCCCGCTACGAAGATCTTCAGAACCTGAGAAATGATATTCTCTACCATGCCCAGGAAGAATACCATCGTATAAATCCTGACGCGGACAGGCTGTGATATATTGTTGACAAAAAGTGAGTGTTGAAGGTACCCTCTTTTTGATTCAAGACACCTTTCAGATAACGGGAGTTCTAACATGAAAATCGCCTTTGCGGGAACCCTCAAGGGAATGACAAAACAGCAAAAATCAGCCTTTTTGAGAATAATGCGAAAAATTAAACATACCTATGACAGGGTCGATATTGCCATTGGCAACTGTCCGGGCTCAGACAGAGATGCTGTAGAGATAATTCTTGAAAACAATCTTGTGCAGGGTATACTCTATTATCCCTCGAAAGAAGAAGACAGGCGCGGTTTTTATATTGAATCAGAATTCGACCTGTCACAAAAAAAGATTAGTTTAAAGGAAGTAGAGACAAAACCGCATTTTGAGAGAAACCGGGTGATTATTGACAACAGTGATGCTCTTATCGCAGCACCCCAACAGTCCCATGAAGAAAAAAATTCTGAGACATGGGCCGCCATTCGTTACTGTAAGATTATGAAAAAGAGGGTCTTCACAATATATCCTGACGGGAAGACTACAAAATGGCCAACTCACTGAAGCAGCTCTGCTGCTTCAGTGAATAATACGGGCTTATTCCTTCAGCAGTTTTGCCGTTTCCCTGGCTATCTGCAGTTCCTCGTTTGTGGGTACCACCATTACTTTAATACGGGATGAATCGCTGCTGATGGGACGGATACCGTCTCCTCTCACATTGTTTTTTGCCTCATCGATTTCTATTCCGAGAAATTCACAATCTGCACAGGCCGCGGCCCTGACAGCGATATCATTTTCTCCAATGCCTGCGGTAAAGGAGATGACATCACAGCCTCCCATAGCGGCGATATAGGATCCGATATATTTTTTTATCTGGTAGGTGAGCATTGCAAAGGCGAGTTTTGACTTTTCGTCTCCCGCCTCGATCATTTCCTCGATTTCACGCATATCGTTTTTGCCGCAGATTCCATAGAGGCCGCTTTTCTTGTTAAGCATTGTGTCAATACGATCAAGGGTACAGTTGTTGTTCTGGGCAAGAAAGAAGGGAACTGCAGGGTCAAGGTCACCGCTCCGTGTTCCCATCATGAGTCCCGCAAGGGGGGTCATCCCCATGGTTGTATCGATGGCTTTCCCGTTTTTGACGGCGGTAATACTGCTGCCGTTTCCAAGGTGAGCGGTGATTATTTTCAGTTCCTCCAGGGGTTTTCCGAGATACCGGGCTGTTTCCAGTGCCACGAAATGGTGAGATGTCCCGTGGAAACCATACCTTCTTATTTTGAACTTTTCATACATCTCGTAGGGGATGGCGTACATGTATGAAGATTCAGGCATAGTCTGATGAAAGGCAGTATCAAAAACACCTACGTGTTTGGCTCCGGGAAATACTGACTTGGCCACTTCGATACCTGTAAGGTTTGCCGGATTGTGAAGGGGCGCAAGGGGAACATTCTGTTTTATCGCTTCCATGATCTCGTCATCGAGAATTGCGGGACGGTGAAAAGTTTCTCCGCCATGAACAACCCTGTGTCCCACGGCATTGATTTCGCTGTTGTCTGTAATTGCTCCGATTTTTTCATCGATGAGAGTTTCAGCAATATTTTTTAAACCCGCCTTATGGTCGGCAATCATCATGGTCTCTTTGATATTGTTTTCTTCACCCTGCCTGTTGGTCAGCGTGTGCTTGATTATACTTTCTGCAGAACCAATTTTTTCAATAATCCCCGAAGCGAGAACGGAATCCCGGGTCAGGTCGAAAAGTTTATACTTGATAGAAGAACTGCCTGTGTTTATCACGAGGACTTTCATGAACGCCTCCTAATTATTTTGAGACTGGATTGCTGTTATAATAACAGTGTTGATTATATCGGGTATTGTACACCCCCTGCTCAGGTCATTAACAGGTTTGTTCAGTCCCTGGAGTATGGGGCCGATGGCAATGGCGCCTGTTTCGCGCTGAACAGCTTTATATGTATTGTTCCCTGTATTCAGGTCGGGAAAGATAAATACTGTGGCTCTACCTGCAACCTCTGAATCAGGCATCTTGGTAGCTGCGACTTTTCGACTTACCGCCGCGTCGTACTGTATGGGGCCTTCGATTTTCAGGTCAGGCCTCAGTTCACGGGCCTTCTCTGTGGCGGTGCGAACCCTTTCCACATCTTCTCCCGATCCTGAAGTCCCGGTGGAATAGGAGAGGAGTGCCACGCGCGGTTCGACACCAAAGGTTTTACCAGTCTCAGCCGATGAGATGGCGATGTGGGCAAGGGATTCTGCATCGGGGTTGGTGTTAACGGCACAGTCCCCGTAAACGAGTACACGGTCTTCAAGACACATGAGAAACACTGAAGAAACGATGGGGGTATCCGGTTTCGTTTTGATAATCTGGAGAGAAGGGCGTATCGTTGCTGCCGTTGAGTGTACGGCTCCACTCACCATACCATCAGCATCACCCATGTGGACCATCATTGTGCCAAAATAGCTGACATCGAGAATGGCGTTCCTGGCTTCTTCCGGGGTCATCCCCTTTTTCTTTCTCATTTCGTAAAGTGTGTCCGCGTAGGTATCGGTAAGATCAGATGTTTCTGGATCTACAATTCGTGCTCCACGCAGGTCAAGACCCAGTTCACTGGCGCGTGATCGAATTTTTTCCTCGTTGCCCAGGAGTGTGACATTAACAATGTCCCGTGCAAGAAGTGCCTCGGTGGCCCTGAGTATCCTGTCTTCCTCGCCCTCGGGAAGAACAATATGGCGCTTCTGGGATTTGGCCTGTTGAATGAGGCCGTATTCAAACATTTTCGGTGTCACTTTTTCTGAATGCTGGTTTGTGATAACTTCCCCAAGGGCCTGCATGTCAATATGGGTATCGAAAAGGCTCAGGGCTGTCTGTATCTTGGTTGTGTTTTCAGGGAGGATATCAGGTTTCAGGTTGTCGAGCGCTGAAACTGTTCCGGTGATTGTATCGGTCACAACAAGAATGGGAAGGGATGATGGAAGCCCTTCAATGAGTTGCAGTACCATGTTGTCTATCACGAACTCAACGGTTAAAACAATACCGGCAATTTCGGGGAAGTTCAATGACTGGTTGATGAGAAGTGATCCCAGAATAATATCAACCCTGTCACCGGTGGTAATAATCACGGTCCCGTCAGAGAGGCCCCACAGGTAATTTTCCAGGTGCATGCCACCGATGGAATAGCGGTTCACCTGTTTGTTCATCTGTTCTTCCCCGAAAAGAACAGTTGCCTTAAGGTGACGGGCAATTTCCACCATTGAGGGAGTGTTGATTATGGCAGATTCCGGGATTACAGAAAGGGAAAGTTTTTTCAGCTGCTCCTGTTCCCTGAGGATGTCGAGGTACTGTATACACCTGTCTTCGGGAACGCGGGTAACAACCGCCCCGATGACACTGCATTTTCGGGCGAGAAATGATTCGTTAGAAATGGTGAGGGATTGAATGATATTATAGATTTCCCTGTTATGGGCGGGAGTCACGATCAATACCGGGCAGAGGAGGGCAGAGGCGATGCGTGAGTTGAGGTCCATCTCAAAAGAGGATGTATGTATATCGAAATCGGTTCCTTCGCAGAGGACAAAGTCAAAGCGTTCCTCCAGGCTTTTGTAACGGGAAATGATGCCTTCAATGAACTGGTCATATTTGCCTGAAGACACGAGTTTCTCAGCCTCATCAAAGGTGTAGGCGTACATCTGTTCATCGGGTATATCGAGGTTAAACTGTTTCTTTACAAGGGCAAAATTATCAGCAACGCTTTTTTCTTCAGAGACATGAATAATCGGTTTAAAATAAGCGACCTTTTCAATATTTCTCAATAAAAATTCTATTAAGCCGAGGGTGATAATTTTCTTGTGTGAGTCACTTTCAGTAGAGGTCAGGTAGAGGTTTTTCGCCATAACATTGTCTCCGGATAGTTTTTATTGTTATCGCCCCTGTTTATATACAAATTAATAATGTATAAACAGTTATACAATAGGCCAGGTGATATTTTTCTTATAGTGGATACTATTTTTTTTTTATAGTGGATTCCCCCATAACAGTGATATGTTAGTTTAAAAGAACATCTGATTTTATACTGAAACCAGAGAATTATGATTGAAAATAATTGCTTTTCAGAAATCGTTATGATTATATAATAAAACTCTTTCTTTTTCAACATCATAATTATTTTTAAAAACATCCAGTGAAATTTTCAGGAAAATTCATATTTATAATAATATTCTTACTCTGTTTCATTTCCGTGTGCCCTGTCAGTGCAGCTCTATGGAACTGGCGGCTCGATGAAAAAGGACGTCATGAAGCATCTCTTGAGCTTGATCCCTATTACTCATGTATCTATTACACCTTTGCCTTTACGGAAAAACCGATTCCCAGGGAAAAGGTCAAACATGAAGCGCTTTATTACTGGCACATGATTAAAAAGATTTATATCCCCCGCTATGTTCTGATTGAGGCAAGTGCCTATCCTCTCCCCATTTCCGGTGTCTACCTGAAAAAATACGCGGGAAAATTTTATCAAAATGCAGAGGTATCCAAAGGTTTTAATCTCATCAAAGCCATCACTGAAGGTTTTCCAGAACCCTATGCATGCTCTCTTTTCCTGGGAAATGTGGCAAATTTTATCGCCGGTGAGGATAACAAGGTTGTGGGCAAGGGGTATAGCGGGTTACTTTTCAGTTTCGGTGAACGTCATATCGTTGACAATATCATGGTCAAGGACTGGTGGATAGAAACTGAGATTAAACTAAAGGGGTCAGACCTGAGGGAACGGCACAGTCTCAGCTGGAGTTACGGAATCGGCACCAAGTTTCATTTTAACAATGAAATACGCGATATTATTTATCTCTCTATTAAAAGAAACAGGATAGATTATAAAAAACCTGATATAAACCCCTTCATAGGTTTTTTTATCTATGACAGTACTCAGGAGCTGCGTCTTAATTTTGACCTGCGTGAATGTTATAAGGGTAAAATAACGATGGCATCATTTCTCTTTGGCAAAAATTTTCCCATCGGTTCAGGCAGGGTAACCCTTTCGCTTTCCTTAGGCTTTATCTATCAGTTCATGTCTGGTTATTCCGGCGAACTTGAGAGGGTAATCGAACGTCCCTGGTCCATTCTTATACGTCCAAACCTGAGCTTTAAATTCTGATTCCCCTTTTATTTGCTCAGCCTCACCCTGTTATATCTGAATATTTATTGACGAATCACCATGCAGAGGATAATGTAAACGTATGATTGTTGAAACACGTATAGAAAATAATTATGTTGTTGTCTATCCTGAAGGGCGGCTTGACCTCAATACCTCTCAACTTATTGAAAAAGAATTAATACGTATCATAGACACCAATGAAAAGCATCTGGTTGTTAACATGAAAAATGTTGAGTACCTGCACAGTTCAGGAATCCGTCTCCTCATTGCCATGAGAAATCGACTTCTTGACAGGGGAAAAACAATAACCATTTGTGAAATCAATGAGACAGTAATGAAAATTATAGAATTCGTAGACCTGCAGGGTATAATTCATATATGCAGCAGCGAGAATGAGGCGGTAGAGTATATAAGCACTTTTTAGAGAGGCGGGTTATTCAGAATTTTTTCTGCATTTCCAGAAACCTGTAAAGCGTTGACTCATCGAGCCAGCCCAGCTGTATCAGGATTTCCCCCAGTTTTTTTCCCCGATATTGAGAATTGATACTCTGGAAATCGAGTGCAATAGACACCTGTTCATTGGTAAGACGATAGTTATCAATCAACAGTTGTCCCAATTTGATTTTATTGATTACGTTCATACTAAAACAACAATATAGTACTTAAAGAAAATGTCAAGCATAAGCCGACCGGACGGTTGAAATTTTTCATTGGTATGCTATTCTTTTCACCATATTCCTTTGCCTGGATTCAGTTTAATGCCGGTCAAAAGGAGATAAAATAGACAATAATGCCTATAAAAGAGACGAGAGTGAAAAAAATGAGGGTGCCATTATAACGATCGCTTTTTCTTTTCATTCTCATTGAATTGAGAAAGAGGCCAAAAATGCACAGGCCAAGCTGAAAAAGTAGCAGTATAAAGGCAAAACTGATAAGGGATGAATCCCATGCACCGCCCACAGGGCTGTTGTTGAAGCGATCGAACATTGTTTCCATGCGTGGTTTCGCCATGGAGACCATTATAAATATTAAAAATATGAGCAACCAAGATCCACCTGATATCCAGTTGATCGCCTTAACGACTGTATCAGGGCCTCTGCGCCTGTTTTTTACTTTTTTCGCCATGAGTTTTCCTGTCGTATTTTATAAATAGAAATCTGACATTAAAACTGTTCATAAACTATCAATTAACATCTGGTTAAAAAGTATATTTTTTTGCAAGAAGTTATTGCCTTTATCTTCTTGATTTTTACTTCAGGTGCTCCATAACT
>CAZHNW010000019.1:0-46637 GCA_964534225.1 uncultured Leptospirales bacterium | reverse complement strand
GACGTACTTCCGTGTCCATCTCAACGATTATATACTTCCCTTTTTTAAAAGAGCCGGGATTGCCCACAAGACATCCTCCAAGGTGTTCTATCCCCGCTGCTTCAAGAATATGTCCGCAGAGACAGAGGTCAACACGGTTCTCTTCGCAAAAATCACGCACGCCCTGACTTCCCCCCCTGAGACCGATAAATGTTCTGTCCCTTGTTTTGCGCGGCGGGGTGTGGGAAACCAAAACGATTCTCTCTGCAGAAGATACCTGGCTGTAACCTTCCTGCAAAAAAAGCCGCAGCTCGTCTTCAGAATACTCCGTGGGTGTATTCATCGGTGTTTTGTTCGATCCCCCCACACCGAAAAAACCCGTCGAACCGACGAGACACCCCCTCCCGTGGAGAGAATACCCACGCTCCTCGAGCATGGCGGTGACCTCTTTGCCGTCCCAGTTACCATGAACCGCCAGGACAGCATTGTTTATCGATTCAACCGCATCGATAACCGCCACTGCTTCAGATGAATCACCACGGCTGCTCAGGTCCCCGGCAATAATTACCAGGTCTGCGGAAAATATCTCATCTTTCGCCGCTTCAAGAAAAGAAATATCTCCATGAATATCACTGATTACTATTATCTTCATAATGTCTCTTTGAAATCATAGCGGGAAGTCTCCCTTTCTGCAAGAAAAAATTATTCTCACCCCCAGGGACTTCCTCTCAGGAATTTTCTTCTTGCAATCTCATCTGCTTTCAGGGACATAAACTAAATTATCAGGTTCCACTGGCAATCATTTTATTCATATTTTTATATTCACATTAGGGGAACCAAAGGACAGAAAAAATGAACGATCCCTGTTATATCGACAGTCACACCCATTTCGATATCACCATGGAAGACGGAACCATTACAGAAGGCTCTCTCATTGCCGACCTGGAGAACAACAACTGCCGCCATGTCGTACAGGTCTCCATCGACACGGAAAACCTGGTATGGTCACGTGACTTTGCCTGGCGCAACCGGGAGCAAGGCGTCCTCTTTACCGCGGGAATCCACCCATCATCGCCGGCAGAAGAGGAAAAACTTGTCATCCTGGAAAACTTCTGCGGCGAAACCCTCTCATCAGAAAAGGGCCCCCTCCTTTTCGGGATCGGTGAATGCGGCCTTGATTTTTACCGCATGAGGCAGCCGGTAAAAATGCAGGAACAGTCCTTTCTACGGCAGATTGAACTGGCACGGACCCATCACCTTCCCCTGGTTGTTCACTCCCGCGAGGCATGGAAGGAAACAATGGATATCCTCCGCGCCCATCCCGTGGATCAGGGCATTATGCACTGTTTTCCTGGTGACCGCGAGGCCGCCCGGGAGGCCCTTGATCTCGGATTCTACCTCTCCTTTGCAGGTAATGTCACCTTTAAAAAGGCGGTCCATCTCCAGGAAGCGGCCTCCTTTGCCCCCCTGGACCGGCTCCTCCTCGAGACAGATGCCCCTTTTCTGACACCGGTCCCCTTCCGGGGAAAGCCGAACCGCCCCCACATGGTAAAACATACCTATGACTTTATCTGCCGCCTGAAAAACATCACCCTTGACGAACTCCAGGGAGCCATTGCAGCAAATTTTTATGCCCTGGCAGACCGATCAGAAAAAGGGGGGGAAGTATGACCCCTCTTACCATCGAAACGGATTTCCTCGTCATCGGCAGCGGCATCGCGGGCCTCGCCTTCGCGTTAAAGGCCGCCGCGTCAGGGAAGGTCACCATTGTCACCAAGAAAGATGACTATGAATCAAATACCAATTACGCCCAGGGGGGTATTGCCTCTGTTCTCGACCCCCGCGACTCCTTTGAGGGCCATATAGAAGATACCCTTGAGGCGGGGGCGGGACTCTGTGACCGGGAAAGCGTCGAAATACTGGTCAGGGAGGGGCCCAATGCCATCCGTGAACTCATCGAGTGGGGGACCGACTTTACCTTTGTCGAAAATGATGGCGGGGAGAAGCACCTTCAACTCGGCCGTGAAGGGGGGCACAGCTTTAACCGCATCGTGCATGCCGCTGACCTGACCGGCGCCGCTGTTGAATCAGCCCTCCTTGCCCGCATAAAAGAAAACAACAACATCACCATATACGAAAACCATACCGCCATTGATCTCCTGACAGAACACCAGATCAAAGCAAAACAAAATAAAGACGACCCCATTCACTGCTACGGCGCCTATATCCTCGACAATGCCAGCGGCACGGTCCACACCATCCTGGCGCGCGTTACTCTTCTCGCATCAGGCGGGGTCGGCCAGGTCTACCCCCACACGACCAACCCCTCCATCGCAACAGGCGACGGCATTGCCATGGCCTACCGGGCAGGGGCCCTCATGGCGGACATGGAATTCATACAGTTTCACCCAACGGCATTCTATTCAGAAAAACCCAAAAAAGGCCCCACCTTTCTCATCAGTGAAGCTGTCAGGGGTGAAGGGGCTCTGCTCATCACCGGAACCGGGCAGAGACTGATGGAAGGCAAACACCCCCGGGAAGACCTGGCACCCCGTGACATCGTAGCCCGTGCCATTGACGAAGAACTTAAGGGCACCGGTGAAAACTGTGTTTTCCTCGACATTACCTGCAAGGGAAAAGACTTTCTCCAGGAAAGGTTCCCTCATATATTTTCCTACTGCATGAACCAGGGTATCGACATCTCCCGGGACCCCATTCCCGTGGTCCCTGCTGCCCATTACCTCTGCGGGGGTATCGTCTGTGACCGAAACGGCCACACAACGATCCGCAATCTCTATGTCAGCGGTGAGTCCGCCTGCACCGGCGTACACGGCGCCAACCGCCTCGCCAGCAACAGTCTACTCGAGGGTGTCGTCTATTCCCTCAGGGCATGCGAAAATGCCTCCAGGTATATCACAAAAAAAACAGACTCTACTTTTCCTTTCATCCCCCCCTGGGACAAGGAAGGGACCTTCGACCTCAAGGAACGAATCCTGGTACAGCATAACATGGAAGAGGTGAGACGCCTCATGTGGGATTACGTGGGCATTGTACGCACTGATCACCGCCTCAAAACCGCTTACCGGAGAATTATTCTCCTGGCTGAAGAAATACACGATGTTTACTGGCACAGCAGCATTTCGTCACACATGGTTGAACTGCGCAACCTTGCCACGGCGGCAAAATTGATCATCAAGAGCGCCATGACCCGTCAGGACAGCGTGGGCCTTCACTACAATGCCGATCACCCTGTACCTGAAGATAAGAAACGCAACGTCCTTCTCCGCTCCGAGCACGACCCGGTCCTGGTGAAACTGAGGCACTGAGAAAAGGGAAAAGCATGATCAAGGGCGTTTACATCAAATCACTTCAGCACGATGATCTTCCCCGCCTCTGGCGCATGGGTGAGGAAGTTTTTACCGAAGGCTCTCCCTTTATCCACCCCTGGGAAGGTAACGAAGTCTCCCGGCTCCTTGCCCGCGATGACGCCTTCTGTTTCCTTGCACTGCGCCGCAAAAAGCCTGTCGCCTTCATTGCCGGTGCTGAAAAACATGAAAAGGAAAAGCATGAGCTTGAAGTCTACTGGTTTGCCGTCACTGCCCCACTGCGGGAAAGGGGAATCGAAGAAATGCTTATTGGGGAAACAAAAAAAGAGGCGAAAAAAAGAAACATGAGTAATATATCACTCATCGTTGATACCACGCGTGCTGAAAGTCTCTCCCTTGAAAAATTTAACTTTACTCTTGAAAGACAATTTGCGGTAATGCACCTTCAATGAAATCAGCAACTCGTTACTGAAAAAAGAAGGAGCAAAAAAATACCATGAAGAAAGGAAAAAAGGGGAAACCAGCCGCATCCGCTGAAATCCTTCTTTCAGAAACCGGCCGCAATGTTCCCCCTTCAGGGATCCGTGAATTTTTTGACATCGTCTACTCGCAGCCCGACTGCATTTCCCTCGGTGTAGGTGAACCCGATTTTATCACCCCCTGGCGCATAGCCGATACCGGCATCTATTCCATCAAGGACGGCTACACACATTATACGCCTAACAGGGGTATACCGGAACTGCGCGAAAGCATCTCCGCCTACCTGAAAAAAACATATAAAATTAACTACCACCCCGACAGGGAACTTTTGGTTACCATGGGTGTCAGCCAGGGTCTCGACCTTGCTCTGCGCAGCATCATTGATCCCGGAGACGAAGTGATAATCATAGAACCCTGCTATGTTTCCTATCGGGCCAACATAAGCATGCTCCACGGCATTCCTGTTTCCATACCGACATTCATGAGCGAAGACTTTCGTATCGACATTGACCGTCTCAAACGGGCTGTCACTGGCCGCACCAAGGCAATTCTTCTCAACTACCCTTCCAATCCTACCGGCATAAGTCTCCCCGGAGAGACCCTTGAAGCGGTGGCACAACTCGCCATGGAACACAACCTCATTATCATTTCAGATGAGATTTATTCCGCTATCTCCTTTGACCGGCGGCACATTTCCATTCTTTCGATTCCGGGCATGAAAGAACGCACCATTTATCTGAATGGCTTCTCCAAGTCTCATGCCATGACCGGGTGGCGTCTCGGTTTTATTGGCGGCCCTGAATTTCTCATTGATACAATGCTTAAAATACATCAATACACGGCTCTCTGTGCCCCCTCTATTGCACAATACGCCGCCGTAGAGGCCCTTGAAAAGGGCCAGAAAGACGTTGACCGTATGACCGCCGAATACCTGAAGCGCAGAAACTACATCGTCAGCCGTTTCAACAATGCAGGCCTTCCCTGTTCAATGCCTGACGGAGCATTCTATGTCTTTCCTGAAATATCATCCACGGGACTCTCCTGCAAGGAATTCGCCCTCAGCCTTCTCAAAGAAGAAAAGGTAGCAGTAGTGCCCGGTAATGCCTTCGGCGAGGCGGGAGAGAACCATATCCGCTGTTCCTACGCCACTTCCATGGAAAACATACGGCGTGCCCTCGACGGCATTGAAAATTTTGTCAGGGAAAGACCATGGGATACCTGATAGACGGCTTCAACCTGATCTACAAGTTCCCCCATCTCGAGGGAATGATGTACCGCAACAGGCTTAACGAAGCGCGCCGCGGACTCATAGAGATTCTGAAACAGTACCAGCACATCAGGAAACCAGATATCAGGGTGGTCTTTGACGGCAGGAAAAACCCGGGAGACAGCATCGAAAAGGAACAGATCGGCGCCATCCGCATCTACTACTCCCACGATTATTCAGCAGATTACATCATCAAGGAATTCATAAAAATCGAGACTAATCCCCGCATGACACAGGTGGTAACGTCCGACAGGGACATTATTTTCTACGTGAACCGCTTCAGGGCACCGGTCATTAAAAGCGAAGATTTTGCCCGCCTGGTCAACAAAGAAATCGAAGACTACAACCGGGTCTATACACCCGAAAAAGAAATCGACCCTCACCTTTCAGATGAAGAAATCTCCTACTGGGAAGAACTGTTTAAAAAAAATAAGGGCTGACTTCCCCCCTACTTCGCCAGCTTTTCATCAAAAAATTTCATCATCTCGGGAAGCACCCTGCGCCAGTAGCGCCAGTCGTGGAGGCCATGACTGACTTCATTATAAGTAACCTTGTAGCCGCCTTCTTTCTTGTCGAGCTGCCTCAGGCGCATGGCCAGGAGCATGGACTGCTCGCGGGGAACAATATAATCCTTGGCCCCGTGGGAGAGAAAAATGGCGACCCCTTTGAGTTTTATTGCCATGCGCATCAGGTTGTCATTGTCCTGCCATCGGGTCTTGAAATTTTTATGCTTTCCGTAGGCATTACGCAGAAGCCGGTTACGGGTCATAGAGAGGGGATCATAATCACCGGAGAGTCCCGCTGCTGCTGCGAAATGTTCCGGCATGCGTGCTGCTGTTAAAAGGGCACCGCGCCCCCCGGTAGAAAGCCCCATGATACCTGTGCGGGCGCGGTCTGTTGCCAGGTTAAAAGTTTTTCGAATAAAGGGGATAAGTACTTCGGTCATGTAAGGTCCTCCTGGCAGGGGTGACCATTTTGTTTTTGTTTCGGGGAAGTATTGTGAGGCATAAAGGCTTTTCCCCATTGCAGGGGAAACAAGGGCAATCCGGTACTGGTCGGCAAACTTTTCAATGACAGTATTCTTTTCCCAGTCCCTCATTGACCCGTTGTAGCCGTGAAGGATAATCAGTGTCCGCAGGGCCTGTCCCCTTTTATATCCTTTGGGAAAATAGACCTGCAGAGAACGGGAAAACTCCACAGTACCAACACGTGCGGGAACTTTAATATTCCGCAGCCATCCCCCGGGCGCGACCTTTCCCTTATAGGAAAATCCCCCGGTGGTGACACATCCCCCCCAGAGTGAAATAATGACAAGAGCGATAGAAGCCCTGAAAACCTTTTTCATAGAAACACCTTTTTATGAAATTATTGTCCAGCAGCGACAGAAAGAAGACTGAAATGTATGCTGTGTCAGCATACAGCAAACCTGCCGCTGTTAACAGTGTAAATCGTAACAAGCCATCAGGCTGGTTCAAAAATATCAGAAAAGCCCTTGAATGCAAGTATTAATTCGTCAGGTGCACCCAAAGCGCCGAAAGAAGGCTTCGATTTTTCGAGTACGCCGGTCGACTTTCTTCATATATTTTTTCGTCAGTTTCTTGGAAAACCCGAATGAGATGTCCGCAACAAAGACAACAGCACCACCGATAATGACAAAGGAATACCAGAAAAAAAAGACAAGATACTTAAAGGGACAGATAATTTCTTTCAGGCTTCCGTTGTCCTCTCCAGCCTCTTGCTTCTTTTCAGCCTTACCGGCTGCCGTCTTCTCCGCTGCCGCGACAAAACAGCTGCGACTGCAAAGATCGTGACCGGCAAACTCAAAATGAGCAAAGGATATGAGCTCACATACCAGCAGAACTGATATAATTTTTTTCATTATCTCTCTCCAGGATCTCTATGAAACTATAGAACTGTTCTGAAATCAATCAGAATTTACAGGTACCCTGCTTCCTTCAGGCTCAAAAAGCCCGAAGACGAAATAATAACATGATCGAGAAGGGGGATACCAACGATACGCCCCGCCTCACTTATCCTTTCTGTTGCAGCGACATCCTCCCGTGACGGCTCAAGGCTTCCCGAGGGATGATTGTGACAGATAATAATTGCTGATGCCCCTTCCCGAATCGCGTCGCGGAAGACCTCCCGGGGGTGCACGATTGCCTCGGAGACACTGCCCATTGAAATGAGATTATTTTTTATCAGGTGATGCCTGTTATTCAGAATCAGCACGCGAAACTCCTCTGTAGCCAGTCCCGCCATAAGGGGAAGTACCACTTTCCAGACTGCCTCGGGTGAAGAGACTTTCTCAAACCGTTGCGTCTCAGTCAGGGCCCGGCGGCCTGCCTCAAAAGCAGCGAGAAGGCGTACCGCCTTTTTCATACCGATGCCTGGTTCCCTCGCAAGCTCCCTGAGGCCACTGCGGGAAATACCGGGTAGACCGCCAAAATTCTGAATACTGGAAGCAGCAAGAGACATGATGTCAATTTTAGGTGTACCACTTCCGATCAGCAGGGCAAGAATTTCAGTATCGGAAAGGCGGCGAATTTCCTCGCCCCTCATGCATCTCTGAAAGGGGAGATGGTCTCCCCGTTTATACTCGTTCATCGATGCACCCCCTTCTTTCTTTTAAAAGGTTTTGCCCGTTGATAGAGCCTCCTGAACTCTTCAAGAAAGGCTGCAGCGACCTTCCTGCTTTTAACAATAACAATATTTTCATCATTGCGCAGGGCCGCTCCTTTACTGAAATTGTATGAACCGGCGATAACAATACTATCGTCAATAATAATGACCTTGTGATGCAGAAGTGTTTCCCTGCCATCCCTTCTCACATCGATCCCCTCTAAAATAAATTTTACATATTCAGACCAGGCGGAATTGCTGCCATCGTATTCTACCAGGCCTTTCACGCTGATTCCCTCTTTCTTTTTCCTGATTATTGCCTCACCTATTCTGTCACTGGTAAAGGAAAAGGAGAGAAAACGAAGAGACCTTTTCGTGGCGGTGATGCGCCGAATCAAGATTTCCTCGACTCCATCTTCCGGTGAAAAGTATACCTCAACTGACTCCTTCCCCCTTCTAAGAGGATCATTCCGCCGCAGCCACGGCAGGGGAGCTTGATTCATTCTATTCTGAAATATCCCTTCACTGAACATCTCTTCAAACTCATTGAGAAAAATGCGTGCCAGGGCTGGCATGGAAAAGACAAATGCATTATTGTTGTTCTTTCGGGAACCGTTTTCCGTGAGATTGAATGAACCGGTCCATACCTTTTTACTGTCGAAAACAATGAACTTGTTATGCATCAGTCCCCTCCTGCGGTCATGGACGATCTGCACGCCGGACTCCAAAAGAGGGTAAAGGCGGCGGCGGTAAAAATTATCGCTCTCCATAACAAGCCGTACCCTGACACCCCGCAGTGCCGCCCTTTTAAAAGATTCCATTATCCTGCTGCTGTTAAGGTCATAAAGAGCGCCATCAATAGAAAATGCTGCGGTATCAATGCATGAACAGAGACGGGCGGCAACAGGACAGGTGGCTGTGCCAGGTCGGGTAAACATAACTTCACAGGGAATTTCTCCCTGCAGTGGAGATGCAAAAAGAAAAAGAGCTAAAAACAAAATTTTAACATTCATATCATAGTACCTCTCTGGAGAGGTAACGAACGGGGAGGTGAATGAAGTGGAACTTTTTTTCTTTTTTTTAAACTTTTTGCAGTTCTTCCCGCCGCTCCATGACAATATTTTCATACTCAGTGTAGAGTATCTGCTCTTCGCGGTTGGGATAAATTGATTTTACCTTGCTGATAAGGGTCCTGAAGGGGGCGAGTTTTTTCAGGTCTGTCTGGTTGCTGATAATTTCCCTGATTTTCTGGTCATTCCGCTGCAGAAGATTCAGGTAAAAGAAAAATGCATCTCGAAGGTCTTTGAGCATCCCCCTGCTCTTCTCTGTCTTTTCATCCTGTGTTCCTTCAAGAAGCTGGTCAATAAAATTAAGTATATATTCTGTATCAAGGGCGGTCAGCTCAAAATCAAGAAGAAGCTGGTTTACCTTCGAAAGGTCAAGGTTGCGCAGGTGAATCCTGGCAAGAAAAACAGGGTTCGTTGACATCATGTTAAGGTTAACAATACGATCATCATCCACGGCTTCAGGCTCTTTGCGGCCTTCTCCATTTTCAGAGGCATGGATAATATTTTCAACCTTATAGCGGCTCCTGATGATGATGAGATCATTTTCAGAAATTGAATCATCTACTACAACATAGTCAGGCCGCAGGGAAATATCATATCCCTTTACCATTGCAGGAAGATCAACAGCGTGCATAATACGTACCGGAACGGCATCGAGCTCTTTATCTACATCAACAAAAAGATACTTCCTTTCCATGGAATCTGCCGTGTTATAAGGAACAATCATCTCCCCGTTACGAATCTTTACCATGTAATAATCACGGGAATAATCTTTCCGAATAAGAAAATGCGGTCCCACAAAAAAAACAAGGGGTACATGATGCACCAGGCTCGATCCATCCTTGTCAACATAGACTGATGTCCCCTTCCGGGTAAAGGCAATGTACTGCCATTTTTCAAACATTATTTTAATAACGTAACCGGCGGGGGTTTTTTCTTCAACAAAATCCATACGCCTGCAGCCCCTTTCCTATTCTGATGCGGCCCTTATAGCCCTCTTCCTGTATCTTTCCAGTTCCTGGCGGTAGAGCTGTGCCATTTCATTAATATCCGCGAACTTCTGTATCTTGAAAAAAGTTTTTATGAGATCTTTCACCAGGGTATCATCTGAAAGAATGGTCATCTGTTTCTGACGTCCTACAAAGACTTCATCACAATCTTCTATCTTTTCACGAAGTATTTCCTCTGCGGATTTCTCCAGCCTGTTAACAGGCCGTCCCGTTCTCCGATGTATATTTTTCAATATCAGGGCCACCAGGGCAATCATTTTACGATTTCTATCCGCCTTCATGTCCTCTGACATCTTTTCAAAGGCATTGAGGATCAACTGGTTTTTCTCCTTGATCATTGAGACAATCTCAGTCTTTACATCTTCAGGAAGCTGGGCAAAGGAAGGCGTATGGTGGGGAAAAAATGACTTGAGGTACTGCTTTGAAAGCATTATCTCCCCGCAGAGGGAATCATTGATCGTTTCTCCCATTACATATTTCTGAAGGCCTTCCAGATTAAAAGAAAATATTGCAGGCATCTCGGCCATAAATGAAGGGGCTTCCCATGAATCAAGAAATACAGCGAATGATTTACTTTCTTCTACCTCATGGTGAAAAAAATACTCAAGAAGGAGGCGGTGAAACATCTCCGGCACATTGCCCCCTGCTGAATTGTCCTCTTCAAGATGGATACAGTAATCAATGAGATTATGAAATGTTTCTCCCTTTTTATTTGCCATATATCTTTCCTGAAGAAAAAAATTCCCGGGTCACTGAAAAGGCCGCGGGCTTACATCGACATCAAGGCCTGAATGCCTTCCCATCCTGTGATACTGGTATCCCAGGCCGGCAACCATGGCCGCATTGTCCGTACAGAGAAGAGGTGAGGCAATGATTATTTCTTCATCTTTTTTCTTCTGATGAAGAAGCTGGCGCAGCCGCCCGTTTGCGGCAACACCTCCTGCCACAACAATTTTTTCTATACCTCGCTGACGTGACGCGGCAAAGACCCTCCGTGTCAGAATTTCAAGAGCCCTTTCCTGAAAGGCATACACAACCTCCGCCCTGTCCGCATTGGGATTGTTCTTAATGTAGTTTACCACGGCGGTCTTGATTCCACTATAAGAAAATCTCATATCGCCGGGATCTGTCAAAATTTTGGGGAAGACAATATCCCGCTTTACCGCCTTCTTTGCCAGGTTTTCAATAACCGGCCCTCCCGGGTAATCGAGATCAAGATATTTTGCCACCTTGTCAAAGGCTTCACCAACGGCATCGTCAACAGTCTGCCCGATTACTTCGTAATCGCCGATACCACGCACCTCGTAAAGAGCAGTATTCCCCCCGGAAATAAGCAGACCGATGTAGGGGAAAAAAAGCTCACGCCCCTCGAGGAAGGGGGCATAGAGGTGTGCCTCAAGGTGATTAAGGGCAACAAGAGGAATATCCATGACATAGGCAACAGCCTTCGCCGACTGAAGAGACACAAGAAGTGAACCAATCAGGCCGGGCCTGTTCGTGGCGGCAACGTAGGCAAGATCAGAAAAAGAGACATTTGCCTCCCTCAGGGCTCCTTCAATAAGATCATTGATAACCTCGAGATGGGCTCGTGAAGCAATCTCGGGAACAACACCAAAATATTCACGATGAAGGTCTATCTGGCTGAATATTTTATTCGCCACGATTTCCCTGCCGTTTTTCACCACGGCTGCGGCGGTTTCATCACATGAGCTCTCAAGCCCGAGTCCATAGACATCACTGTTCATGTCTTTGCAAAAACCCCTATCCCTTGATTATATCAATAGCCTGCTTCAACTGCCGGTCGAATTCAAGATCATAAAGGGGGCGCTTCCGATACCTGTTAACCCTGTTCTTCAACATGAGATCCGCAGTCTTTTTTGAAAAGGCGATCTTTTTGTCCTTGAGAAACCGGTAAAATGCCTCACGGGTTTTTTTATCATAAAGGGTCTTTTTCGTTACAAAATCATCTAAAATTTTCATATTGACGATCCTGGAAACTGTTTTCTTTTCCTTTTTAGTCAACTTCAGGGATACAACATGGTGATGGGGAATAATTCCTTTCTTATGAATGAGTTCCCCCGAAGGTGTATAATATCGGGCAATAGTAATGGCAACACCGACGTTTTCATCAAGACTGAATGATTTTTGAACAGATCCCTTGCCGAAACTCTTTGTACCAACAAGTTTTCCTCTTCTGTTGTCTCGTATAGCACCGGCAAAAATTTCAGATGCAGAAGCGCTTCCACCGTTTATAAGAACAACAAGATCTCCTTTAGCGAGGGCGTCGTTCTGCGCCTTGAAGAGCCTTTTTTTCCCGGACCCCTTTCGGCCGCGGGTGGAAACGATTACACTTCCCTTATCGAGAAAAAGATCCGAAACCCCGATGGCAGCGGTAAGCAGGCCCCCGGGATTATACCTGAGATCAACAATAAATTTTTTAACATTTTTCTGGTTAAAGGATTCAATGGCCTTGCGTACATCCGCAGTGGTATCAGAACCGAAATTCTTGATCTTGATATAGCCTATATTACCATCAGGAACAATACCTGCGGCAACAGACCTGATCTTAATAGGGGCCCTTTCAATATTAAATTTTAAAAGTTCATCAAAACCCTCTCTTTCGACATAGAGGGTAACATTGCTTTTGGGGAGCCCTTTAATCAGTTTTACAATTTCAGTCAGTTTCTTTCCACGAATGACTGTATTATTAACCTTTTTTATAATGTCCCCGGAAAGAATCCCCGCCTTCATAGCGGGAGAATTATCAATAGGAGAAATGACAACAACTTCTCCATCCCTGACGGTAATCTCTATTCCTACACCCACAAATTTTCCTGTTGTCATTTCTTTCAACTGTGCCAGTGCTTTCTCATCGAGAAAGCGTGAAAAGGGATCATCCATGGCACCGATCATGCCCCTGATGGCCCCGTAAAAAAGATCCTTTGTTCTGGGCATCTCCACGTATTCACTCTTCAAAATCTGGTAAACCCGATGAAAATAGTCGAGATATTTATGGGCAGGCTCATTTGCAGATGCGAGATAGCTTGCGTTGAGTCCAAGAAAAATCCCGAGAAAAAAAACAGTAAGTAAAAGATGAAAATTACGTTCTCTTAGTTTTCTAAACATTGTTTGCTCCATAGCTGGCAAAAAGGCGCCGAAAAATAAACAGACTGGCAATGGCACAGATTAACCCACAGATGAGCCCCGCTGTCAACGAAATTCCATACCATTGATCAATCATTCGGCAGGAAATATTCATCAGTATCAAAAATGCCGGGTATTGTTACATAAGATAAACCCGTTATCACCCTGAAATAAGGGTGTCCCTATTTGTTCTTGACCAATCGTAAGCAGGCCGTAGCGTCGTATAAAAAAGGAGAAAATCATGCCACGTATAGTTTTAGAAGAACAGGATAAATATAAATTCAGTTTTGATATCCAGGTCAGAATATCTGACCTCAATGTAGCCGGCCACGTTGGCAACTCTGAAATGGTGGATATTATCCATGAAGGAAGAACACAGCTTTTCAAAGCCCTGGGGCTCTCAGAGGTTAACCTTGGTGACAACAGGCATGGAATGATCCTGGCTGAACTGGCGATTAACTTTAAGTCAGAATCATTTCTTGGTGATACCCTTATCATCAAGTGCCATATTGGAGAATTCGGCTCAAAGGGATTCCGCATCTTTTACCGGGTTAGCCGCAAGGGTGATATTATTGCACTGGCAGAAACCGGACATGTCGTTCTCGATTTCACCGAACGGCGCACAGCTCCTGTTCCCGATCTATTCAAAAAAACCGTTTCTGATTTCCAGAAAAAAAATGGCCTTTAAAAATATTCTCATCATCGCCGATATTGAAGGCTCAAGCCTCTGCAGGGATTATGAATCTTCCTCCTTCAGGACAGCCTCCTGGCCCGAGGCCTGTCTCGGCATGACCCTCGACGTAAAGGAAATCACCGATGCCCTCTTCAGGGCAGGCGTCTCCTCCATTGCGGTCAAGGACTTTCACCGTACCGGGTACAACATCATGAAGGAATACCTCGACCCCCGGGTCAACCTTGTCTCCGGTTACATCAGGGGTCCTGTCCCGGGACTGGGAGACCCGGGCGATGCCGAGGCATTGATGATGACAGGGATGCATGCCCCGTCAGGATCAGACGGTTTCCTTGCCCACACCATGACCTCCCGCATTGCTGAAATCAAGGTAAATGGTGAACCCGTCTCAGAGGCGGAAATATTTTCCGCTTCCCTTGCCTCCCGCAACATCATTCCCCTTTTCTATTCAGCATGCCCCGTGGGCTGCCGCCAGGCGGCGGACAAGATAGAGGGGCTTGCAACGTTTCCCATAGACAAATCAGTTGAACCCTCACGCCTCAACGTGGAAAAATGGCGCAGAGAATGTGCCGATGCTGCCGTAGTCTCCCTCGAAAATGTATCAGGAAATCCCTTTTTAATGAAGGGGCCCTTTAAAACAGCCATTACCATGAGAGACGGGGGGGAAGTAGCGGCAAAACTGGCACGCCGCTGGGGTCTTGATCATGAAGCCGCCACAATTCATTTTACCTGCGACACTTTCGAGAATTTTTACCAGGCACTGATTCGTATATGCTACCTCACTCCCCTCCTCGAAAAAATCGCCCCCCTGGGACTGCCTCTCTACAATTATTACGGATACCGCGGCCTCAACTGGGCACGAAAACAACAGCGATAAAGGGGCGAGCATGAAGGCGCGAAAGCGTTTTCGCGCCTTCATGATCGCTATTTCGACTTGAGGCTGTAGACTCCATCCCATTTCGAGGAAGGAGGCTTTTTCATATAATCTTCGCATCGCTTGATATATGTCAGGCCGGGGCCATCATCCTCGACGATTTTCAACGCCTCCTGGAAAGCACTTCGTGCGCGTTTCCACTGTCTCTTTTCAAAAAGATCAAGGCCTTCATAATAATGTCCCAGCATATCGTACATGTAACCGGGAAGACTGCCCTTGTAACCAAGGAGTTCATAGATTTTAATCGGCTCTGATTTTCCGATAACCCTGATAATATCAAGACGGCGCGCTTCAACTTTCTCCTTTACCTGCTGATACGTTGCCTCACTAACCATGGCATGAGTTGAATAGAACTTGTTGGCTCCCTCGAGACGGGAGGCCAGGTTAACTGCGTCACCCATGGCAGTATAATCCATGCGGGTCCGTGACCCCATGTTTCCCACAACAGCCTTACCGGTGTTCATTCCCATACGAACCTTCAGTTCATCCTTGCCAAGTTTACGCCAGTTCTCCTGCATCTCACGCAGCCTCTTCTTCTGTTCAATGGCGGCAAGGCAGGCCCTGAGGGCATGGTCCTCAAAGGGATGCGGCGCGCCAAAAAATGCCATAACGGCATCGCCCTCATACTTGTCGACGGTACCGCCATGCTTCAGGATAATGTCTGTCATCTCAGAGAGGTACTCGTTGAGGAGGTTTACCAGTTCCTTCGGTGTAAGCTTTTCTGAGATTGTTGAAAAACTCGCCACGTCGGAGAAAAAAATCGTAATCTCTCTTTCTTCCCCCCCCAGCTCCAGGGATTCAGGGTTATCGATAATCTCATCAATTACCCCGGGGGCAAGATAATGGGAGAAGGCATTCTTAATAAACTGTTTCTGGCTCTCCTCGCGCATGAATTTCACTGATGCGATAGCAATAGAAGGAAGAAGCATGGCCAGTGAATACCCCAGTTGATCCACCCAAATACTGGTAAAGAAAAAGACAAGAACAACCGCCGCATTTATAACGACAAAGCTTACACCGATGGTAATGACTGATGAGCGTGCACTGAGATGCTGCACGGCAAATCCCATAATAAGGGCAATCACCAGCATCACCAGGAAATTGAACCATGAAGGGGCGCGGCTGATAAAATTTTTCTGAATGATGGTGTTCACGGTATTGTGATAGGCCCCCACCAGGGCATACTCCTTCCAGAGGGGTGTCTGCCCGATATCAACAGTACCGGTGGCGGTAAGACCCGTAATAGTAATATCATTCTGAAGCGATTCCACCTTCATTACCAGTTCAATGGCCTTGATGTCCTGTTCAAAAGCATAGAGTTCTTTCTTGAGCTTCGGGTCCTTTTTTTTCTTCAGTTCTTCACGAATACGATTCGCCTCATCCTGGAGAACCTTGACATAGCTTTTCTTAAGATCATTTTCTTCTTTTTTCAGCTTTTTCAGGCGGCTCCATGCTTCCCGCCGCCCGGCGCCATCCTTTGCCCTGCCGTATGCCTGTGCCGCTTCCTGCATCTTGACGGCAATCTGGCTCCTTTTCATGATACCGTCCATTCCCCCCTGGCGGTCAAAAAAATCATGTACCACACTGGCATAATTACTGTATTCCACCAGGGCAAAGAAAGGAATAATTCTAAAGGACTTTTCCCGGGGGCCGGGGCCAACCCAGTTGACAAACATCATCCCGGATTCACTAATGGGTATCCTGATATCCTCAAAGTCATGGGTCTTGGGATTAAAGGCTTTTTTAAGCAGGATATGTTTGCCCGGAACAACATCAACATTGCTCTTCGCCACGTTGCACATATCCATAAGCATAACAAGGGCGAGATTGAAATAGAGACGACCATTAAAAAACTGTACCAGCCGCACCTTGCGCACAGCACCGTCAATATCAATATCCCGGTTGACAAAACCGAAATCATTAGCTGTTCTCATAAGCTTTTCAATAGGAAAGGCGATACTTTTCGTTTTAGGATCAACCAGGGGAGCGTATTTCTCATGGTCCTTTTCGGGAACCTTTACAGAAGAGCGTTCAATGAAACGTTTTCTTGCTTTTTGAAAACTCCTGCTCTTTCGCCTGATTTTTTCATCTTCAAGTACCGGTTCAGGACTCAGGTTATACGAAAGAATAACCTGCCCCATGTCCTTCACCCCTTCGGCAAAAAGCTCGTCATTGTTGATAATGACCCTGTCCATTTCCTCTGCAGAAACTTTCTTTTTCGCTGCTGAAAGGGCCTTTATCTTTGCATATTCCTTCGGGGGGACCTGCAGGGGAGATTCATCGAGGAACATGATATCAAGGGCGCTGAGGGTCACACCCATCTCCTTGAGTACCTTAAGGCCCTTTCCGTAGAGATACCGGGGCCAGGGATACTCTCCAAGAATTTCTGTGCTGTTATCATCGATGTCGATAAAGGTGAGCCTGTCCCACTGCTCAATATTCGGTTTTACCGCAAAACTCAGGTCATAGAGGTTCAGATCAAAGCGCTGGTATGCGTCAGTAAAGCTGAAAAGTATAACAAGAAAAAATGCAATAAGGGCGACAAAAAGTCCCGAGAATTTTCCCTCCTCGATAAAAGCGCTGGCTCTTTCTATTAATTGCTTGAACATTAGGCTCCCTCCATGGTCGTAGTATGATCCAGTATACAATGAAGGCCGGGTCATATGACCCGGCCTTCATTGTATAACCCGGCCTTTATTTTACTCTATATCCATGCGATATTAAAAACTGATATTCAGGCCGCTCATAACAAAATGCCGATTACCGCTGTCTATAGCATCACCGGGCAGAAAAATACCATAGTTGGTAAAAAATGACAGGTCAGAAAGAATTTTCCAGCGGAGGGAAAAGTCTAAACCATGCCCTGCCATTCTTTCTCCTGTGACACTGCCCTCTCCCCCTGCGGTCGTCGCGTCTGTATTATCAACCATGTAGAGTGAATATTTCGCGATGAGGTTCAACCTCTTCAGCCAGAAGATATCCAGCATATCCGTAGGAGCAACACTGACACCGAAACGAAGGGCGTGAAGGTTGTCCAGGTCCGGGTTCCAGCCGTAACCGGCACTGTAAGAACCAAAATTCATGAAGTAGTCACCTTCACTGTCCCGGCTGCCGTAGCCGTACTGGAGCATCAGGACCGGTTTTGCCGTTACATCGATAGAATAGTTGATACTCACCGCGGCACCGATAGTGCCGACATCCGTATCAGAAGTACCGTCATTTCTGGTTCCCGTCTGGTAGACCATTTCTGCATAGTAGGTAAGGCCGCTGATAACAGTACCCCTGAGGCCGCCGCCCCAGAACTGGGATTCGAGCTTGTTGCCATTGCTGAAATCCATCTGTGCAAGAAGTATGGCATAAAGCGTCTGGTTATAGTAACTGGTGGAAAGGGTACCCCCGATGAAGAAAAGATCCTTCCCGTCAGAAAATTCAGGGCTTCTGAATTCATAGGGATTGCTGTCCTTGAAGAGAAGGCCGGTATAGCTTGCCAGGGCCTGCACGTTAATATACTTTGAGTAGAAGTTGACTTCCCCGCCGTCACCACGGTTATTCAAGACGAAACCACTGCCGATGAGAAAATATTTTCTTCCCACCTTAACGGTGAGTCTCTGGTCAAAGAATGCCATGTCAAGGGAGGCAATATCAAGGTCGATAACATTATCTGTGCCCGTGGGCTCGGAAATGGTCCCGGTGAAGGTATACTTCCCCCTCACATAAATCGACGCGTTGTTCCAGAGGTAAGAACGTACCCAGAGACGCAGGGTGTTAATAGAATAGGTCTGGTCACCACCGTCGTTTTTCAGTACGAGAAACACCGGTGTTACCCAGCCGCCGTACTGGATGCCCTTGTTAAAAAAGTTTGCTCCCGGCGCGACAACCTCCATGTCAGCGTCTGCCTTGAAATCAGGATAGTAGGAATCAGCCCCGAAGACCGCTCCCGACAAAAGAAAAAATACCGACATAAAAACTATTATCTTTTTCATCGGGCACCTCCACTGCGCTCGCCCACATGGCGCATGATTTCGATGAGCTCTTCACCGCTCACCTTGTCCCATTCACTGCCCCGCGGTGACATGAGACCCGTCGCCACGCATGCACGGTAGGCATAGCGCTCAGTGCCGAAAACAACATACCAGAGACTGTCTTTTAATTTCAGGTGACGTGCCACCATACGGGCAATCACCCCCCTTCTTAAAACATCATCCGCCTTGAGATCATACCCCGCGGCAATGCCCTCTTTTTGAAGGGAAGCAAGGTCCCTGGCGAACCCCGCCCTCTTTTTGTCGAGGGTGAGCATGTAAAAGGTGACCGCATCACCGAAGGTGGCCTTTTTTTTATTTCCCAGATTTTCAATAAAGGTAAGAGACCCCATGTCCTGGGCCCCTGCAACAGTAAATAAAGCCAGTAACAGCACAAGTGCTGCTGACATTTTTCGTATCATGAAATGAACTCCTTGTTTCTCTCCATTGATGATTTCATACTCCCTCTCCGCGGGAGGAGAGGGAGATACGTTCTATTTCTCAGGCCACTCGATGTTGACATTAACATCAGCCGTTTTTTTAACATCACCGGCAATGTCATTGATGACGTCAGCCGTGCCCCCTGTGCCTTCAGGATTATCAGAACCGGTAAACTGCTGACCATCGCGCTCTTCCCCGGTCTGGTTCGGGTCACCCGTTGTTACAATGGGCTGGTTAAAAAGCGGATTCGGCCGTGGTGAGTTCCCCTGCTGGGTAAAATTGAGACGGCCGAAGACAAGCCCCCCCTGGCCATTACGGGTTACCACACCAAATGAGCCCTGCGGGGCAAGAAAAACCGACCCTGAGGGACCATGGGTTGCATCCTCAACAGTACCCCGTACTGAACTGGTTGCAACGGGTGTTGAAATCTTAAAAATCGTGCGAACTCTCCGTCCCCTGGTGACATGGGCCCTGACACTGCCCCTTCTGAGGCCTATCCGCGTGTTGATACGCTGTCCCCTGCGGGAATTTTCATAAACCTTCATCATTGTCAGGGGCTTAATGGTAAGCGTGTTGTTGTACATCTTCAGCCTGACCCATGACCGTACACCGGTGCTGATTTTGGTGCCCTGCCTCAAAGTAACACCTCTCTTGAGGGGGAGCCAGATGCGGCCTGTTTTGTAAGCGGCCTTACCTTTTACGGAAACAACAGTAATTTTTGCAAATGCTGTCGATGCGGTAGAAAGAAAAAAAATCATCGCCGCAAAGAGAACCATTTTTCGAGAATTCATAACATTTACTCCTTGCCGGAAAATTCCGGTTAGTAAAAACTTTCAAAAAGAATACCTGTAATATACACACCAGAAAGCAACGGGGCAATTTTTTGTCCTGCCATAAGGGAAAAATAAAACAAAGACCTGTTTTTTCTCTTAAGGATGTACATCCACTATTTTTTTTATTAT
Source organism: uncultured Leptospirales bacterium (assembly GCA_964534225.1). Taxonomy (GTDB): domain Bacteria; phylum Spirochaetota; class UBA4802; order UBA4802; family UBA5550; genus CAZHNW01. Next base: position 26,695 of record CAZHNW010000019.1, on the reverse strand, counting down.
TGCAACCCTTTTTTTCTCATGACGGCTCATAATCTCTCTTAAAAAAAATGCATAAAAAATCCAATTTTTCAAAAAACAGGTGATTTTTTTGCCCCGCTAATGCATATTTCCCCTGATTATTAATAAGCAAGGGGAAGTCAAAACATCCCCGTAAAAAACTGAGGAGTTGACACATGAACAGATTCTGGCAGGCGCTCAGTCTCTCTACCATAACAGCCATACTGCTGGCAGGGTGCTTTTCTGATAAAAAGGCCACCGTTACCATCAACCTGAAATCTCAAAAACGGGCTATTTCAGACACCGCCCCTTCACAGATTGTGTCTTTCAAGGTCTATATAAAGGCCCCGGACATGGAGAAAATCGAAAAGGAAGTCAACTCCTCCGAGGAGAGCATAACCCTTTCATTAAAGCCGGGTTCCGCACGGATGATTACCCTTGCCGCCTTTGACCGCGACCGTTTTGGCGCCTACGCGGGCACAACCACTGTCGATCTCGCCCCCGGTGAAAAGAGGGAAGTTACTATTCGCATGAAAAATACTATCCGTTTCATCGGCAATGCCAATACACAGACTGAAAGCGATTCAAAACTCCTGAATGCCTGGAAAATTAATAACAAAATCATATTGTCCCTTGACATCGGGGGAGAAACCCCGCAGCTCTTTGAATATTCTGATACAGATATTTTAGAAAAACTCAGTACAAAGTATGCTGATTCTGCGACCTTTAACACTTCTAATGATTTCCCGGCAACCGCCTTCCAGGGCCGGCTCTACTTTGCAGCAGGGCCCGACTCCTACGGAATGAACTCAGAACTCTGGGTCTATGACGGTATGTCGGCACCGCAACAGGTGGCAGACCTGAACCATGATCCTGAAATCAGCTCCGAGCCTCAGGGTTTCATGATCTTCAACGATGCCCTCTACTTCTTTGCCCGTAACAGCAGCGGCAGTCTTGCCCTCTGGCGCATCAGGGATACAGGCGCCCAACCGGAAGAAGTCGCTCTTCCTGAACCAGGAACCTATGTTTCAGAATACAACTTTTCCTATGCGGCAACATCAACCCACCTCTGTTTTATCTGTGAATACAATGAAGATGGTTCTATGTTCCATTCCTATGATGGAGAAAAAATTATACGACATGATAGTTGCGGACAAGCCAGACTCACGATGTTCAATGATACTGTTTATTTTTCCGCCTATGAATTTGAAGCCTCGTATAGCACTCTTTTTCAGTTTGATGAAAGTGGCTCAACAAAGGCAGTAATCCCCGAAAGTGAATCATTTTCTAATCCGGAAATGTGCTTCGTTACAGGCAACAGTCTCTACAGTATCGCCGCGGAACAGTATGAGATGACGACCCTGTTTAGAGTAGATTCAGGTTCCGTTATGGAACTTTTATACAGCACCCACTCACTTGAGTATTCATCCGGACAAACACCCTACAGTGATAGCAGCAACATCTATCTTTATGCCACTGACATGGCAACATCAGACCAGTCTCTGTATCGATTCAACACCATAAATAATGATGCCTCTTCTATTTTTACAAATAAAGAAAATCAGGGCATCTTTATAACCGGTGGAACAGGCAACGCACTCTTCTTCTACGAAAGCCAGAGCCAGGTACCTACCCCGGTTTATTCCCTTTACTACTACAACAACAGCATGCCCCTCGGCGCAACCAACCCAAAACCTGTAACCCTTCCCGGATCCTCCAGCCCGGAGATGAACGATAAGATTATCCAGTGCGGCAACAGCCTTATTTTCAATGCACGGCATGATACCTACGGTATAGAGCCTTACATTTATGACCACTACGAATAAAAAATTCGCACCAGCCCGAAAAGGGGGGAGCCCCTTCCCTTTTCGGGAGTTATGATTCACCGCCTGTTGAAACTTCCCCCCATCACACAATACCCGAACAGTAGCATCCCGGTTGTGACAAACGGCATCAGGGTTCTTTTGCCAGGTCATGCCAGCAATTGAGTTATTTTCTCAAAAATTTTGATTTCCCCGTGCCCCTTTTGTACCTTTTCAGATATCTCTGAAAAAAGGATAGTGACATGAAACATATAGTGGCCCTTATCTTTTCAGGATTCATGATTGCTGCCCTCACAGGATGCGATTCCGCTACGGGAACCCGTGTCTCCATCACCACAGGCCTTTCTCATGGAAACCGTGCCGCCACTCCCCCCGTGGAGATCGAATTTCTGACACTACAGGTCACCGGAGCTGAAAATTATTCCTTTCAGCAGACATACAGTGGCGTCGCCGGTCCCCTTACTGTTGAACTCCCCGCCCCCGGGGATTATACCTTTAACCTGAACGCCACTGTTGATGCTGCCGCAGCCACGACTCTTAAAAAATTCATGGGTAGCGCCACAGCAACAGTTCAAACAGGGGACAATGAAATAACCCTCACCATGGAAATCTCTGAAACAAAAATAGTCATCCCCGACCCGTGGAACGAACGGCTCGTGCAGATCGATACATTCAGAGACACCTCTTCATGGATAGAACTGACAATGGAAGAACTGAGCGCCCATGGGGTAACCTTCGAGGTCTATGAACCTTTTGATACGGCAATAGACCATTCAGGCAATATCTACATTGCCAACAGCGGATTGGGAAATCTTTTCAAAATCAACACGGTTGATACCACCGCCTCTCAGGTCTACACGGTTTTTCCTGAACAGGACATTCCCGTCAGGGCATACAGCGCCCTGGCAATCGACCAGGCCAACAGGTATCTTTATTACGCATCCGGGGGTTCTCTCTATCGCAAGGGACTTGCCGATAACGCCCCTGAAGAGACAATTGATCTTTCCAACCTTGAAATGAGCACCATTACCGGCCTTACTGTTGATACCGAGGGGTATGTCTACATTGCAGACTATAATGTAAAAAAAATTTCGATTGATACATCCCTTACAGCAATTAATGAAGGAGAAATCAGCACCAATATTATTCCAACCCCCTTTGATGTTATATTAAAAGAAGAAAGTCTCTATGTGACAGATTATAATCCCGGTCTGCCCGCCATCCACCAGGTAGACCCGTCCACAATGATGGTAACAGCCACTCTCGGTAATTCTGTCGAAACGCCCCTCTCTGGACCACGGCGATTTCTGGCACCGTACAACGATGAAATCTTTTTCACTGACGAAGACGGCAATGGCACCGTAGACCGGATAATTCAGGTTTCAGACATTACCGGTGACGGCTACAGCACCTATGGTTCATCAGGCACCCTTCAAGGAGAATTCAGGCTTTTTGAATATCCCCAGTAACCATTTCAACGATTGTTTCTCCTAAATCCAATCATGTACTACCGGTTGAGTCGGTAGCGTGAGGAAGGGAGTATCTCAAAACAAATTTTCAACTACCTTGAAACGTTACAGTTTCTTTCCATGTAGTTAAGTTTTTGTCCCCCGACTCGTGATACTTTAAATTCGGTAAAGCAGACTTTCACTCCTCACTTTTTAAAGTGATGTCCGAAGCCGGTTAAACTTCCCCCCCCCAAAAAAAACAGTCTCAATTTTTAACACTGGTCTTTTGCTGATGCCCTGCTTTTTATTCTTGTAAAAGATCAAAACATTGTAAAATCTCACCTGTTACTTCAATTTTTTCAGGAAATACGTCCTGAAGCAGGAAAACCAGAGAGGCGGCAGAAGACAGGTGAAAAAACTGCATCTATCTAAAATTATCCTCTTCCTGATGATCCTTGCGAAAGCAACGGGACCCTCTCCCGTCGAGGCCCACCCCCACCAGTTTATCGATGTCCATGTGAATATAATTCTCACCGACAGTAATATTCAAGAAGCGGTCTTTACCCTTGTCAATGATCCCATGACCAGTTCTCTCATGGTGAGAAGTTTCGATTCTGACCGCGACAACATTATCGACGAAGAGGAGACTGCCCGGCTTTATGCCCTGGTAATGGAAAAAAAGAAAAATCAGAATTACCATTTAAAAATCAGTTTCAGGAGTTCACCCCTTCCCGTAGCAGAACTGCAGCGTTTCAAGGCATTCATGAAAAATGATAAACTGGTATACAGGTTTTCTCTTCCCCTGAACATTTCACTGAACGATGCTCCTTCTTCCCTTGCCATTCGAATGTGTGACGTCAGCAACTTCACGTATTATAAGCATAAATATATCAGCGTCACAGGGGGGGACTCGATTCCCTTTGACATAACAGGTTCAAACTCACACTCCTTCCTCTTTAGACTTTCTCATCATCGCGGCAGCAAAAAAGAACCGGTAAGAAAATTCGACACCAGTGCCCGTGGCGAAGAAAAAATCGATATGCTCGCCTGTAACAAACAAAACATGCGTCTCGAAGAGATGCGTGGGCCGCTGATTTATAAATACATCAGGGTTCAAATAATGCAGATCCAGTATTACCTTCACCGTGAACTTACGGGACTGGCGGGAAAAATTTCTTCTTCCGCTTCGGCGAAAATGATACTGCTCTCTTTGCTTATTGCCCTGATCTATGGCATCGTCCACGCCACGGGTCCAGGGCATGGGAAAATAATTGCCATGTCATATTTTCTCTCGGAAAAATCACGCGTGAGGCACGGTATCGGTTTCGGCTTTCTTTTTTCATTTATTCATGTAACATCAGCCGTTCTTGCCGTTACCGGTCTCCTTGCCCTGGTAAAATATACTACCCTTGCCCTCAAGGGAGCTTCCATGGCGGAGAATGTCGACAATTACGGGCAGATCGTATCTGTAGTCAGTTACTCCGGGGTTTTTATACTGGGGGGAGTGCTCACCTGGCTGAGGATAAAAGAAATCATTAATCAAAAAAAAGAAGGCAACGAAGAGGAGATCACCTCTCCTGTTAAGGGACGAAGGGCCCTTTTTTCAATGGCCTTTACCATGGGAATCATTCCCTGTCCCGGGACGACTGTTCTTCTTCTCTTTGCCATGTCCCTGAATCTCTTTCTCTATGGCCTGCTGCTGGCATATTCCATGGCCGTGGGTATGGGCCTGACTATTTCCTTTTTCGGTATTATTGCCATTCTCATTCGCAGCAGGGGGATATCTCTTTTCAATGAAAAAAGCCGGCGCGGCCTGGTTGTCAGAAGAATATTTGAAGTAGGAGGCGCGGTACTGGTCATGTTCCTGGGAGGAACACTTCTTCTGCTCTCCCTTTAGTTCTCCTGGAAATGCCAGTCACACACAGCCGGTATATGACAGTTTTCTTTTCACTGCCAGACAGTGTCCTGCCATGCTGTGAGGGGTCACGCTTTTGTATCGATTTTACTGCCCTTCACCGCGTCCTGAGTATTTTCCCGAATCCTGTCAAGGGGTTTGACATTTCGTTTTTCAGTGGTAACTGATTCGGTGTATTCGCGGGCTAACTGGATGCTGCTTTTAGCCATTGATGCCTGACCGCTGATTCCTTTGATATCCATAATCCCTCCCTGGTGGCGAAGCTGCCAAACAACGCCCTGTTATAGCTACTATAAGCTGTTACTTTTTCAATGGCAAGAACAAATTTTACATTTATACTGCTATAAAACAGTTACCCTCCTGCACAATTTTTTCCGCACGCATGAGCCTTTCAAGGTGCCGTTTCACCATGGCCTTTTCCCAGTATACCACAAGGGGTGTTGGGTGGTTTTCATAGATAAAAAACTGTGATGCAATGTCATCAATGGAGGCTTTTTTGTTTTTTAGAAAATGCAAAATATTTTTCTCCCTGGTAAAAATTTTATCACGGTACTGTAAAAGATTTTTAGCAATATCATCATGCAGGGCTTCCTTGATGTGACCGGTAACAAGAATCGAAGGGTTAAAGGAAACAAGGCGTTCCACTGATGAGATGAAATCATCGATGCTTGTTTCCGGGTCACCATACCAGGGGCCTGCCTTTGTAAGACAGTAATCCCCGGTAAATAAAATCTCTTCTTCGGGGAAGAAAAAAGAAAGATGGCCCTCTGTGTGCCCCGGCGTGTGAAAAACCTGTAGTGCCGTATGCTTCAGCTCAATAACAGTCCCTTCATCAATATAATCATCCACGGGCCATGGCTCGAGGACCTCCGGGATTATTTTTGAAACTGCCTCAACGGGGTCCTTTATCTCATGATCAGCCATAAGAGTATGCCACTCCTCAAGGGCGAGGAGTTTTAAAGGCTGCGACATGGATGCATGGTCTGTTTTACTGGCAAGAATTGTTGCACCGGTAAAGAGATTGTTACCACGTATATGATCTATATGATGATGGCTATTTATAAGAATATCAACCGAGGAAGGATCGATTTCTGAAAGAATCTTTCCCGCGGCAGAATCGATAACCGTTTTCGGGTCATCATCAATATAAATACAGTTGCCCGAAGAGAATCCCTCTTCGGTAAAGACGGCGTAGATGTTATTCTTTAGGTGAGTAATCATAATTCTTTCTGAAAACGTTTGGTGCCGTCATTGCCGGCAGTTAATACGTTGCAGTATGATATAATGGCTGACAAAATGAAGTATGCAAGAATTTTTTTCCGCATTACCTTCATACCTTTATGCTTCATAACCGCCAATATACTTTCCCATACAGACCGAAAACTTCTCACTCAAAAAATAAAACTTGAAAAACCTTCAGATATAAATTACAATTATACCATGAGAACATTCCAGATAATGACATTAATAATTTTTTATGCATGTGTCTCCATGGCTGCAGCTGAAAAATTCGACCACAGAGCAATATTGTGGTATACGCCTGAAAAAGAAATTGTCCTTGTCATAGACTACTATACAACAAAAGCTGATATACTTATGCAGATTGACTGGAAAAAAATCAAGGGTATGACAGTAACTCTTGAACACAACCTGATTTTTCTCATTGGGCTGAAACAGGTAAAACTCCCCCTTAAGACATACACCCGAGACAGACACAAAAAAATCATTAAAATTGGTACCATATTCCATAAAAAAGACGAAGAAATACTTCTTCAAAATGGCATCAACTGGCCCCCTGAACCAATATCAAATAAATCTGACAAACAGCCATATAAAAATTTTGGCGTGCCTGGATTTTAGCTCCCCCTGATTTCAACCAGGAAAAAATAAAAACGGCCACGATCTTTTCAACCGTGGCCTTATGTATCTAGTGCCGAAACCGTTAAGAAAAGAATTAAATGAATCGGCACTATCGCCCTTTAACCTGAAGAGCCTGCTTTAAGTATATTACTTAAACATTACAAATAGTTCAAATTCACGCAGTGAAGACACTGGTCTTATGTACGTTAACCTGAAATATGAAGAGAGTCAAGAATACACAATCATTGTCCCATATACTTATTTTCTTCGAATTTGCCTGAGACTTTTGAGTTGTCCGGCCAGATAATGCTTCCACTGCCGTGCATCATCCCATCTTTCCACTGGCCTTCATATTTAACGCCGTTTGGCCAGGTATAGACCCCTTCACCATTCTGTTTTCCTTCTTTCCAACTGCCCTTGTAGATTTCGCCGCTTTTCCATCTGTATTCACCCTGACCATGTTTCTTATTTTCAAGAAACTCACCGACATATACATCGCCATTACTATATGTATAGGTTCCTTTACCGTTACGTAAATTTTTTCCATAGGAACCCTCATATTTCGCCCCTGTAGGCCATGACATTACGCCTTTTCCCGAGACTTCATTTTCTTTGAATTCACCGGCGTATTCCTCTCCCTGAGGAAATTTAATTTTTCCCGTCCCGTTAAAACAGTCACCTTCAACACAGTTTGTTCCACTCCCATAAGCTTTAACAACAGGGCTTTCTTTTTCTGTTGAAGCGCATGAAACGAGAGAAAGACATATAACCGCTGCAAAGGCCGCCAGTTGATATGCTTGATTTTTCATTATTTTCTCCCTGTTAGTAATTTTCTCTATTAATCACGAATCTAAAGTAGTCTTTTTATTGAAAAAGGACGGCCCACGACCGTCCTTTTTCAATTTTATTATTCAGTAATCATTTTTATTTGAGTTTCAGCAGGTATTGTATCGACAAAAACTTCGATTACAGCGGTTTTACTTGTATTGCCTACTTTATCTTTTGCAAAGGCCTCTATTTTGTGGAGCCCATTGGTATTAAAGGTTATTTCACCTGTATAAATAATAAAGTCATTTTTACTGTTTATCCTGTAATAGATCGCACCTACCCCGGATTCGCTGTCAGAAGCTGTTATTAAATATTTATAATCTTTAGAAGCAATATTCAGTGCATTCTTTTTAATGAAATCCTTATCTGCTTTGATTTCAACAGCAGGAGCAGTTTTATCAACGACGACTTTCAAATTTTCAATGCTTTCAGAGATCAAAGCTCCTGACCTGTCAAATATTTTTGTCGAATATTTGTCTGTGACATTTCCAACCTTGTCTTCAGAAAAAACACTAAGGGCTGCCGGCTTGTCAGAGATTATGGTAAAGGGCTTAAAATATTCTTTCTGGTCTTCACCAGGAGCGATATAGGATGTAGTTGAAACTCCTGAAAGATTGTCTTTTGAAGCGATAGAATAGGTGTAGCTGAATTTTTCAGAAACATAAATCACATCATTAGTCTTTACAAAAGGAGCAGTAATAGAGAGTTCAACCGCAGGGGCGGTAACATCTACTATTACACTGAAACTTTTTTTGCCTTCAGTATTTCCCATGCGGTCAACACTGTAATAGGTTATTGTTCTATTGCCTTCTTCTGAAAGTGTAAAAGGTTCTGTATATTTTTTGTTTTCTTTTCCGTCAATACTGTAATACACTGAATCTTTTAAAATATTGTCCATGTCAAACAGCTTAAAACTGACTTTGTTGTTTACATAAATATTAAACCCGTCGTTATAGGTTTTTGCCTTAGCTTTAAGAGAGACAACTTCCTCTTTTTCGAAAACCTTTTCAGTTTTCTCCACTGGTTTATCTTCACTGGTTATAACTTCTGTTGTTGGTTTTTTTGAATCTGCAGTAGTCTCCTGGGAAACAACTGAGCTGGAAATCATCAAAAAACAACTGAAAAAAAACAATAACATCAATGAAAGTTTTTTCATTTTAAGCCTCCGGTATTTAATTTAACCCTCTTTTGATATCCCCTTATGTTCTAAAAAAATACATTGCTGTTGATATCAGGAATCAGGTATTATATGCATTATCGAAAAATATAAAATAAGCCCTCTGTGCTGCAAAATCAAAATAAAATTACTTTTAAACTGCTGCACTGTGATTTTCAGGAAACCTTACATTTGGTGATCACCAGGGCTGCTACAATATCAAATCTTCGATTAAGGACCTTGTTTGCTTCTATGTCATTGAGGGGAATAAGATTAGACTAATCATATTTTATTAAGAAAAATCAGCCATTGTCAAGGGTTTTATTGTACTGTAAATACCTGAACACTGCGAGAGCCCTTTCATTACTCAATTGCCAGATATCTTTGAATCCTCTCCTGAAAATGTTATCAGTGCCAGCATGTCATTTAGCAGCTATTCCTGAATTCAATTTTAGCAATTATTTGCCGGTACTCATGCACGCCAAAGACGGGAGAGGGTCACTCCTGCTTCTCAACAAACCCCGCGGCATAGACAGAAACATTCATGGTGCGGTAAACCCGGTGCGGACCATAGGCAACACCGATGTACCGGTATCTTTTCTTGAAAAGATTTTTTCGATGGCCCCTGCTGCGTACACCGTCATCAACAATAAGCTGTATCACCATCCATTCCGGCCGGTCAAGGCCGTAGCCGATATTTTCCCCCGCGGTCCTGAGTATCTTTCCATAACGGCGCAAACGGTCAAAGGGACTGCTGCGGTCACTGCCGTAATGGCCTGTTTCCCCCTTTGGGCCCGTATCACGCACATGGTCCCGTGCCGCCAGGCACATTCCCTTTGATGGTTGCAGGGCACCCACGGGAGACTGTCTCTTGAGAAAACGTATCGCCTCCCGTACAGCCCCTGTTCCTTCCCTTGTGCGAATGGGAATCTTTCCCGGAAGGTAGAGGAGATTTCCCCGGTAATAGCTGAGATACTTTTCGACTTTACGGACATACCTTTTCGGGTCAGTGCGCGCCAGGTTGGTCTCTCGCACGATGCCCTTTTCGATGTCAGAAAGCTTCGGTTCGGTAACACGGCTTTTACTTCCATACTCCCCCGAGACAGGAACAACGAAACACCCCCATAAAAAAACAAAAAACAGTAAAAACGATAGATACAAACCTTTTTTCATAAAACAGACCCCTTTCTTTTCATTCCTGTTTTCTGATACACTGAGATTCTACACTTCCTTCAGGGCCCTGTAAATTACTTTATTTTTCAAGTATGCAAAACGATCCAGGGGGCGTATGGTTTATGTTTCGGGGAAGTTTTTCTCCTTCTTTCCGGCACGATCACGTCCCGGTCGGGCAGACTCAAAGCGGAAAAAATATTCTGCTTGCACCGGGAGGTGAATCATTTACAGTACAAAAAACCGGAGGCAACCATGACAGGAAAAAAACGAAAACGCGCCACCATCATCACCGCCCTTATCTTCTCTTTTATCATTGCCGGCATCTGCACGGGGCTTTTACTGCTCCTTGTCACACTGCCTGAAGGGGCCGTTGCACCCGCAGCGGGCATCTCTGCCGTTACGGTTTTTGCCCTGTCTTATCTTTACTTTACCCGGCGCCTGCGCCGGCGAAAACGCATCCTGTCACAACCCTTCCCCGACCAGTGGCGCCTCTACCTGGAAAAGTACCTTCCCCTCTACAATGCCCTCGATGAAGAGGAACGGGAAATCTTTCGCCGGAGAGTACAGCTCTTTCTCAGAGAAAAAACCATTACCGGCATCAAAACCAACGTCGATGAAGAAACCAGGGTCCTCATTGCCGCCAGCGCCATTCTTCCCGTTTTCAGGCTTCCTGAATGGGAGTATGACTTTCTCGGTGAGGTCCTGGTCTATCCCGACAACTTTGACGATTCCTTTGCAACTGAAGGGCAGAACCGTGATGTCCTGGGCATGGTTATGACTGGGACATCGAGCCTGATCATTTCCAAACCCGCCCTCTACGCGGGCTTTCAGGATATGAGTGACGGGCAGAACACGGGCATCCATGAATTCATACACAAAATCGACGAAGAAGATGGTGAGATTGATGGAGTGCCCGCCCTCCTCATGGACCGGGCGCGCATCAGGGAATGGCATGATATCATGGAACATGAAATGAAAAAGATAGAGGGGGGAAGTTCAGACATCGACCCCTACGCCCTTACCAGCCCCGCGGAATTCTTCGCCGTTACCGCTGAATACTTCTTCGAAAAACCTGACGAGATGGCCCAAAGACATCCCCGCCTCTATGAAATATTCGCCGCCATCTTCGCCCAGGATTTGCGTTCGATACTGAAATCCGTTACCGCGCAGATGCTTACTCGTCGCCCGAAGAAAACCGGCCGCAACGATCCCTGTCCCTGTGGCAGCGGGAAGAAATATAAACACTGCTGCATGAACAAAAAAACGGCACGCCGCCGGTCTTTCAGCGCCAGGTCCCGAAGGAGTTGAAAAAACGTTTTTCACCCGGAGAGGCTTCTTTACCATAGCCGGTGTAGCGCAGCTCATAGAGGAAGTTATCAATAAAAATCAGGCGATAATGCATTCGGTAATCCGAACGCCGCTTTCTGCGTACCAGGATATACTCGATGCCGCGATTTCCCCGGTACTCAAAGGTACCGGAACGTCCCAGGCGAGCCCCGCGGCGTCGTGCCCTTTCCACGAGGCGGAGGCCGTTTTTTTTCACCTGTGCATTCCCCTTCTGTTGTGATACATTATAACGGTATTCTATAACACGCACAAAGTAGCGCGTTGTACCTTTATCCAGGGTAAACCTGCTATAGGCATAGTACCGATCTGACCGGTAGCGCTCCTCCATCTCAGGCCTTCGGGGGAATGATATCTTCAGGTTTGCCCCTGAAGAGGAAACCTTGAACCAGGGGGTATTCCTCTCCGCGGAAGCGGTACTGAAGAGACGCACCGTGTCAATGGCAAAAAGATCTCCATGGGTCGTTAATCCCACGGCAAGATGTTTACCGTCAGGGGAAAAGGCAAGAGTATCGACCCCCTGGTTACGCTCATCCATTGCCTGCACCTGTACGCCGGTACGCACATCCCAGAGCCTGAAAATATTATGGTATCCCCTGCCGGCACTGGCAATATATTTTCCGTCAGGAGAAAAGGCAACAGTGCTCACATAGCCATTATGTCCCCGCATGACCCTGACAATTTTCCCGCTTGCGGCATTCCAGAGGACTACATTTTTATCCGTGCATCCCCCGGCGATATATTCCCCGTCAGGAGAAAAGGCAACAGTGCTCACATCGCTTCCATAAGGGATATATTTTATTTTTCTCATTGATATCATGTTAAAAATTATAATCCCGTGACGGACATTTGAAATTCCGCAGACAAGACGCCTGCCATCGGGAGAGAAAGCAAGGCCGCTCAGATACTCCTGGTTTACCGGCCTTGATGACTGGTAGAGGACCTTAATCAGTCGCCCCTGCCTCGCGTCCCATACTTTCAGATCAGCATGTTTTTTTTCATCCGTTCCCGCTGTTACAAGGATATCCTTGCCTGGCATAAAGGCAAGGCCGCTCTTTTCACCCCGGTGGGCCCTGATCCGGTGAAGACGCCTGCCGTCCCTGAAACGTGAAATGGTCACCGCCGGGTCCATGAAACCTGTTGTGGCAATCAAAGTTCCCGCATCATTGAGAGCAAGATAGTTAAGGGGTTTATTCTGAGGATTCCGTATTCCTTCCATAACCTGACGACCTGAGGAAACATCCCAGGCGATGACCTGGTTTTTCCCCCCGGAGGCAACCAGGTAACGCCCGTCTTTGCTGAAAGCCAGGGCAAAGACCGTCGTGCGGTGTCCCTTGAAGGGACGGTAATCTTTCATAAAGAGGTCCCGGGAATGAACCGGAACTGTACAGAAAAGGACACAAAGCAGAAAGGGCAGCAGGTTTTTCATGATTATATCTCCTGAAGAGGTGCTGCCCTGAATAGTAAAACCAGGAAAAGAAAAAAACAAGAAAAAAACAGAGGGAACTCTTACTCCTTCTCTTCGCCGGCAACAAGAACCTTAAAGATAACCGGGGCGGAGCTGCCGAAACAGTTCTTTTCATAGCGCATAGCCCGGTAGACATTACCCTTTTGAATACCATGCTTCTCTACCCATGAACGATGAAGGTTGCCGCGATGACGATAAAAGAGTCGCTGGTGGGTATCTTTCCATTTTTTGAAACGATATTTTTGCGGGGCATCCTTTTCATCGGGAACAAAATCAAAGTAGATGTCGAAATAGTTCCCCTTTCCGTCCGGGTTATAAACTGACTGTTTCACTTCGGTTATTGTCGCCTTCCCGTGAAACCCGATATAGCGATTCTCAATACCCCCGGTGACACAGGCCCCTGTAAAAAAAACCAGGAAGCTGAATAAAAAAAGTTTTTTCATACTATTATTCCCCCTGCCAGATTTATGAACCCGCCTTCATTTCTTCTTCCTCTTCCCAGACATCACGATAAAGAAAATCGTTTATATTGTCTGCGATAAACTCTTCCCGGCCATTGATGAACTTATGGGCCTTCGCCTCCACAAGAACAAGAGAAGACTTCTCCCCCTGGGCGTAGCGGGCCGCATCCTCGGGACTGGTAAAGTCATCCTGCAGGGCCGTAAAGACACAGACAGGGTAGGTGATCTTATCCTCTTCTCCGGTAAAATTCGCGTATCCCACGGATTCAACGGCAATACGAAACTGTACCCAGGGATCGAGTTCTCTGAAACGGGTCTCAGCGTAGGTAAGGTTTCCCGCTTCCTCACTGTTGCGGGTCAGGCGCAGAAACGAAAAAATTATTTTTGTAATTACTGTCTGAAGCCAGTAAGGAGTAAAACGGATAGCCCGCAATATGGCGGCGCCGCGGTACTTAGGCGCAGGAGAGACAAAGACAAGGGCTGCCGGGGCCGGTTTTTCTCCTTCGAGAAAGGCGGCATAGTAATGAATAAATGAAACGGAAAGGCTCGATCCGAAAAGGAGAAACTCCCCGTCTTTCAGGGCGAGCTCTTCAATGACTTCCCTCAGCTCTGCGGCATAATCCCGGATACGGTAGATCCATTTCGTCCGCTTTTTTGTCGACTTCCCAAAACCCCGCGGTTCGTAGATTATGACATTAAAGTATTCCACCAGGTGGGCTGCCAGGATACTTCTCTCCTCGATACTTCCAAAATAACCTGGAATAATCACGATTGTTTTGGCATCACTACTCCCCGGTTTATTCTTAAAAGAAGCAACACGCAGGCTTATATCCGGATCAGACTTCAGGTCTATATAAAACTCTTTCACAACTTCCCCCGAAAAACTTCCGCCCCTACTGTTTTCTATTCATAATAAACTATGCTGCAGCGGAAGCACTGAAAAAATACTGCACTCATTCCCGGAAACAATAATGAAAAAATTTCACACCCTGGAAAGAGATACAAAAAAACAGGCCCCTGGTTTTAAAAGGGGCTCCTGTATAATATACAAAATCTCTGCACATCGCACAGAATTATTTTTTATAAAGAAAAAATTCATACCTTCTCTTCACCCGACCGGCAGCAGCTGATAATCTCACCAATAAACATGCGGTGATAGTCCTTTTCAGGGTAATTCTTTTCAAGGGAGGGATCACAAAATCCCGCGGGAGAAAAATCCTGCCGGTAGAGTTTGCGGCACTCTATAATCAATTTTGCCTCTTCAAAAGAGACCGCGCCCGTCTCTGAAAAACGCGGAGTCAGACCCGTCTCTGCCACCTTGTTAACATCACGCCCTGAATGACTGCCGCAGAACTTCAGAGCCTCACGGTAGCGGTGATCAAAAAAGGAAAGGGTAAACGAATCATTCTCCTCGATAAAGGGAAGGGTATATCGCTGCGGGCGAATAAAAATAAAACTTACCTTTTTGTTCCACATTATTCCCAGCCCGCCCCATGATGCTGTCATGGTATTGAACTTATCTTTCGTACCGGCAGTAACAAGCATCCAGTCGGTGCCGATAAGTTTAAAGGTATTTTCATCAATTGCTTTCGGTTTGATTTCTGTAAAGTGATACATTTTTTCCTCGCATTAGCTATTAATTATTTCTATTCAGTCTTTTCTTTTTTCTTTTCATCTAATGCATTCTCCCCGCCGCAGGTGTGGCACCGTTTCAGGCAAAGATCGCAGCGTTCATCACTGCAGTGCTGGCATGAATAGCAGTCGGAACAGGGATGCTTTTTTTCACTGTTCTTCTGCACCTCGGGAAGGTAAAGCTTTCCCGGCATTCCCTTTATGCTTTTAAAAGACATTTATTCTTCTTCTACCTTTTTTACCGCCTCGAGTATCCGGTCAAGGGCCTTTTCGAGCAGCTCCCTGCCGCAGGCGATATTGATTCTCTGAAATCCTTCACCGCCGGTACCGAAGATATAACCGTCATCAAGGGCAACACCTGCGCCGTGGCGTACCAGTTCCCGCAGTGCAATCTTATCCATATTGAGAAACCTGAAGTCGAGCCATACAAGGTATGTCGCCTCCGGTACAGTTATCCCAATACGGGGTTCTTCTCTCTCGAGCCTTTTTTTCAGATAGAGAAAATTTCCCTCGATGCGCTCCATTACCTCCCGCAGCCACGGCTCTCCCTCACGGTAGGCCGTCTCCTGTGCCAGGGCGCCAAAACAGCTGGGGCCGTGAATGCCGTTGCGCTCAAGGCGCTTCCTGAATCGTTCACGCAGGTTCCCGTCAGCAATGACCGCATAGGCCGCCTGGAGTCCCGGCAGGTTAAAGGTCTTGCTGGGAGAGGAACAGGTGATAAGAAATTTTTCAGTATCTTCCACGGCTGCGGCGGTGGGACAGTGTTTCTTCCCGGGCCAGGTCAGGTCGGCATGGATTTCATCGGAGACGAGAAGAATATTGTTCTCACGGCAGATTGTAACAACTTCCTGCAAAACCTCTTTCTCCCATACCCTGCCCACGGGATTGTGGGGGCTGCAGAGAATCATCATGGCCACCCCGGGATCAGACGCCTTTTCCCTGAGGTCACCAAGGTCCATGCGGTAGTGTCCCTCATCCTCGATAAGACAATTTTCGAGTAAAAGGGCGCCATTGTTTTTCACCGCCCCCCTGAAGGGATAGTAGACCGGTGGCTGAATGATGACCTTTTCCCCAGGGGCGACGAATTCCTGCACCAGCATGTTCAGGGCGGGCACCACCCCCGGCACAAAGAGAATCGACGCGGGAGAAATTTCCCAGCCATGACGCCGCTCCTGCCATGAAACCGTCTCCCGAAACCATCCCTCACCGCAGGCGCTGTAGCCGTAGATGCCGTGCCGCGCCCTCTCCACCAGGGCGTTAACAACCGGCTGCGGTGCAGGAAAATCCATGTCCGCCACCCAGAGGGGAAGCACACCCTCCTGCTGAAAAATATCATCCGCAAGGTCCCACTTCACAGAGCCGGTGCCGTAGCGGTTGGGCAGATTGTCACGCTTATTCATCAGGAGACTTTTCACTCCCCGGAAGCGGACAGGCGTCAACACTCCTGTTTTTACCCGCGAGAAAGCGGTTGCTGAAATAGTTGGCGAATATCATCATGTTCATCAGCTTCCGGTAATAACGCATCTCCCGGGGTGAATAAAATTTTTTGACCGCTGCCGCGGCGTCCCCTCCCGGTTCCTTCCCGCCGGCCCAGGCCCATTCCCGCACATAGTTGAGCAGTTCCCATTCTTCAGGGGGGAAGTCTTCCCGCCTCAAACGGTAAATCCGCTGGATATCATCTTCAGTCATACCGAGTTTTCTGCCCACGGCAGAATGGGCACCAGTTCAACCCTTGCACTGGTTAGCCATCGATATGGTAAGAAGAATCTTTTCCCTGGTTAAAGGATCTACCTTTAAAAAAGTCAGTGTAAAAGGGGGAAGTTTAAAAAGGCGCACCAGCCTGATACAAAAATCCAGGGGTGAGGAAAATGTCGGTTTTGAAATACCCGTCATGACAGGCTCCTATTAATTTGTTCATTTTTAAAATAGATAAATAAAATTAAACACTTGATTAAAGAATGAAGAAATGAAAAAAAGGTATGGAAGGGAGGAAGGAAGTGGGGAGAAAAACCTTCCTCTCTTTCCATAAAGCTTAATCATTTGGGATATAGGAGGTAAAAACTTGCTCGTTTAGTATCTCCCAATCTACTAAAATACTTTAAAATCGTCAACCGCTGAATAAAATATTTTTATTTTTTTTTATTTTTTTCATCACACAGGCGGTTATACGCCAGGGAGGAAAAATGCCCATCTATGAAATTAACGGTCGCCGTCCCACCATTGGTAAAGGGGCCTGGATAGCCCCCACCGCTGAAGTTATCGGAGACGTGCGTATCGGCGCAAACTGTTACATCGGCTTCGGCGCCATCCTGCGGGGAGACTATGGTACCATTGAAATTGGTGCTGAAACAGCCATCGAAGAGGGAGTCATCGTACATGCCCGCCCCGGAGGGCTTACCACCTTTGGGAAGGCCGTCACTGTCGGGCACATGGCAATGATACACAATGCCACCATCGAAGATTACGCGGTTATCGGGATGCAGGCCATGATAAGCGACTTTTCCACTGTCGGGAGCTGGGCCATTATCGCCGAACAGAGCCTGGTAAAAAGAAACCAGGAAATTACCGCTGAAACCATCTGGGCCGGTGCTCCCGCTGTTGAAAAGGGCCCAATACAGGAAAGGCATAAAACCGAATGGCAGCTGGCAAAAAAGGTATATGTCAACCTTGCGGGCCAGTACAACGAGACCCTTGTCGAAATTGGAGACACAAGGAACTGATTTTCTATAATTATTAACTGCCCCCCTGCAGCCCCATTCCCTGCAGAAGGGGGCTGTAGAAGGTTATCCCCGCCTTTCCTGCAGGGGGTATTTTCCTTGACTTCTTCACTGAAATTTAGTTCATTAAGGGATAAAGCAAAAACACCCTGCGTTTTCAATTCAGGGCTGTACTGCGCCCCTAAAACAAATAGAGGACAGAGAGGGGAAATCAACAGGAACAATCATACGAAGTAAAAGGAGTGTAAACAAGCCCCATGAACAATAGAACACTCCAGTACTGGATCGAAAACAAACAGGTTCTCCTTAAAGATTATGACAAACGGGTCTCCCGCTACCGCAAGATTCTCAAATCACTGATCGACAGCTTTAACACGAACCTCTCCTGCGAAAATAGAAGAATACAGTTAAAGGGAAGGGTCAAAACCTTTGACGCCTTTTACCGCAAACTTCTTTTGAAGGCCCAGGACCAGATTATTGACAGTCCCTTTGAATCAATCAAAGACCTTATCGGAATGCGTATTACTGTTCCTTTTCTTGAAGACATGAGGGACATTGAAAATGATATCAGGGAAAATTATAATCTCCTTGAAGTCGATTACAAACACCGTGAACTTACCGTCAAAGAATTCGGATACGATTCCACCCACTTTTCCATAGAGATGCCTGAAGATATTGCCGCCCGGTTTCGCCTCAAAGAAACCCTTACCTGTGAGATTCAGCTGCGCACCATCCTGCAGGACGCCTGGGCCGAGGTGGAGCATGAACTCGTTTATAAAACAAGCATGGACAACGTTGAAGACACCATACGCAGAAAACTGACAGCCCTCAATGCAACCCTCTCCCTTGCGGATATCACCTTCCAGGAAATAAGGGACTACCAGCGCAAACGCTACTCCCACATTCAGGAAAGACATCGCCAGCTCCTTGACAAGGTTTCTACCCTTCCCGAAAAAATGGGCAACCAGTACAGGGAACGAAAAGAAATCGAACCCATCCCTCATACGACAAAAGATGAACTCTCTGAAGGGGACAACCTCAACGATCTCTTTGTCGCTGCCATGAACGCCCATATCAGCAATGACCTTGAACGGGCCCTTGAAATTTATTCTCACCTCCTCCTCATTTCGCCCAATCACTACATCTACAACCACCGGGGGCTTGTCTACTTCTCCCTGTCACTTTATGAACAGGCCCTTGATGACTTCACCACCGCCATCGAAATGGAACCGAGGGATACACGGGTTTACACCAACAGGGGTCTCACCTACCGGATGCTGAAAAAATTTGATCTCGCACTGGGGGATTTCCAGCGCAGCCTTGAACTCAACCCCCTCTGGACCGACACCTTCTACAGCCGTGCCCTCACTTACTATGATATGGGCGACATCAGGGCCGCTATTGAAGACTGTGACCATGCCATAGCCCTGAAGCCCGATTTCAAACAGGCGGTGCGGTTCAAACAGTTTCTCCTCAACAAAGAAACGGAATAATCCCGGTAAAAACACCATAATCTGCCTCATGGACATCTATTTTCATCAAATTACACCTCCCACCGGGTTTGGACCGGTAAAATAGTTGCATTATTTAAATTCCTTCTGTAATCTATACTTCGAAATAACCGGTTCAGCCCGGATATTCATTCCCACAGGAGGACGTCATGGACAATCTCGGACAGGTGCAGGCAGAAGAACCCACTCTTGACAAACTGACACCGGAACAGAAACAAAAAGTGGAAAGCATTACCGGAGATATTGATATCAATGATTCTCAGGCAATAATTCAATACGGCGTTGGCGCCCAGGCAAATATTTCAAACTTTGCCGATACCATTCTTGAACAGATACGCGCGAAGGATGCGGGCTACGCCGGGGAGATCCTTTCAGAGCTGATGATAACTGTCAAAGACCTGAAGGTTGACAAGCTCGGTTCATCTGGAGGATTCTTTTCAAAGATACCCATTATCGGGTCACTCGTAGACGAGGCGAAAAAATTCGCCGCACGTTACCAGAAGGTG
The DNA here is from genome assembly GCA_964534225.1 of uncultured Leptospirales bacterium. GTDB lineage: Bacteria > Spirochaetota > UBA4802 > UBA4802 > UBA5550 > CAZHNW01. The sequence continues at coordinate 6,856 of CAZHNW010000019.1, read as the reverse complement.
AGCGTTGAGATCGAACGTATCGTCGATGAGCTGACAAAGGCGCGCATGCAGCTTCTCAAAGACATCACCATGCTCGACAGCCTCTACGAAAAAAACCAGGAATACCTGAAAGACCTTGATCTCTATATCCTGGCGGGTGAAATGAAGCTCAAAGAGATCAACGAAAAATTTCTCCCCGAACTGAAGGCAAAGGCAGAGGCCTCAAAAGACACCCTCGATGCGCAGGCCGTGCAGGACCTGAACCAGATGATCAACCGCTTCGAGAAAAAACTCCATGACCTGAAACTGAGCCGCATGGTATCCATACAGACCATGCCCCAGGTTCGCCTCATCCAGAACAATGACCAGGTACTGGTAGAAAAAATCCAGAGTTCCATTCTCAACACAATCCCTCTCTGGAAAAACCAGATCGTTATAGCCATTGGTCTCTTCCGGCAGAAAAAAGCCCTTGAGCTTCAAAAAGAAGTCTCCTCCACCACGAACGACCTGCTGGAACAGAACGCCGCCATGCTGAAAGACAGCAGTATCGAGATTGCCCGCGAATCAGAAAAGGGCATCGTGGAAATAGAGACACTGAAAAAAGTCCACGAAAACCTTGTTTCTACCATCGAAGAAACACTGCAAATCCAGGAAGAAGGACGCACCAAGAGAAAGGAAGCCGAAGTTGAACTTGTCCGCCTCGAGGATGACCTCAAGGCCAAGCTGGCAAATGTCAAAGGATCAGACAACACCATGACCCTTTAAACACATTTATTAAGAGAGAATACACCATGAACATTCTGGTTCCATTTGCAGAAGGATTCGAAGAAATTGAAGCAGTTACCATTGTTGATGTGCTCCGAAGAGCGGAATTGGAAGTCACAACAGCCGCCCTGGGGAAAAACCCGGTAAGGGGCGCTCACAATATCAAGATAACTGCTGACAGGTCTCTGGAAGGGTGCCGTGCCACGGATTTTGACTGTATTGTCCTCCCCGGAGGAATGCCGGGCAGTGAAAACCTGAGAAACAGCGGCCCCCTTATTTCCCTTTTGCAGGAAGTAAGAAACCAGGGGGGCTATGTCGCAGCCCTCTGCGCCGCCCCCATTGTTCTGGCAAAAGCGGGACTCCTTGAAGATAAAAAGGCCACATGTTACCCCGGCTTCGAAAAGATGCTCACCGGGGCCCGCATCACCACGGACCCTGTCACCGTTGACGGCCACATCATTACCGGACGTGGCCCCGGATGCGCCATCCCCTTTGCCCTGAAGCTGGTAGAACTGCTGCGGGGCTATGATATTTCTCTTCAATTGAAAGAAGCCATGCAGGTTTACTGGATGTAGAGTTACAACCTCCGGGAGACGCCCCCATCCCTGCTTCGCCAGGCTCATCTCGACGCAGTTCGATGCAGGCAGTACAACGCCCGAAGGGGGCTTAAAAAATATCGTCCATAACATCCCTTTTGAGATTCAAGGGCGTCAAGATTCATTAAAATTTACATGGTGAAAACACAGGCAGATGAAAAAAAATATCTACACCTTTAAAAAAGGAGCATACCTCTACATCGAAGGGGATGAAGATGCAGATGATGTCTTTATTGTCGAATCAGGGAAAATACATTTTTCCAGTAACAATGAAAACATAAAACCAATGCCCCTCCATGCGGGGCCCGGCGATATTTTCGGTTTTGTCTCTGCCCTGAGCAGGCGCCCCCGCATGGAAACCGCCCTGGCTGGAGATGACACGCGCCTCCTGGTTTTATCTGCCGAGGAATTTCTGACACGACTTCAAAAAAACTCCTCCCTGGCCCTGAAAATTCTCAACTACTTTGCCGAATTCCTTCGGCGGTATGACAACCTGATGTTCCCCGGGAACTCCCGGGAAGACCATCTTCCCCCGCAGACACGCCTTTACAACACCGGGACCTATTACTTCGAGAAAAGCGAATACCCCATCAGTCTTTACATCCTCAACCGCCTTCTGGCCCTCTTCCCTTCCTTTGAGCATGCCGAACAGGCCCGGCGCATGATCCTCGACATGGAAACCGCCGGAACGCGCACGGTACTTGAACCCTTCAGGGAAGGCATCTATTATTCTTACTCGGATCACCAGATAATTTTCTGTGAAGATGAACCGGGAGAAGAACTCTATATCATAAAAGAAGGGAAGGTAAAGATTGTAAAATACCAGGAAAAACGTGAACTCATGCTCTCGGTTCTGAAGGAAGGGGATATTTTTGGTGAAATGGCAATTGTTTCAGACAAGCCGAGAAACGCCACGGCAATCAGCTACGGCCGCACAGTTCTTCTCCCCATCAACTCCCAGGCCCTGGTGCGCCTCATCGAACAGTCACCGCAGATACTGAAAAGGATATATACCTCCATCAGCCAGAGACTCTGGTTTACCCATATTCGCATCGATTCCCGGCTTTACCGCCAGCCTGTAACACGGCTCTATGCTTTTCTTTCCAATAAACTCCTTGAAGACAACATATCATGGCGCTCAGAAAAGCCCCATACCTTTAAATTCGGCATTGATGAACTTCTTAAAATGACAGGGCTTTCCTCGGGAAAACACCAGCCATCCATTGATGAACTTCTGAAAGACGCCAACCTTGAATTCAATTTCGGACAGATATTCGTTAAAAAGCCTAAAAGCCTTGCCGCCCGGTCACAATATTTTCGTTCCCGTGATGATATTTTCTCTGACGATGATGAGTCTTTATCACAAGGAGACACAGAAAAAGAAAATGTCGGCACAGAAGTGAGCTCAATAAATATTCCTTCTGAAAGCGAAACCATACTAACAGAACTTGACAATTTAGACGGCATATAATAAGAAAGCTTCTGTTATAGATATGATTGAGATTAGACACACCTGTGGAGGTTCCCATGAAATACAGCATGGTGAAACAGTTTTACAACAACGCCCTTGATAACATATACAGCTTTTTCTTTAAATGGGTCGATTTCGGCAAACTGATGATAGAAGTTTTCTGGGCTTTTCTGGAAATATGGCAGGCCTTTTTTCTCATATTCTGGAACTTTTTCATGTACATCTATTACTTATTTCTCTTCATCATCGACCGTGGAGCCGAATCAAGCCAGCCGCGATTCTTTCTTCGCCGGCAGACCATCAAAAAATCTGCAACACCCAGTGTGCAACTCAGCAGAGCGCCCAACCCTGTTCCCGCCGCCTATGGGGCCACTTCCACGATAAAAGAAACGACAAAACAGGTCTCCTCTGCCATCACTGAGCCGGTACGCAATGTTACCGCCAAAAACTTTGGACGAAAATCAATTATACGCCGCGTACTCGACTTTTTTGAATCCTTCTTCAGGGGCATTAAAAACTTTTTTCTTGCCCCCGCAAAAGCCATGGGCAACTTCTTTGCCGACCGCATCAAGCCCGTCAAAGAAGAGGGGGCACATGCCGCGGAACCGCAGAAGCGAAGCCTCATCGATGAATATATCAGGGAATTTGAAGAAAAACGAAACGGATAAAAAAACCCCAAAAAAATAATTAATGCAAAAAAGGGGGTGCCCCACTGAGGGTCCCCCTTTTTAATATTTCATACCTTTTCAACTATTAACCAAGAACGAATATTTCTACTCATAATGAGGGGCCCCTTCGCAGTATTTGCCGAGATGTATGATCTCGAGGCCCGAAGTACCCGCCGACAGATAGGCATAATTACCCGAAACAGAAATACCATAAGAAGTGGGACAGAGGTCACTGTTTAAAACCTGTGATGGCGCCACAGGAAATCAACAACCTGCAGTGCGTCTTCAGAGGAGAGATAGGCGTAAGTGCCGGCAACCGCAATATTTTTTATCGATCCTGGCGTTACGCATGAACCTTTTGATACCGGATACAAGGGATTAGAAATATCGAGGATATAGAAAGTTTTGCCATAACTGGTGACACAGGCATAGTTACCGGCAATTGAAATTTTAAAGGGACTATTTATAATATCAGAAACTCCTTCACAAACAGGGTTCGCCGGGTCAGAGATATCAAGAATGGTAATTTTTCCCTCTATCATGCCGACAATGTAGGCATACTTTCCAGAAATGGCAATATCATCAGCATGATTATCCGAACCTGTTTCATAGGTACTTTTCAATACCGGATGTGCCGGATCCGAGATGTCAAAGATATGAAGACCATTCCTCGCCCCCCCATCAGCACCCATATATGACAGGGGGCCGAAGAGAACATAGGCATATGTGCCTGAAACGATTACTCTCTTTGCCATGTCTGTCATTTCATAGAAGCCGGCAGATACAGGCAGATTTGGACTGGCAATATCTATTATCTCCAGACGTCCCTCTTTTATCACATCATCTCCCGGTTTTGTCATTGATCCCGTTGCCACGCAGGCGTATTCACCCGCAATGGCAACATCCAGGGGGGGATAGGCTGTGGTATAACGGCCCGACAGGTGAATGGAGTCGGGATCTGCAATATTAATAACTTCTACAGTATTACTGCTGTTGCATACGCATGCATACTCCCCTGAAAGGGCAATGCTCTGAGCAGAATCAAAGGCGGTATAGCTGGTTACGGGAACCGGATCATATGTTGGTTTTGTAATATCAATATCAACAATAGCAACCCTATAAGGATCACTATGAGTCAATAAATATGCCGTAGTACCTGAGATAAACAGATCCTCACTGCTTTTTACATTATAAAAACCAGCATACCAGGGCTTTTCAAGGTCAGCAATATTTATAATGCCTGCCCCCTTTGTTCCCGTCAGGCAGGCATAGTCGCCCGACACCTTCAGGCCGCGGGAACTATAGGATTCAATGGAACTCACGATAGAAGGATTTTCACAATCACTGACATCAACAATCCACATTCCCTGGTTATAGGTATTAATAAAGGCGTGATTACCGGAAATTTCTATATCATATAACCTGGAGGCACCAGGGATCGTTACCGATCCTTTTTTATCAGGATTCGAAGTATCTGTTATATCATAAATATCAAAATTATTCCCGTTCCCGAGATACGCAAAACTGCCGGCAATAGTAACAGAATTACAATTGCCATCGTTTACATTTTTCACCATTACAGGGTTTGCCGGAGACGATTCTTTCGGCGAGATCCTTGGCGAGGTCCACTGCTGTTTCAGTGATCTTCCCCAGGCGGGGCGCTTCTTTGCGTGTTGAGGCGAGGGATTCTCCATTCTCAACATTGACGTACCGGGCGGTGAGGATAAACTTCCCCCCTATATGATTAATCTCTCCCACCACAATGCGATGTGCCGCCAGGAGCCTGCCGAACTGCACCGCGCATGACGAATCGGTACATCCCGTCATCTGCACCGCCTGCTCCCTGAGGATCTCCTTCATCTGCGCCCGCTCGATAAGATTGAAGTTGCCGAAATTGGTAAACTCGGACCGGATAATATCGGATACGGCATTGGCAACAGTGGTAGGCACCCCCTTCGCGGCAAGGTCAAGGACCGCGACGGGCATTTTTGTCTTTTTTATCTTTTCACCCGCCTCTGCCCGGGGCAGACAGGCTATAATTAACATCAATATAAAAAAAATTGTTTTTCGCATCCCGGGCCTCTTTCTCTGTTTTAAACTATATGACATTATTTATTTCTGCTATTAAGGAAAACCCTGTAAATCAAATTCTGGATGTTCACCTGTGACAATATTATCTGGAAAAATCCAGGGTTATTATTTTTTACTATCAATTAAACTCCCGGTTTTTAGAGGTCGTTCAATACACATTATGCGCTCTCATGAAAAACAAACAACCAGACAAAGTGTATACTCAATATATAACTAAGTACCACCGCGCAAGGCTTTTTTTGACCTGAACACTAAAATAGTTCTTTTCTCTGGACAGGCGGGGCGGAACCTGCCTGCCGGTTCGAATGGTTTTTCATGAGTTAGAAGAGGGCCGATGAAAACCGGGTCACCACAAAAGAGTGGCTCACTTAAGGCGGGGGTAGAGCTCTTTCAGGCATTTTAACGTTCCCCTTGTTTTATTGATCTCATCGAGGGAAGCCCGGTGCTGAATCAGAAGAATAAATTTACGGCTGATGTTATGTCTTTGCCCTGGATATAAGTTCTCCATTCATTCATGCATCATCTGCACAACAATCTTCCGTGAACGGGAGCGTGTATCACAGTCAATGAGAACGATCTGCTGCCAGGTGCCCAGGGTCAACTTCCCCCCGACAACCGGCACGGTCAGTGACGGCCCTAAAAGGGCCGCCTGCAAATGGGAAGACCCGTTATCATCATGCCAGGTATCGTGATGATGATAATGCTCCCCGTAGGGGAAAAGCCGGTCAAGGTATTCATCAATATCTTTTTCCAGTCCCGGCTCATACTCGATGGTAGTAACCGCCGCGGTAGAACCCGGGGCAAAAATGGTGACGATACCGTTTTTCACCCCGTGACTGCTGAGGATTTCATGAACCGCAGGGGTCAGATCATGGACTTCCCTCTGCCCCCTGCTCTGAATGTTAATATAATCGGTGCTGAACATTTTCTTTAGTGCTTAAAGGCCCTCTGCCCGGTATAGACCATGGAGACCTGGGGATCCGCCTCGTTGCATGCCTCGATAGACTCGAAATCCCTCATTGAACCACCCGGCTGCACGATGGAGGTAATCCCCTGCTCGATGCAGACATCAACACCGTCACGGGAAGGGAAAAATGCTTCAGACACCGCGGCTGGCCGGATAAGGCCGCCCCGTGCGGCAGCGGGCGCTCCATCGATATCGACCTCAAGGGCCCGGACCTGACGCGCCTGATCGCCATGGGCCGGCAGATTTACGGTATGACCGCGGCGGCCATCCCCGGCGCCCAGATCCGCCCCATTCCCGGGCTGGACCTGGGGAACCCGGA
>CAZHNW010000018.1:31907-48732 GCA_964534225.1 uncultured Leptospirales bacterium | reverse complement strand
ATATATACAATATAAAATATCTGATTTCGTATATGTAAATTAAATCAAATACAGGAATCTGGCTATGAATGATGCAGCGACGTTAAAGGAAACATTGCAGGATCAACGGGGGGCAGCCCCACGGGAAAATCCTGAAATATCAGGCTCTTCCCCGAAAAAGGCTTTTTTTCTTTTCATCGACCCTTACGCGGAAAAGTGGCTCGGTGAGAGGATCTCCACTCATGAATATGAATCATTTTTTCTCAAGGACCACCGCAGGGTTCATGATATTTTTCAAAAATATCCACGTTCCATCCTTTTTGTAAACACCCTTGAACCGCCGAGAAATGTTGACCTTACCTGGCTCATCAACCGGTTCAAGGAAGATTGCACATTACAGGAGACAACAGTTGGGGTCTTTGCTCTTCCCGGCGCCGGTATACATTCCTCTTTCCCTGAAATAGATTTTCATATACCGGTTGAGAATTCCCGGGGGGTTCTTCATTGTGATGAGACTGTTGCCGGTATCGTAGATGTTCTTGAAGAGAATAATGCCCGGGGCATGCGAAACTATATTCGTGCCCGGTGCGACAGCCGGTACCATGCCACCTTTAGTATAAAAAGGAACGGTAACATTATTAATGGTTTTATCGTTGATATCAGCTCAGCGGGGATGCTTGCTTCTTTCCCTGCACCTCAGCATTATGAGCCAAATACCCATATTGATGACCTCCAGTTGAGACTCTACGGGACAACATGCGGTATCAGCGGAAACGTGATGGGTTCCCGGGGAGGGGACAATAAGAACTGCGTGATCCTTTTTGATTACAGCAATGCCCCTCTTGAGAAGCAGAAGGTTCAGGCCTTTGTCGCCCGCATGCTGAGAAAAGAGATGGAAGCGGAGCTGGAATCTTTTCTGTAATTTTTTTAACACTGAACTTGATTTTGTGAAATACCCATTTATTGTTTTAAAATTATGGCCGATTTATCCTGCAACAGAACTGTACAATTATTTTAAAATGACAATGACATAAATGTCAGTCATTTTTTCCCGCCTGTTATAATTTGTATCTTGCCGTTAATGACTTACAGATAGTACATTGAAAGTGCAGTTCATGCATATATCAAAGATCTCGAGTAAACACGGCTATGAAAAAATTAAAACAACTATTCGTTATACGTTGTATGGCGCAATGTTTGGTATTCTCTTTCCCGTATTTTCAACAATAGTAGATTGTCTCGACAGGTTCGGTGCAGTAAACATGCATAATGCGGCAGTGGCACAGAGATCGGGGCACCTTCACTGGGTAATTGACACGGCACCCTTTTTTCTGGGGCTCTTTGCTTTTTTCGCGGGAACAAGGCAGACGAAGATTGAAGGTATCAATGAAGAACTGATGCATGATATCGATGTAAAAAGCAGCGAGATCAAGTACCTTTCTGAACACGATCCCGCCACGGGTCTCCTGAAACACTCTCATTTTATCAGTCATTTAAAGCAGTCGTTAGAGGTGTGCAAACGGTATGGACGTTCCTTTGCTGTTTATTCAATCAATTTTGTCGAGTTTAAAGATCTGATTCATACATTCGGTCATGAAGAGAGTGAAGTTTTTCTCATGAAGATTGCCTCCAATATCAGGTCTTCTCTTAGAAAGTCTGACCTGGTCAGCCGTTTCGGTGTAAGTGAATTTTATGTCCTCGTGCTTGATATCGAGGATTATAATAACATTGTGCTGGTAGCGGAAAATATCATTAATGCGGCGAGGCGTTTTCGTATTTCTCCAGATTTCGGAAGTCTTAAGTGTCATATAGGAGTCAGCTTTTTTCCTACAGACGGGGATGACATTGACAGGCTTCTCCAGTATGCCAATGCCTCGCGTTCACTCTGTAAAAACAGTCACGAAAGCAGCTACAGAATTTTCAACCAGTCCTTTGAAAAGAATATTTTAAGAAAACAGGAATTGAATAATGCTCTGAAAAAAGCTATCGCTGAAAACGAACTGGAGGTTTATTATCAACCCAAACATGACAGGAATCTCATTATTGTAGGGGCAGAAGCCCTTCTTCGCTGGAAATCACCGCTGCTGGGGCCGGTAAGGCCCGATGAATTCATTCCTGTGGCAGAGGAAAACGGCATGATTACAGAACTTGGTTACTGGGTGCTTGAAGAAGTCTGTAGAAAAACAGGATCTATCGCCGGTGAAAATTTCAGGGTTGCTGTGAATCTTTCCCATCTTCAACTTCTTGATCAAAATTTTTATAAAAAATTCAACAGGATTCTTGAAAAGACGGGGTTTGATCCGCGTTTTCTTGAAATCGAAATTACTGAAAGTTCCCTGCCGGGAGACAGGGAGGAAAGTGCCGATATCCTTTCACGTTTTTCAGAAAAGGGTATTTCAATCTCTATTGATGATTTTGGTACCGGCTATTCGACCATGGCCCGTCTTCTTGAACTGCCCATTGATTCCATAAAGATCGATAAATCCTTTGTGTCAAATATAAACAGTGATGCAAGGAACTACGCCCTTGTTAAATCAATGGTGAACCTTGCAGGTGCTCTCGGCATGCAGGTAATAGCAGAGGGTGTTGAAACAGAGCAGCAGTTCAGTATACTAAAGCAAATGGATTGTACGCTTTTCCAGGGATTTCTTTATCATCCCCCGCAGCCGGTGGAAAGTATTTACAGGCTGCTGAAAGTAGCCGATTCACTTGTATCGGGTGTGAAAGGCTGATTTTCATAAATGATCGAATAAAAAAATAAAGTGATGAAAACAATGAAATATTTCAGGGATTTTTTTAACCCTCTTCTCGTACTTGAAAAAGGGGGCGTCAATTCAGGCAGCCTGAATAAGGCTGTCTATGAAATAATCCAGGTAGCGGGGATGATTGTTGGTCTTATCGCGGCTGTGATCAATGCCCTTTCGGCTTTTCATTACCTGCTGATTCTTTCGAACATCGCTTTTGTTTTGATGCTGCTGGTGAGCTTTTATCTTTCCCGCGTTATGGACAGGGTGAAAATAAGCAAGTATGTCAGTATTTCAGCATATATACTCTTTTTTCTTCCATCACTCTGGATATTCAACGGGGGGTCTGTGGGGGGAAGTCCCCTCTATTTTCTTTGTGCTGTTTCATTTATCGTGCTTCTGGTAACAGGTTCCGAAGAAGAGGAATTCAGTCAGCGTCACAGGATTATTTTTCTTTCACTGGTAATGTTTCTTTTTTGCTCCCTGCTGCTTCTGGAAGCCTTTATACCGGAATCAATACACAGGTATCCCTCAGAGAAATCCCGCTATATTGATCTCTTTTTCAGTTTTATTTTTGCCGCTTTTATCAACTATTTTATCCTCAAAGTCTACATTAAACATTACAATGCGGCAATGAGCGCCCTGAAGGATTATTCACTTCGTCTCGAGGGACTCGTACAGAAGGATTCAATGACGAACCTTTTTAACCATGCATTCATCCTTCAGCTGTTGAATGAGGAAGTTACCCGCGCCAGGAGATATAACAGAAAGCTGGCTATCATGATGCTTGATATTGATGATTTTAAAAAGATCAATGATACCTTTGGTCACCAGTTCGGGGACAGGGTCATTAAGACCATTGCCGATATTATCCTTTCAAGCTGCCGGTCAACAGATATTGCCGGGCGTTACGGTGGCGAAGAGTTTCTTGTTATCTTTCCTGAGACAGGTTTGCTACCTGCAATAACCGTTGGAGAGAGAATACGGAAGGCCCTGTTGGATGAAGATTTTGATGACATCTGCAGTGTCACCTTCAGTGCCGGTGTGGTGGAACTCCATGATGAATCCCATGCTGAGCTTTTGAAAAAATCAGATTCTCTTCTCTACAGGGCAAAGTCACTGGGAAAAGACCAGATTCAGAGTGGCAGGGATATCGGATGCCTTAACCGTGAATGCTGTTGATAGAAAGTAATATTACAAAAAAATCAGAAGAAGAAATTTTTCAGCATATAGGCATAGGTGATGCCCAGGTAATTGCCGATGACCCATCCCAGGATCCCCGTGAAAACACCGGTAACGACAATGTCCCTGTTTTTCAATGATGCCGCCACCATGGGCACAAAGGGGGGCGACAGGACAAGGGCCACGGATGTAATGATATGCGTGTCACGGTCAACACGGGTAAAGAAAGAGAGTATGGCATGTACCACGGCGGCAACAAAAACGGCAATGGTCACATAGGCGATCATGACCGGGGCTGTCGAGAGAAGTTTCGTCAGGTCGGCCATTGAACTGACAACGAGTGAAAAAATGAGAATGATGTAGTAGCCCAGCTGAAAGGTGTATTCGATGGTGCGTATCCTTTCAATGAATGATGCAGCGGCACCGAGGGTCGTGATGGTGAGAATCGCTACCACCATGGAAATTTCCTTCGGTGTTACCTCTGACAGGCCCACACCGATACCGACGCAGAGAGCGGCAAGTAACAGGGCCCCGGCAAGGGGTTTCAGATGATGCGCAGTAAATCCAGAAAAGTGAGTGACAAATCCTGATTCTTTATCTCCCTCATCTGTGTGATGTTCTGTGACGGGGAAGGCGGGCAGAAAGAATCCCAGCAGTTTCGGCAGTACCGTGATAACGATGAGCAGATAGATGGCCCCGACAAAGACATCGGAGGCGTGAACCGCCACGTACTGTGCCGGATCAACCCTGAGGGCTGTGCTGATTGAGGCGAGGTTGGGGGTGCCCCCGGTGTAGCAGCCGATAAGCATGCCGGAAACCTTCCATGTTTCAGGGGCCTTCGACTTGAAAATAAGAAGGGCTGCCGTGGTTGAAACCAGTACGGCGATAATGGCACATATGAACGAGACGAGGCTTTTGCCGGCAAGGCGGGACCAGCGTCTCAGGTCGATGGAAAAAAAGAGAAGAGGGAGAGCCAGTGCAATGGTTACCTCGGTAATGGTTGACTGTGTTTTTTGTATCCCCGGGGGAAGTATGCCGATATTGCCAATGATAATTCCCGCCCCGTAGCAGAGTACCACGGCGCCGATTTTATCGAGAAGTGAAAATTTCTGGCAGAGGTACATGATCAGTACCGGGAATAAAATAAAGAATACTATCCAGATAACAGTTTGCATCGAGTCCCCCTGATTTATTATTTAAGATTGAGCTCTTTGAGTTTCTCCTCACCGGGAATCCCGTCAGTACTCCAGGCGCGAAGCCGGTAGTATTCATCAAGGAGTCCCTGCAGGTCTTTTTCTGTTATGGCGCGGCCCGCAAGGGGGCCGTCGGGAATCGGTTCATGGAGAACGCGCCAGGGGAGGGTGTCGTCTTTGCGGCTGATACCGCGCTGACAGTTTATCATCCGCTCAAGGTTGTAGATGCGTTCCCCTGTTTTTTCCAGTTCTTCGAGGGTGTAGTCAAAGTCTGTTACCATGTTGACCATGCCAAGGAGGTTCTCCTCGATCTGGCGGCCTGAAGCGCGTTCGGAGAGAAAGCGGCACATGACCAGTGAATCCCCCACCGCCGTTGCATGGTTGCTTTTGATTATGTATGAAGGAAGTTCTTCGAATCCAGGGTCTTCATCCGGGGGAGCGTAAACTGCCCGGGCGTCATGGTGACTTCCCCCCCGGGTGGCGGTTGCGTAGCCCAGGCCCATGGTGCGTACCCCCCGGGCTGAATGGCCCGCGATCTCCAGTCTCTTGACCGCGTAGAGGAAGTTTTTCGCATCCCCGCCGATTTCCTCTGCCAGGGCGGCGCTTCCCTTCGCGAGAAGGTGCCCTGTACTTCCCTCTATCATGGCTGTCTTTTTTGTGATTTCGGGAAGCTGTGAAAAGTTGCCGAAGACAGGGGGAATATCACAATCACCTTTTTTGATCAGTCCCTTTTCGACACATTCGGTGAGAAAGGCAAGGGTAACACCAAAACTTATGGTATCGAGGCCCATCTCATCGCATATATGGTTGGTGTTAAAGATTGACTGAAGGTCGCTGTTTTCGAGCATGGAACCGATGGCGTAAAGGGTCTCGTACTCGGGCATCTTCACTTCTCTGCCGCGGTTTTCTCCCCCGGTGACCTTTACCATTTTGCCGCAGGCAACGGGACATCCCCGGCAGGCAATATTTTTCGTGCGGTATTTTTCCCTGATGGTCTGGCCGTTAATGGCCTCGTATCCGTCAAAGGTCTCCTTCTGGTTGTTGCGGGTGCCGAGACGACCCGATGAGTTGATGTTATTGACAAGAATGGGTGTCCCCAGGTCGGTGAGTCCCTTTGCCTGTTCACGTACCGAGGGAAGAAGTTTTTTCAAAAGGGCCTTCAGCTCATCAGGGCGCGCGACGGAGATGCCTTGACTTCCCCGCAGGGCGAGGGCCTTTATATTCTTTGAGCCCATGACGGCTCCGAGTCCCCCGCGGCCCGCGGCGCTGACGCGTCTGCCGCTGCACATGATGGAGGCATAGGGGATGAGGTTTTCTCCCGCGGGGCCAATAGTAGCGGTCTCCACGTCAGTGGCTGTCTCTTCACGGATTGCGGTGTGTGTTTCTCCCGTGGTTTTTTTCCAGAGGCGGGTTGCGCAGCGTATTTCAGGTTTCCCGTCATCAACAAAAAGATAGACCGGTTCTTTCGAGGCGCCGGTGATGACAATGGCATCAAAGCCGGCAGGGCGGATCTTTGAAGCAAAGTCGCCCCCGAAATTAGAATCGGCAAAGATACCGGTAAGGGGACTGATGGCGGCGAGGTGTCCCCGCCCTGTTCCCCAGACTGATGAACCGTTAAGGGGGCCCGTGGCAAAGACGATTACATTTTCAGGCGAAAGGGGCGGTGCCGCGGCAGGCACCATGTCGTAGATGATTTTTGCCGCCAGACCGTTTCCTCCCAGGTAAAGACGTGCGGTTTTTTCAGTAAGATTTTTTTCCGAGAGAGAACCTTCTGAAAGGTTGACGTAAAGTATTTTTCCCCTGTAACCGTTCATTTAATTTTTTAATTATCCTTCGGTGAATTTGTCCGCCTCTTTCAGGGCTTCGTCCATCATGCTGATGCCCTCATCGATTTCATCCTTTGTGACGATCAGTGGCGGCGCCATGGCAATAACATTTGCCGGGTTTGCCGCCATGGCAATCATGCCGAGCTGTCCCAGTTTTTTTGCCACGGCAAGTTTCGGGTTCATGCCGGGACGTATTTTTGCGTCCACAGGAATTATCGGCTCCCCTGTTTTTTTGTTTTTGACCAGTTCAAGGCCCACAAAAAGTCCCAGTCCCCGTACGTCTCCCACGCAGGGATGTTTCTCCTGCAGCTCCATGGCCCTTTCTTTCAGGTAGAGGCCCAGGGTACGGGAGTTTTCCACCAGGTTGTCCTCCTGGTAGATCTGTATGACACGCAGTGCCGTGGCGCAGGCAAGTGCGTGCCCCGCATAGGTGGCGCCGTGGCTGAAAAAATGTTTTTTGAAAAAGTCGCCGATTTCCCGGGTGGCAATGGTGACACCCAGAGGCATATACCCCGAGGTGATCCCCTTTGCCATGGACATGATGTCAGGGGTGATTCCCCAGTGTTCAACTGCAAACCATTTGCCGGTACGGCCAAATCCGGTCATGACCTCGTCGGCGATCATCAGGATTCCCCATTTGTCACAGACCTCTCTCAATGCGGGGAAGTAGTCATCGGGAGGGACAATGATGCCGTTGGCACCGGTAATGGGTTCAAAGATGATACCCCCCACCAGTTCACTGCCGCCCTCGAGTTCAATGACCTCGTCGATATACTTTACGCACCGCAGGTCACATGATGGCCAGGAGAGACCGAAACTGCAGCGGTAGCAGTAGGGCTGGGGCACCCTGATATATTCAGTGCCTCCCTGGACCTGGGCCCAGTTGCGGGCATCACCGCTTGAAAGAGACATGGACGCGGCAGTCCCCCCGTGATAGGAACGGTACCGTGTGATGATTTTTCGTTTTCCCGTAAACTGGTGGCACATCTTTACCGCAGCCTCGTTTGCCTCGGTGCCACCCAGTGAGATAAATGAACGAGAAAGGTCCCCCGGGGTAATCTCTTCGAGGGTTTTTGCCAGGATCGCCCGGGGCCTGTTGGACATGCTGGGGGCAAAGCTGGCTAGCTCTGACGCCTGGCTTTTGATGGTGTCGATGACGCGCCGGTCGCCATGGCCGATGTTGTGGCTTACAAAGCATGAACTGAAGTCGAGGCGCTCCCGCCCGTCTTCGGTGGTAAAGCGTACTCCCTTCGCGGAGATAACGCGGGGTGGGGCTGCCTCCGGCTGGTATGACCATGAGTGAAAGATGTTTTCTTTTTCATAGGTATCGAGGTCGTTATTTTCTGCAGGTATTTTTTTCAGGTCTTTCATGATGTTTTCTCTTCCATATGGGGACATTTCCTATCAGCGAGGATAGCGATCCTCGCTTTCAGGAGCCTTTTCTTTTCATTCGCAGGAACCACATTCCGAGACGGGTGGCAAGGTCGGGTTTTACGTTTTCTTCCCCGCTTTCGGCGGTCACCGATGCGTTGTCCAGATCTATCATCTTTCCTTCCGGTCCGTAGAGGTCTATGAACATGTTCAGGACCTGTTTGCGTATCATGCCGCGGAGGGGAATTTTCGATATCATGCCGTAGGTGGCGGCACCTCCCTGTTCTGCAAGTTCAGGATGTTTTCTAACTTCCTCTACTGATTCGCGCAGGTCTTTCAGGTATTTTTTTACTGTTTTTTCGTGGAGGGGCGTCACCATGGCATGGAGACCGTCAGGATGCTGAAGGCGGTCTATGTGCCAGCCGCGGTTTTCCATCTGGTCTCCCACGGCAAAGATACTGAGGTTCCTGTCCGTTGACATGTAACCGAAGAGGCTGGCCTGGGGATTCCCGATAATGGCAAGTTCAGGGATTTCTTCGATACCTTTTTTCAGGGCATTGGTTGTTTTCATGGTGCGTTTTACAATGTCGAGATAGCCCTCTTCACCGATGGATTGCAGTGCCGCCCACGCCGCCGCATAGGCTCCCCCGGGACGGGTCCCCAGGAGTGCCGGAGAGGCAAAGACCCCCCCTGGCCAGTCGTCACAGACAAAGAACTGGTGCTGCATGTAATCGGTGCTGCGATAGATGATCGTTGAGGCACCCTTGGCGGCAAAACCATACTTGTGGGTATCGGCTGAAATGGATGTAACTCCAGGCACGCGAAAGTCCCAGGCTGGGAGTTCAGTGCCGCTTTTTTCAAGAAAGGGGAGAAAATATCCTCCCACGCAGGCGTCGACGTGAAGGGGAATATTTTTTTCATCGGCGATTTTTCCCAGTTCTTCGATAGGGTCGATAAGGCCGTGGGGGTATTCAGGGGCCCCGCCGAGAAGCATGATGGTGCTGCGGTTGATTAACTTCCTTACTTTCTGCGTATCAACAAGATAGTTCTCGTCGAGGGGGGCGTAGATGGCTTTGACGTTGAAATATTCTGCTGCCTTGCGCCATGCCACGTGTGCCGTCACGGGTATGACCATGTTGGGTTTTCTGATCCAGGGACGTTTTGCCCGTGCCATGTCGCGATAAGTCTTTACCGCCAGGAGGCAGCTTTCCGTGCCGCCCGAGGTCATGACACCGCAGGTCTTTTCGTCGCCGTGGAGAAGGTCAGCGGTGATACGGATCACGTCGTTTTCAAGTTTTTTCAGGCTCTGAAAGGCCATGGGATTGAGGCCGTTTGCCGACAGGAGAGTGCCGTATGCTTCATGAATGAATGATGTATGTTCTTCGCCGAGGTAATAAACGAGGCTCCATGTCTTCAGGTCACGGTATTTTGGATCATTCCCGGTGTATGCCTTAAGTTCTTTGAGGATTGTTTTTTTGTTTCTTCCCTTCAGGGGGAGCCGGTTGTTTTGTTGTGGCATATTAATCGCTCCAGATTTCATTATATTGAAATATTATTCACTATAATGAAATTGTCAAATATATTATTCTTCTCATGTAGTGAAGGGTAATATATTTTAAAGAGTCATGTATCAGAATAATCTATGATAGTGCGGGAATGAATGAATTTTCAAGAAAGTTTTTTTTAATATTTTTTCTTTTTTTTGGGTGGGGGAAGTAGAGGCAGAGAATGAGGGCATTAATTATATACCTTTACTATTTATCATGTCTTTCGGTATCTGCGTTAAAATGCGGCAGGAAGAAGAAATATCTCTATTGACATTGCATAGAGAATCGGTGATAATTGACGAAGTGAATGATTATGTGCACAGGGACGTGAGAATGGGTGAGAGCGCTGGCAACGGAAACAAGGAAAAACTCAGGATACAACCCGTCACCCTTGACGAGGTTTCCCGGAATCTTCAAAAATTGATTGCGGCACGTGTCGCCGTGGTGAGAAAGAATGCTGAGGGAAAACTTGTCCCTATCCCGGTGGAAAAGCTTGAACATTTTATTGGTGATGCCGCCCGTAATATTTCCCTTTACATAGACGTCAACTGGAAACAGAAAATCGCACCGCCCCGTGACAGGAGGCGCAGGATCAGTGCAGGTGAAAAAACCCGTCTGAAGTCGGCCATTGAGAAGTACGGCAATACCTTTGAGCAGATTGACAAGTTTCAGAACCTTTCCATCGTTGAAAGAGAAGAGATTCTCGATGAGAGTATTGAAAGCCTCCACAGCCTTCAAAGCATGGGCGCCGATATCGACCTTGCTGCCATTATCAGGATGGTAGAAGTCATTGCCAATACCTTTTATGCCAACTATGCGAATCTCGAGGACAATCTTTCAAGCGAAAACGTTAAGAACAATCTTTTCGGAGTTTTCATCAAGACTGAATGGATTGTAAATATTCTCATTGAGCTTTTCAAAAACAATGAATCAAACAGGAACTATCTTCTCATCGAAGAGATCGACACGGGTTCTCAGACGATAACCAACATGTGTCGTGCCCTGTTATGGTTTATCGGTTTTGGCCTTTTTTATAACGATTATATTGACAGGGGCCTTTTTACAAAAAATATCAGGAGTAACTTTAAAAATAAACTGGCACGCTATTACCGGCGCCGTCTTCCTGACCTGAACATTTCAATTGAGACGGTAATCAAGGGTGGGTTCCGTCGAATCGATGTTGAAAAAGAACTGTCCCAGTTCGCCGTGGGTGCCCTTTTGTATGATATTGGGAAGGTCCCTTTTATTACCTATCATGACGGCACCGAGCCCTATGACCATGAACTCGTTAAAGTTCATGTACTTACGGGCTATAACATGGTGCTTAAAACGAAAAAGTATTCATTCCCGGTCATGGCAATGTCCGCTTTCCATCACGAATATTACGGGGGAAAAGGAAGTTATAATTTTTCCACTCCCGTCATCGGTAAGCTGACAGGAGAAAAATATGACTTTAAGAGCGCCAATTATTTCATGACCTATGATGAAGATGAATTCAAGGCGGGACAGGCCCTGGCGTTTTTTCCCTGTAAGGTTATTGAAATCATTGATGTCTTTCTCGCCCTGACCAGTAAAAAGAAGATGTCCTACCTTGATGCCCTCAAGACAATGAAGACTGATTTCGTTACCCGAAACCTTCAGCTTGATCCTCTCCTGCTTGAAATGTTTCTCGATTTTTTTGGAACCTGCGGTATTCTTGACGAGGTAGCGCGAAGAGAAATCGACGCCATCAAGTTCTAATCAAGTCGTGATGTATAATAGAGAAAGGGCAGCACCTGCGGGTGCCGCCCTTTCTCTATTATATTTAGACCTCTCTACCTGCTCAGGAATGTGTCATACTTTGAGATTGAAATCATGAAACGATCATCATCTACTCCGTAGCCGGGGAGGACCCGTGAGGGTTTGTACCGGTGGGTGAAGTTGAAATCAAAGTCGAGTTTCCAGATGCGCAGGGTCGCCCCCGCCATAACGCCATGCCCGGTTTCTGACTTCCCGCTGATATGGGCATATCCGAATTCATAGGCTGTCCTGAGAGAGAAAAAATTAAAAATCCAGTACTCCAGGGAGGGGATGGTGCGGAGAAAGTAGCCTGAACGTTCCGCCGAGGAGGAAGCGGCGTCTTTGGAAGTGTAAATGTCAACCATCTGTTTCAGCACCAGGAAAAGGCTGTTGTTTAAAAGTGCCCCTGAGACGGTCGTTTCAAGGAGCATGGGGTGCTGAGCCTGTTCACTTGCATTAAATGTAACCCCTTCGAGGAGATAATACTCCTGGTGCATTGAAAGGGTAAAATGGGAGTCAATGGTGAGGCGCCGGTCAAGAAAGAGGAGCATGAATCCAAAATCAAAGGCAGCATTTATTCCGTTATAGAGATCGCCGTTGCCGCCGCTCTGTGTTTCTTTCGTGTGATAGAAGTGAAGGGCAAGTCCCAGGGAGAGCCAGTCAGTGGCGAGAAAACCCGCGCTGAGGATACCCCCGTAGTTTTTGGAAAGGGGATGAAAATAATAAGTGGTCCCATCGACAGTATGCATGGTGAAATCATAGGGGGTTTCAACCTTGGGGTCATAGACTCCCATGGAAAATTCAGCGCCAATCCCCCATCTCTTTCCGATGGGAAATTCGTAACCAAAACGTACTGTTACATGTTGTGTATCGTCAAGACGGTAACCACTGCCCACTTCGGGGATATCTTCTCCCTTGTCGATTGATGTGTTAAAAAGCATGTAGATGCGGTCCTGCCTGATGGTGCCGAGGACTGCCGGGTTCTGTGACGGGGCATAGAACTCAACTTCAACCTTGAATTTCGGTGAACCCGTTGAGAGCTTGGCGATGTAGGCCTTTACCACTTCGTTTTCAGGGTCTATAGCCTTTGCCTTTTTTAACTGTCTGCGCGCCCGGGATTTTTTGTTTTTATCATAAGAATCGATGGCCTTTGCAAAGGTTATGGCGGCCTTTGCGTTTTTTTCTTTTTTGGCTTTTACCTTGGCAATGGTGCTTGCGTCAGTTTGTGCATCAAGGAACTTCAGGGCTGACGCGGCAAAGAAGGCGCTGATATAATCATACTTGGCCAGGTTTTCATTGATCTTGTCCTGCCATACAACTGTGCCGGTTTGCACATCGACCATTTTCATGGTGATGAGCATGGTGGGCCCCATGCTTATAATGTTTCCGGATATCAGATAACGTGCCGCCAGCATTTTGCCCACTTTCATCTGCTGTGCAGGGTCAGTAAGGCCTGTCATGGTAAGTGACAGTTCCTTTATCGCGGCAGTACGTTTTTCGCGGCTTACCACCGATATCGAGGTCGACTTTGCGAGCTCAAAGGATACCAGTTCAGAGATACCCTTACCGATATACTTATGCTGCGGGTTATCACTGCTTACCGAAAAGTCTGTGATGGCAACAGTTTTGGAAAAAACCGGAACAGAGAACAGAAGGATAAATGCCAGTAGTAAAATCTTAACTTGTTTCATTATACGCCCCTTGATTGTTAAAACCGGGAAACAGTATCGGCAGAAGAAAGATTTTTTCATGCTCGTCCACGAATAACAGGATACGGGTGGATATCCATTGAACATTTACTCACCTGTTTTGCGGATACAGCATTTTTTTGCCGGTTGATTTTCCCGTACTGTGTAACGTTAATTCTATTGTTATCTGGAATCAAGAGATTTTTCGTTTTTTTTGCGTAATCTTTCGTTACTTCGTTGACAAAAGAATGAGAATATTATGAAAATTTGTGCAAAAACAAAAGGGGACAGACACCAGGATGGCACAGCGTAAATCAGAGGACAGAAAAAACTGGGAAAAGGAACAGCGCCGTAACCGAATTGTCGATATCGCCCAGAAGGTCTTTTTCAGGGCGGGTATTGACGGGGCAACCATGGAGGAGATAGCCCGTGAGGCGGGATACAATAAACGCACTATCTACCTTTACTTCAGGGACAAGGAAGAACTTTTTCTCGCGGTTGTCCTCAGGGGGCAGGATATTCTTATTACAACCCTTTCAGAAGCCTTTGAAAAATCAAAGGATAGCCCTTTTCTTATCAGGGAACTGGGCCGCGCCTTTTTTAGCTTTTCCCTGGAGCATCCCAACTACTTCAGTCTTATTATGACATACGAATCCCGCAGCAGGGACTACTACGGGGGAGAAGAAAAGGGTGATGAAGAAGATTTTCGCAACCGCTGTAGTGTCGCCTCTGATGAATATGGCCATTTTATTGTTGAAGCCATTGAAGTGGGAAAGGCAAATGGTTCGATAAAGACCCCTCTTACATCACAGCAGATGATGCTTCTCCTCTGGGGACAGGTCTTTGGGGTAATGCAGATTATCCTTATGAGAAAGGAACATTTCGAAGATGCCTACGGGATGACACCTGATGATCTCTTTTCGTATTTCATGACCCTCATGGAAAAGGCCCTGGCCAACTGACGGGGCCTGTCAGCTAAGATTTGTTTTTTCATCCAAAATCGAGTATTTCATGTCCCTGATGGTCCGCTCGGTACTGCCCGTATCAAGGCTCTCACCCGGAATGCATTCCTTCAGCTTTTCTTTTTTTATCTCACCCATAGTGTAGCGGTACATCGCTTCAAGGCGTGGGAGTGCCTGCTCAATGGCTTTGTCAAAAAGTTCAGACCAGCTTGTATTCTTTTCTTCCCCGGTAAAAATATCCCGGTAGAGAATTTTTTCGGTCGGGGAACTGCCTTTGTCACGCCGGGCAATGTGCCCGTAGAAAAGTGACCTGTTCGACCTGTCACCGGCAAAGAGGCTTAAGAAACCTGAAATAATGCGGCCTGTCATGAGCCGGTTCAGAAAAAGCTGTCTTTTTAATGTCCCGGCGATTTCTTTTTCGGTGGTATCAAAGTTTTTTTCGATCCAGGCGGTAAAGGCCAGGCCATGGAGAAGATCAGGAGATAGTTCGCGGTGGGATTTCAGGGGGCCGGCCGTAACCATGTCGAGGGCGGTCTCAATATAACGGTGGCGATACTGTGATTCTTCCCGGCGCCGGGGGTCGGGGTCATAGTAGTTTCCCGAGAGATAGTAGACAAGGGGATGAAAGGTCATGTCCAGCACCGTGTGAGTCATGTATCCAGCGGCAAGGGCGAAGTCTCTTTCCCGGGGAGTTTCCGTGTCTTCCAGCATGGCAATGATGATTTCATTTGTTTTTTCTCCGGCGCACCCGTGAAGGCGTGATGATATTTCGGTCTTTTCATCGTTGCGGTGATAGAAAAATATATCGGGAGATATGGATCCGAGAAGATATTCTTTTTTATGCGCCGCAAGTGCCTCTTTCAGGGGGCCATCGTCAAGGCTGTCAAAGAGTCGCGCGGCAAAGGCGATATGGGTGTTTTCCTTGGGCATGTTAACTTCCTGCATTAATAATCGTAATAGTTATATGATGGAGGCCGGTATGATTCGTCAATAAAGATATCATGAATTTTTGATCATGTTTTGCGCGGATCAAGAATGGGCGCGGGAAAAATGTATTTGCTTTTGAAAGGGCCTTCCTTTTTTCTGTTCACTGTGAAGCCAAAAATGGGGATGGCAGAGAATTTTTAAAAAGTGCAGGAAGTATGAAAACATTTACTATCATGGCACGGTGCGCCTTTGGCATCGAATCTGTTGTCGCCCGAGAATTGAAAGGCCTGGGTATTGCCGAAACATGGAATGAAAACGGCGCTGTCATCTTCGAGGGAACCGCAAAAGACCTGGCGCGCTGCAACCTTCATCTGCGCTGCGCGGACAGGGTCTATATCCGCATGGCCCTTTTTGACGCGGAAAACTTTGATGACCTTTTCGAGGGGGTACGGTCCCTTTCCTGGGAGGAATTTTTACCTGAAGATGCATTCATCCATGTAACTGGAAAGGCGGTAAAATCGAAACTAATGTCTGTCTCTGATAACCAGGCCATGACCAAGAAGGCGATTATAGAGGCGATGAAACGAAAATACAAAAGAGAGCGTTTTCCTGAATCAGGTTCCCGGTACCGCATCGATGTTTCTGTTCTGAAAGACGAGGTGACTATTGCCCTTGATACCAGCGGTGCGGGTCTTCACCGCCGGGGATACCGTCCCGCCTATGGCGGTGCCCCCCTGCGGGAGACCCTTGCCGCGGCCATAATTCATCTCTCCCGGTGGTCTCCTGACAGGATACTGGCTGATCCCCTCTGCGGTTCAGGGACCATTCCCATCGAGGCGGCCATGATGGCCCGTAACATAGCCCCGGGACTGCTGCGGGATTTTGCCGCCGAGGCATGGCCCTTTATTCCCGGTGATGTGTGGCAGGCCGCCCGTGAA
Source organism: uncultured Leptospirales bacterium (assembly GCA_964534225.1). GTDB lineage: Bacteria > Spirochaetota > UBA4802 > UBA4802 > UBA5550 > CAZHNW01. The sequence goes on along the minus strand of CAZHNW010000018.1, from coordinate 32,596 downwards.
GAGGCGCGGGAGTCTGTGCGCCGTGAGCCCCTGGCAATTCTTGCCTCTGACCATGATACCCGGGTTTTCAGGATTGCCCGTGAGAATGCCTCCCGGGCCGGGGTCGAAGATGATATTCTTTTTCAGAAAAAAGGCCTCGGCGAGTTCAGTTCCCGTAAAAAATACGGCTGCATTATTTCCAATCCCCCCTACGGGGAGCGCATGGGACAACCTGAAGAGGCGGCGGCCCTTTACCGGGAAATGGGTCAGGTCTTTTCGTCTCTTGATACCTGGTCTTTCTTTTTTCTTACGGGACATCCTGATTTTGAAAAACATTTTGGCCGTCGCGCGGTAAAGAATCGCAAGCTCTACAACGGAAAGATCAAAACCTACCTCTACCAGTACCCGGGGCCGCGACCGCCGAGGGGAGAAGAGTAACTAAAAAGGAAAAAACCATAAAGATGGAAACCGTGGTTTTCATGAATCTGTAAGGATATAATAATGAAAAAATTACTGCGTATTCTCTATCAACCCTACAAATGGCTGGTATTTATTCCGCTGGCTTTTTTGCTTACCCTTGTTTTTGGAGTTCTCGCGGTTATATTTTCTATGTTGGTTAACCAAAAAACAGGAAGCTACATTGGTGGTGGTGCACAGAATTAAATAAATACAGATACGGTTCATCATCTTCAAAATATTCTGACATCCAG
>CAZHNW010000018.1:0-31897 GCA_964534225.1 uncultured Leptospirales bacterium | reverse complement strand
TCTTTACTCTTTTTCTTAGTTCTACTGCGATTCTTCTTTCCTATATCACGGGGACATTTCTGACGCGGTATGTCGGTATTATATGGGCACGCCTCAATGCCATGATGACCCCCATGACAGTAAAGGTGACAGGGCGGGAGAACATGAAAAAAGGGCAGTCATATATCATTGTTTCGAATCATCAGAGCCAGTATGATATCTTTGTTATTTACGGATGGCTTCCCCGGCATTTTAAATGGGTGATGAAACACTCCCTGCGAAAGGTCCCCGGCCTGGGGCTCTATTGTGCACGCATGGAACATATCTTTATTGACCGCACTGATACGGCGAGTGCCCTTGCTTCTATCGAGGCGGCAAAGGGAAAAATTGCAAACGGCACCTGCGTGGTTTTCTTTCCCGAAGGGACAATTTTCGGAAAGGGAACCCTGGGGCCTTTCAAGAAAGGGGCCTACCGCATGGCCCTCGACCTTGGCCTTCCGGTACTGCCCGTGACAATCCGTGGTACTGAGGATATACTTCCCTATAAATCCTTTGATCTCTTTCCCGGACATGCGGAGATGATCATCCATGAACCGATAGATACTGGCAGCTACAACAGCGACATGATTGATGAGCTGGTGGAAGAATCAAAACGAAGAATCGCCTCTTCCCTTGACCTGAAGGAGTAAGATAAAAAAGGCCCCCGGCCGGATACTGCGAAGTCATTTTACTGCCGCAATTTCTGGTTGACTTTCATATCCCTGCTGTCATAGACGGCACAGGTGTGTTTTTCCGTAACCGCCGTCGAGGTGGTATTTCATATGTAATCACCCGTGAAATATATGAAAGTTGCTGCATAACCGGCAGGGGTGGCATATACCTTTTGTTTGGGGGTGACCGCCACCCCTTTTGCGGCATTTGCGACAATTCGAATAATAACAGGCAGGATATCTCAGGTACCAGGCTATGAAAAAAATTGAACAGATCAATGAACCATTTGAACCGGAAGAAAGAGAAAAAATAATTAGCGGCGTGGTGGATGAACTCTGCCGCGAAGAATCCTACAAAACGGTTTACCACAGGGTCAATCACCAGGATGTCGCCATGCCTTCAACGGAAGTTTTGACGGAGGTTATGGAACTCCTCAAGTCAGTGCTTTTTCCGGGCTATTTTATTAATTCTGAAATAACGCCGGGCAATATGAAGTATCATACAGGTTCAACCCTTGACCGCATCATGCGGGTTTTTTCCGAGCAGATCAAAAGGGGGTTCTGCTTTTTCTGTTCAGGAGATGATGAGCAGGAATGTCATGACTGCGAAAGAAGGGCAGAAAGAATTACCCTTCAGTTCCTTGAGCGACTGCCCTTTATAAGGGAGCGTCTCGCCACTGACGCCCGCGCCGCCTTTGACGGTGATCCCGCGGCACAGAAAATCGGAGAGACCATTTTCTGTTATCCCAGCATCAGGGCCCTGACCCATCACCGTATCGCCCATGAACTCTACCGGCTTGAAGTGCCGCTTATACCCCGCATGATATCAGAAATGGCCCACAGCCAGACAGGGATCGATATTCATCCCGGCGCTGAAATCGGTGAGAGATTTTTTATGGATCATGGCACGGGAATCGTTATTGGCGAGACCTGTGTTATCGGGCGAAATGTCCGGCTCTACCAGGGAGTTACTCTTGGAGCAAAATCATTTCCCCTTGATGAAGAGGGTAATCCTCTCAAGGGTATTCCCCGGCATCCGATAGTTGAAGACGATGTAGTCATCTACGCAGGGGCAACAATTCTCGGCAGGGTCACGGTGGGACACGGCGCTGAAATCGGCGGTAATCTCTGGGTTACCGGTGATGTCGAGGCGGGGGCTCGACTTGTTCAGCATAAGGCGGAGTATACCCTTTTTAAAAAGGGTGAGGGCCTGTAGAAAGAGAGAAGAGACATGCAGTATATTCCCGGTATTTCCCTAGGTAATATAACCTTCGGCATGACAGTGCAGGAAGTGGTGAGCGTCATGGGCCCTGATGGTGTTCTTGAGCCCGCTGACAGTGGTGACATGCAGCTTTCCTTTGAGAAGGATGGCATTTCCTTTCTCTTTTACCAGGAAGATGACCTTCTCCTTTCAAGTATTCTTGTGGAAAGAAAAAATATCCCCGTTGAATTCAAGGGCTATGACCTTTTTGCTCTTTCATACATGGATGTCATTAATCTCCTTGAAAGCGAGGGCGATGAGAGCGAACACAGCTTTGAAGTCTTTGATGACCTGGGGGAAGTTGAAGAAATCGAATATGAAACCCTTGGCATGATCCTCTACTTCGACGTGACAAAGATGCTTCTCGAGGTAACCCTCTTTGAACTGACGGAAGATACCGGCAGTGAAGATGAAGACGACGAAGATGACGAAGAAGAGTGAGCTGAAAGAAGAATTCACTTTCTCTTAACTGCCATCTGTGCCGTTGCTACCGTGGGATCCCACACCGGTGAAAAGGGCGGGGCATAGCCGAGATCAGTATAAGCAAACTCATCGATTGTCATGCCCGCGGTAATGGCCGTGGCAAGGGTATTGACCCGCAGCGCCGCCTGGTCTTTTCCCGTAATTTCAGCGCCGATAATTTTTCGCGTCTCCGGGTTGTAGGTAATGAGAACCAGGATCTTTTCAGAGGCGGGGCAGTAACCCGCCCGTGAGTTCCATGTCCCTGAAACGACCTCTGCAGGGATGCCTTCTTTTTCCGCTTCGAATTTGTTGAGACCGGTTTTGCCCACCTCCAGTTTAAAGACCTTTACGAACTGTGTCCCCACGATACCGGGAAACCGCTCTGTTTCGATGCCCGCAGCCTGAAGGCCGGCAACACGACCCTGCCTGTTTGCGGTGGTGCCCAGGGGCATGTAGGTGTCCCTGCCGGTAATGAGGTGACGGGCAGTGGCGCAGTCACCAGCGGCGTAAACCCCCTTGATACTGGTCTCTGATTTTTCGTTTACAATGATGGCCCCTTTCTCTGTCATTTCAAGGCCGCTCCCGGCGAGAAATTCCGTGTTGGGTGTAACACCGGTTGAAACGATAACAATGTCCGCATCAAAGGTACCGTTATCGGTATGTACCTGGAGGCTGTTATTTTTCTCTTCTATCTTTTTAACGGTAATACCCGTATGAAGTGCGACTTTGTTTTCTTCGAGAACCTCGCTGATTTTTTCCCGTACAGGGGGAGACATGGTCATTGCCGGGCCTTCCATCCTCTCAACAATAGTTGTCTGTATCCCCTGTGTGGTGAATGCTTCGGCCATTTCCAGGCCGATAAAGCCGGCCCCGATAATAAGGGCCTTACCAGGGCGGCTGTTTTTCACATAGTCCTTTATGGAAATGCCGTGATCGAGTCCCCTGAGAAAAAAGACCCCACTGCTGTCAAGGCCTTCGATGGGAGGGGTGACAGCACGGGCGCCCGTGGCGATGACAAGATTATTGTAGGAAAATTCTTCTTCACTTTTATTGTTCTCATTATTGTGGCGGGCTGTAACGGTTTTCTCTGTAAACTTTACAGCGGTAATCTCTGCGCCCGTGTAAACCTTTATGTTTTTTTTCTTTTCGAATTTTTCCCTGTCCACGGCGAGAAGACTGGTATGTTCTTTTACATCATCGCCAATGTAATAGGGCATGCCGCAGGCTGCATAGGAGACATGCTCTCCCTTGTTGAAAACCCCGATGGATATTTTTTCGTCCATCCTCCGCGCCTGGGAAGCAGCGCTCATACCGGCTGCATCGCCGCCGATTACCAGCAGATCATAATGTTTCATGGCCTTCCTCCCTTTTTAATGATTATATCATTTATTCCTGGTTGGTAAAATATTTTTCTTCTTTCTGTTTCCCGGGGATACTCTTAAAATCCTGCCCAACTCCGGGGATTGGTGGGCAACATGATATTGTTATTTTCCCAGTACTCCGAGTGGACCACCTGTTTATATCCTGTACTGTCGAAAAATACAATTACTATTGCCTTGTTTAATTAATCAGAGTAAAAAGATTGACTTTTGTTTAGAATTTTATTAAATTATAATTAACTAAATTGAATTTTTTTCAGGAGAGAATGAAATGTCAATAACAGTGACTGACAGTGCAAAGGAAAATCTTTCCGCTGCCATGAAAGATTCAGATTTCAAAAAGCCCGCCCTGCGGGTAATGTTTTCAGGCTTTGGTTGAGGCGGCCCCCGCCTGGGACTGGCTCTGGATGAGCTGGAAGAAACAAAGGATATGATAATTCGCGATAATGATATCGATATCCTTGTTGATGACCGGATCAAGAATTATATTGAGGATGGTGCCCGTCTTACCGTTGATTACCGTGAGACTCCCTACGGTGCGGGTTTCATCATCGATGGAGGAAGTACATGCTGATCTGAACAGTGGAGATTTTTAATTTTTCTTCACAGCATTATCACGACTGAGTGTGTCACGAGAAGAGACCGTTTTTACAGCGGTCTCTTTCTTTTTACCACCCCGGCCGAGGACGCGACGGTAATATTCTTTTTTGTATGACCGGGCAGTAAAGAGAATTTTTCTGTATTTTTCTGCTTTATTTTTATCTGTTTTTACCAGGTTGTTTTTCTCATTTGGATCAGCGGCCAGTTCATAGAGTTCCTCGAAACCACGCTGCATATCCCGGATAAACTTCCAGTTTCCGTCACGTATGGCCATGTAGTCATCCTTCCAGTGAGTGTGAAGGAGGGCGAACTGCTGCCGGTGGGGGGCAAGAAAACTTATTCCTTCAGCTTCTTCAGGAGGGGGGATCTGAAGCAAATCAAGTACCGTGGGCATCAGGTCAATATGCCGTGTAATACCCCGGTAGTGGACCGGCTCAGTGATGATTTCCCTGTTGTAGATGAGCAGGGGCACGTTGACATTCTCCTCGTAGAGGAAAAAAGGATGGTTGTAATTCATCACATGTTCGTAAAAGGCCTCACCATGATCGGCAAAGAGAAAGAGGAGGGTGTCTTTCATCAGTCCCTCTTTTTCGAGGGTGTCAATGAGACTCCCCAGTGCAGCGTCTGCGTAGTGGAGAGAATTGAGGTAGTTGAAGCGTGTCTTTTCCTTCGTGGGAGTCCCTGCCGGAATCTTCCCGGTAATGCGAAATGATTCATTCGGTATGGCATAGGGATGATGGGGGTTGACGGGCATGTAGACGGCAAAGAAGGGCCTTTTGCTGTTTTTTTTCAGGTATTTCACCGTGGGCCCTGTCATGGCCCGCTCATCGACGCCCCATCCCACCTTGTAGTTATAGGGGGGAATGTCTTTCAATTCAGGATAATGGATGATGCGGTCAAAGTCACGATAACCGAGAAAGCGGAGCTGCCCGGCATAGCGGAGGTCGCCGGTATGAACCAGGCAGGTGCGGTAGCCCCTTTTTTTCAGAATTTCCGGGAGACTGGTAAGCCTGATGGATGAGTGTTTCTGAATAATAAGTTTTTTGCCGGGATAATCATAGGCTGATGTCAGGATCGAGAGCATGGCATTTGCTGAAAGGGGAAAGTTGGCATAATGGTTTTCTGCAATGACGGCGTTTTTCATCAGGCGCCGCCATGTGGGCATGACATACTTCCCCTTTACGCGATAATCAATGTAGCGTTTCGGTGTCGACTCAAAAAAGTAAAAGATGATATTATATTTTTTGTCCCGCGGTATGGCATGGATGCGGGGATATTGCCTTTTTATCGAGGGGGATCTGGTATCGAATCCAAACCTGAAAGGCCCTGACGCGGCATGGTGAACTTCCCCCCCTGCAACTCTCTCAGGTACCCGGTCATCGATATCAGAGAAAAAATTATAGACCGGGTGCATGGAGGCTTCGTACATGGTGGCGCGAAGGCGCTGGTCGATTTTGCCCCCTTTGCGGGCGAGGCTGTCAAGGGAGGCTGGAGAGCCGGTAAAAACAAGAAATGAAACCAGCATCAGTGCCGTGAAGGGAACAAAGGAAAGGAGTATGGCCTTCAGGGGATTCATGTTTCCCGGGAGAAGTGCGTTTTCGACCAGGCTGGACCGTGAAATTTTTATGAAGATAAAGGCCATGAGACCCAGGAGAACCAGCAGAAGAATACTCTTGATATAGAATCCCGCAGAGGCTTCACTGAAATAGGAGTAGACCATTTCACTGATACCCGTGGCGTTTTCATCGGTCCAGTAGGTGGTCTGAAAAGTCGTTTCATAGACACGGAAAAACTCGATGCCCATGAGTAGAGAAACACCCGTGGTAAATACCCCTGCTGCAGCGACGATAATCCCTGTAATGCCTTCTTCGGTAATCATGAAGAGCAGAAGAAGCATCGAGAGAAAAACAAGGAGCAGTGCCGCGTCGAAATGCAGGGAGATCCCCAGGTACTGCCAGAAGGAGAGGGGGCGCAGGCCTGCATGGATTCCTTTCATGAGGGAGAAGATTTCAACACGGTAGAGGGCAAAGAGGGCCATCATGACCGCGGCAAAGGGGATAAAAAAAGTGAGCGCCTGAAGGTAGCGGTCGGCAGCAGATTCCAGCAGTTTTCGTGTTATTTTATTCATTACGTGGCTTCCCCCGGCAGGTTATCTGCTGCCTATAACGGTTAAAAATGCCGCCACCGTCAAGTATTTAATGATGGGGGGAAGTTTTAACAGACCCTGGCAAAAACTTCTTTCAAAGAAAAAACTATTGACATAAAAAACCGGCTGGATAGATTGATGATAATGAGTGATTACTCACTTTGGCCAAAAACTATAACAGGACATACAGAGAGTAATGAAGAAGGAAATAAAAACGCGCTATCGTACACCGCAGTCCCCGGCACAGGAAAAGACCCTTGTGGCCGGAGCCGCCCGCATTGATATAACCCCCCCTCCGGGCATGACCATGGCGGGATATTCAACCTTTGCGGACAATGCCGTGGGGGTGCGTACAAAACTTTTTGCGCGTGTTCTCTATCTTAAAAATAAAAAGGACCCCGGTGTGGCACTGGTGCAGATCGACTGTCTTTCCGGGAGCATACTGGTTCACCGCCTGGTGGCTGAAATGATTGCCGGCCGCACGGACATCGATGCGGGAGGCCTTCTCCTGGCGGGTACCCATACCCACTCCGGTCCGGGCAGTTTTTTCGGCAGCAACTTTTACAACAAGATGGCGGCGAGCAAACCGGGTTTTGATCCTGAATATACCGAGTTCATGAGCCGCCGCATTGCCGATGCAGTTATCGAGGCATACGACAAAAGGGTCCCGGCGAAAATCGCCACGGGAAAAATCGAGGTTACCGGTGTAACCGTGAACCGGAGTTACCCCGCCTATTTGAAAAACGAACAACTCGAGGATGAATCAAGCAGGGAAAACGCCCACACCGCCCTGAACCCATGGCTCTACATGATACGTGTTGATGGGAGAGACCGCAGTGGAAAATACCTTCCCCTGGGGGCCTTTACGAATTTTTCTCTTCATCCCAATACTAACCCGGCACTTATCGGTTCACTCTTCAGTGGTGATGTTACCGGTTTTACCGAGCGTATGGTTGAAAACGAACTGGTAAAAAGGTACAGCCTGAAACAGCGTCCCGTTCACTGTGCCGCGAACCTGACACACGGAGACGTCAACGCCAACTACGCCCAGGAATATCATGAAAACTTTACCCATCAGAAAATAATTGCCCGGGTTATTGCCGACAGGTCCCTGGAACTCTTTACCTCTCTTGATAAAAAACTGAAGGCAAATGTTCCGGTACGCTACCGTGCCCGGTTGACAGACCTCCAGGAAGAAACCTCATTCGAGGGTATCGCACTGGCAGGCAATCCCAGTCCCGGGTACGCCTCTGCCGGCGGGGCCCTGGGAAAGGGGCGCCGTACTCCCTACAGCTATGTTCCTCCCTTTCGGCCCGGCATGCCGCGCCTTATTTTCAAGGGGGGAGAGCAGGGGGCAAAGCGCATTCCCGTCTTCGGACTTCTTCGGTTTGTATTCAGAAAAAAGGATTATCCCCGTCACTGCCTTTTTCAGGTTATCCAGGTGGGGGATTTTCTCATGGTACCACTTCCCTGGGAGGTGACAACTGAAATCGGCAGGCGTATCGCACGAAAGGCCCTCGATGAAGGAAGAAAAAGCGGACTCAAAGAATTGAAGGAATCATTTATCTGTGATACCTCAAACGGCTATTTCGGTTACCTGAACACACCCGAGGAGTATTCACTTCAGTTTTACGAAGGGGGAAGTAACTTCTACGGTCCCAATACTGGTCCTTTCGCGGCTGCACAGGCAGGTGCCCTGAGCCGAAAAATAGCCCGGGAGGGAAGTGGAAGCAGTATACCTGAAAGTCTTTCATTCAACATGAACGTGAAAAAGTACATGCCGGAGAAATCATCTCCTGCAGGTAAGCGCAGGGCAGCGGCAGAACCGGCCTTTTATCCCACGAATATTTCGGATGAACCTTACTGGAGTTTCTCATGGTATGACCTTCAGGCGGATAAGATAGAATTTCATCAGCCTTTGGTGAGCGTTGAAGTGAAAAAGGGAAAGTCCTGGAAACCCCTCGAAGTCGACGGGATTTTCGTCAATGACCAGGAGTCTGATCTCGCGGTTATTCATCTCCGTGACGAGCCCGATGGGGCAACAGCCCTGTGGGAGGTCCGGTGGCTTTCTCCATGCCGTTGCAGGGGAGAGGAATACCGGTTCAAAATTGAGCCCCGGGGGACAGCGGGCCTTTTCTACTCCCCCTCATTTGGAAACTAAAAGAAGGAGATAAATATGAAAAGAACAGCTTTGATGATTGCACTACTTCTGGCCTCAGCGGTGAGTATACCCGCCGCCCCGAATTTTGGCAGTGATGGCCTGGGGGGATTGAGCAAGAGCCAGAAAGCGGCCCTTGCGGGGGGCAAAATTGTTTTCTATACCTCTGAGGTAAAGGGGAAGCATAAGAGCGCCCTCATCCAGGCAGCCATTGTTTTTAACAAAACCCCTGACGAAGTATGGAGTCTTCTCTATCGCACGCAGGATCAGATCAAGTATCTCGAGGAGATTGAAAAAATTAACATAATCAACAAGGGTGCCGCAAAGGATAACCTGGAGTTTCATCTTTCCGTCGCCTGGCTGGACTACGTTTACCGTGTTATTCACCGTTTCAAGCCCGGAGAAAAATATTTCTACTGGGGCCTGGACAAATCATTCAAGAATGACCTTAAAGACCTGCGTGGTTACTGGCGGCTCTATCCCTATGGAAACGGCAAGACCCTTGCCCGTTACGGCAGTAATGTTTCTATAAAGAATGTCCCCTCGTTTATTGAAAACATGTTCAAAAAAAATGGTGTAAAAAAGTCATTACAGGCAGTGCGCCGCTACATCAACTCGAATGGTACATGGCGCGTCAAACGCTGAGGCGTCATACTCCTTACTATACTAACAATATTTTATTCATTCCGGGATTGTAATTCAGTCCCGGTTTTTTTTATTTTTTAGAAGAATAGATACCGGTGACTTTTTCAATGTCTCCGTCACTCACGTAATGGGCGGGGGAGTCAAAGTCCTGGTAAAGATAATCAAAGGACCTGAGAGCAAACTCTTTTGAGCCCTGGGTTCGGGTATAGTGCATGACTGAACTGGTATCATAGGGAAAATTTTCTTCTATAATGAGGCTGCTGTCAAGTTTCACGTAATGAAAAGCCGCGTCAGAAGAGATGTTTTCCCAGTGGATGACGATATAGTCGTCCCTGTCAGGGCGCTGATGCTCGTTGAGGAGGCCGATAACATGGCCGAATAACTGTACAATATAGCGAAGGTAGAGCCTGTCAGATGAAGAGATCATCAGGACTGGTTCTTCAGCATATCCCACCGTGGCATAGGATTCTCCTTCGGTATGTCCAATACGGAGAAGGCGTGCCTTTACTTCCCCCTCATTTTCTTTGACCGTATCTGCCGCGATAAAGGTAACAGGGGTTTTTTGGCTCCATTCATTCATGGCATAGGTAATATATTCCCTTTCGTCTTCGGTAAAACTTCCCTCAAGATTGTAATGAATCGTGCCACCGGGCCAGGCATGGATTGTCCTGACGCTTACAGCGTTTCGGGGGTCCGTCTCTCCCGCTGTATCCTCGTAGCAGGATACAGCAGCCAGTGCTGATGCAAGTATCATTATGATGGCTGTTTTTCTGATTCTATTTTTTTGTGTTCCTTTCATTTTTCCCCTCCGGGTCTGGAGTTCTTTTTTTTTGTGATAGCCAGAATATAGGGGAAAAAAACAGGTAATTCTTCTCAATAGAACAGAACAATGTCTTTGACTATGTTCATTTTTTCATGTGAAGAATTGGTCAGACCTGCGGGACTTTTTTTAGCCGTTAAAACCGTCCGGGGAGTTCGATTAAGGGCCTCTTCCCGTGACAATTCCCCCGTGATTGTGGTGAAAGAAGAAAAATGTAATGACATACTTCCCCTTCCCACTAAGGTTGACTGAAATTTTTCAGGAGTTTTGAGAGTATATGAGTGATTTTCAACCCCCCTGTGATGCCTGTGGCGGCTCCTGCTGCCGCTATGTGGCTATCGAGATCGACAGGCCCACGACCAAGCAGGATTATGATCATATTCGCTGGTACCTCCTGCACCGTGATGTCTCTGTTTTCATTGACCATGACCGTAAATGGTATATAGAATTTCGCACTCCCTGTGAAAAACAGCGGGAAGACAACCGCTGCGGGATCTACAATCGGCGACCCAAAATCTGCCGTGATCATGGCAATGTAGAGGGTGAATGTGAATACTATGATTCCCCCTACCGGGAGTATTTTTCCACGGAGAAGGCCTTTCTCACCTATCTTGAAAAAAAGGGAAAGGACTGGAAATTCAAAAACCTTAAATAGAAAGAAACCCTGTCAAGAAAACCGGGTTTTTCGCCGAAATTCTCAGTATGAGACGTAAAATCCTCTTCATCATACTGGTCCTTTTCTTTTCGACATCAGCAGGCCTGCCAGTTTCTGCCGATGATGGTGACATGTCCCGTGAGGACATCGACCTCGAAAACGCCATTATTATTCGTGAACTAAAAATGGAGGCACCGGAGCCCCAGAGGGAACCTGAATCAAAAGGTTATATTTATTTTGATGATTCCTTCGGGAAGTCGTCAACCGTTGTCCCTGGAAAAAAGAAAGCAAAGGTTCGACGTGCCCGACGCAAGAGAAAAGATGACCCCTCCCGGCTTCTTCGCCGCCTGCAAAAGAAAGACAGCCGCTGGCATCTGAGTACCTACAGGGTCAGGCGTGGCGACAATCTCTGGAATATTGCCGAAGACTGGGGGATTCCTCATCGCCTTTTGATGAAGTTCAACGATTTTTCCGATCCCGACCTTCTCAGGCCGGGACGAAAGATAAAGGTCCCCAACCGTCGTGGTGCCTATCACCAAATCCGACGGGGTGATACCCTCAGTGAAATTGCACAAAAGTATAAGGGGGAAGTCGACTCAATCAGGGATCAGAACAATATCCGTGGCAGTCGTATCCTTGCGGGGAAAAAACTTTTTATACCTGACGGACGCAGGCCCCGTTATCGCCGGTCACATCATACTATTGCCTCAAAGAAAAAGATTCAGAGGCGTAAGACTGCTTACCGCAAATCCAGGGGCCAAAAGCGAAAGAAGGCTTCCCGTATTGCCTTTCACTGGCCCACCCGTGGAAGAATAACCTCCGGTTTTGGTACCCGCCGTGATCCCTTTTCAGGGAAAAGGAGTTTTCACTGCGGCATCGATATCAGTGCCAATGTAGGCACAGCGATACGGGCATCCGCCGGGGGGCGTGTTATTTTCAGCGGATGGAAATCAGGATACGGAAAGGTGGTAATAATACGTCACCGCGGGGGCTATATTACAGTTTATGCCCACAACAGTAAGAACCTGGTGAAAAAGAATGATACTGTCAGGCGGGGTTCCCTTGTTGCCCGTTCAGGCATGACCGGCGCGGTTACCGGCGCTCATCTTCATTTTGAGATACGAAAGTATGTAACACCCCTGAATCCCATGAGGCTGCTGAAATAATGAGAAAGGCTTTATCTACTGTACTGATTTATCTTATTTTTTTGCCCCTGCCGGCGCTCCATGCTGTTTCCCTTGTATACAGCGGCCCTGCAAAGACAAAGGTCTTTTATTCTCGTACTGATGTTAAAGGCTGGCAGGCACTGGTGAAGGGGAAAATTCTCAGTTTTTCCGTTAATACTGCCATCGCCAGGGATGACCTTCGACAGCAGGTGAAAAGCAAATCCCGTGTCACCGTACGCCTCAGTGATCACCGGGGAATAAAAAAGGGGGATGAACTCTTTGTCATTGACAGCCGTCAGCTGGTCATTGCCCGTATTAAGGTGGACAGAATTTTTTATAACAGGTCCATGGGGCATATGCTTACGGGAAACGGTAATTTTAGAAACTGCCGTGAGGGAAACCTGGTCGTTCAGCGTGTATCCGATGAGTATTCCCGCTATGCCCTTGTCTACAAGGGGAGGGGAGACTGTTTTATCGAGGAGGGAGAAACCGGTAAGGCCATTGCAGAATATAAAAAGGCCCTGAAACTCGATCGTGGAAATCCAGAAGCCCATCTTGCCCTGGGGTATGTCTACCTGAAACAGGGGGTACTCCAGTTCGCCTTTCGCGAGTTTCTTGAAGCTTACAAAAACATGGGGCGCCTCTATGATAATGAAGACCGGTATCTTCTTCTCAGGGGAATGGCGGAAATTCGTTTCAGGGAAACATATTATTCATACCTGCCGGGGAGCCGGCGGGAAAAATTGAGGAAAGAGGGAATAAGGTATGCCCGTGAGGCACTGAAGATTTACCCTGAAAGCACTGATGTGAACTATTACCTGGGGCGCTTTCATTACCGGAAAACGAGCATGCCGGAAAACCAGGACCGTACTGCAAGAGATTATTTCCTTAAGGTTATAAAAAAGAACCCGAATCACGTGGATGCCAATATCGCCCTTTCTGAACTTTATTTTAAACATAAAAACAGGGAAAAGGCCCGCCATTACGCCCAACAGGCCCTGAATGGGGATCCGCGTAACAGGCGCGCCCGCCAGCTTATAAAGTATCTCAACCAGTATAACAGGGAAAAATAACCCCCCTGGAAGGAATCTCTGAACCGTCCTGCTGGTCGATATAATACTTGACACTATCTGGTCTGCGGTATACAAATTGTTATATCCGGAGAATATCGTAGAAGATGACAATAACCATTTTATTGCTGGCTCTTGCCCTCTCGTTTTTTATTCATCTCCTCTTTATCGGCCTCTATGTAACCAGTGAAACCCCTGAGAGAAAAAAACAGTTTTTCTATGCCTTTTTTATTTCCGCTATTATTAATACCATGCTCATGGGGGGCGTCAGTGTCGTTTCCCTCAAGTATCCTGCCATGGTCAGGGAAGTTGACCTCAAGGTTGTGCTCTGGCTTCTTTCAGGAGTGGCCCTGTTTATTACTTTTTTGATACAGGTGATGGTTTTTGTAACTGTCTATCGTCGCGCAAAGAACCCTGAATTTTATTACCGTAATTTTTTCGGGAAAAAGGTCTACAAAAAGGGAGTCATCAGACAGATCGAATTTATCGCCGTTTTTGCCACAATTCCGGTCTTTCTTCTTCTCGGCGCTTACTTTGTCGCGCGTCTCATCAATCTTATCATGTACGGGCATATATGACAATATTACAGGCTTTATTTATGGTGGGGGGAAGTCAAAGAATTTTTATTCTGAAATGGAGTTGCCCTGAAAAGAAATTTTTGCTATAATTGACATCTCTTTCAAAAAGAGGTGCTGAAAATGAAAGTTAAAATTGCCGACATTACCGTGGGAAAGAGGATCCGTAAAGAGCCAGGTGACCTGGCCCCTCTCATGGAATCAATGAACCGTCATGGCCTTTTTAATCCCGTTACCCTGGATGCAGACAACAGCCTCCTCGCCGGTTTTCGCCGCCTTGAAGCGGCAAAGGCCCTTGGCTGGGAGGAGATCGAATGTAACCGCATTGCCGCGAAATCGAAACTGGAACGCCTTCTCATCGAAGCGGAAGAAAACATGACCCGCCGGGAGTTTTCGACAGAAGAACTTCAGCATTTTCAAAATTTTCGCAGGTATCTCTCTGCAAAGGGGCTGACGCGTTTCAGGCTCCGGATAAAGCATATAATCAGGAAAATCCGCGCATGGTTTGCATCACGTTTCCCTTCATCGTGACAGGAGAGCGGCCATTTCGATGTGCATCGTTGCCGGAAACATGTCCAGAAGAGTCACATCACTTAATGAATATCCTGCCATTATAAAGTCCCTGGCGTCACGGGCAAAGGTAGAGGGATTGCAGGATATATAGACGATGCGTTCCGGTGCCATGGCGATGATTGTTTTTCGTGTTTTCTTGTCAAGGCCGGCGCGGGGCGGATCAGCCAGTACAACCGGGGCAGTGAATTTCTGGGGATGGATTTTTGATGCTGCCAGTCGGTGCCACTTGATATTTTCGATGCCGTTAAGGGCTGCGTTGCGGCGTGCCGCGTCAATCGAACTTCCATCGATGTCGATACCTGTTCCCGCAGCCGCCGTTTTTGCGAGATAGAGGGTAAAATAACCGGTACCGCAGCCTATATCAAGAAAAGCCGTTTCCCCGTCAAGGCGGGCGAGATGTGCCGCGGTTTCGAGCATCCTTCCCCGGAGAAAACGGTTTGCCTGGTAGAAATTCCATATCTGTCGTGTAAAGGTAAGGCCCCCGTCCGATTCTTTGATGCAGGTATCCCCATCCAGGGATGTGTGGACTTCTCCCTCTGCATCGAGTGCAAGTCGGACATCTCCTTCCCCCCCGATACCTTTGTTAATTCTTTCATTCAGTTGAGGCGCCAGAAGGCGGCAACCCTCAGGGGGCAGGGGAACAAGGTCGTTGCTGTTTTTTTCATAGAATCCGCACCTGCCTTTATTGACTTTTACCGTGGCATGGCTTCGGTAGTAAAAGCGCCGGTCATGGAGGAGCCTGATCTCCCCGAAGGAAATTCCGGCAAGGCGGCGAAGGGTATCTTTGATAATTTCTTTTTTCAGGGCCAGTTCATATTCATACGAAGTGTGCAGGTAGCTGCAGCCCCCGCAGCGGGGATAAACGGGGCATGCCGGCTCACATCTTTCGGGAGAGGGCTTGATGATTTTTACGGCACGGGCAAGGGAAAAGTCTTTTTTTTCGGTATATACCTCGACAGTGACATGCTCACCGGGAAGGACGTTGTCGACGAAAAAGATCTTGCCTTCGTGGTAACCGATACAGTTTCCCCCGAAGGCGGGTTTTACAATGTGAATGTCCATTGTTCCAGGCATTGGGGCGGGAATTATCCGCGGTAACCGAGTTGTTCAGATATCTGCTGTGCCGTTTCTCGCATCTCTGAGGTGAGTTCAGGGTGTATGGATTTAATGTGCTCGGCATTTCCCGAAATGGCAAAGGCGGCAATTACATGTCCGGTATAATTGTGTACGGGGGCGGCGATTCCGGCAAGGCCGATAAAATTTTCTTCGTTATCATAGGCGAGGCCTTCTTCTCTGACTTTTTTGAGTTCATTTTTAAATTCTTCAACAGAGCCAATACTGTTTTTGGTCAGGCGGTCGAAACTGTAGGTGCTGAGTATTTCATCGAGCCTGTTTTCTCTCAGCGTAGAAAAGAGTATTTTGCCGATACCGCTGGTGTGTGCCGGTATAAGGGACCCACTCTGGGGAAATGTCATAAACCGCTTGTCAGGTTCAGCTCTGAATATGATAACAACCTGTTTCCCCACAAGCATTCCCACGTTTACCGGTTCCCTGTACTTGAAACAGAGGCGCTCCATCCATACACGGGCAAGGGTAATAATATCGAGATTTGTCGCGTAAGACATGCCCAGCTGAAAGAGCTTGGCTCCGAGACGGTATTTGGCAGAGTGACGGTCTTTCTCAAGAAACCTTAACTCCTGGAGAGTGGTAACGATGCCCTGGATAGTTGTTTTCGGAAGCTTGAGTATCTGAGCGAGGTCACTAATGCCCAGTGGTTCTTTATTATCGAGAAACAGGTCAAGGATGCTGGAGGCACGCTGGATTGATTGAATCATGCGCGGCTCATTCTGGTTTTTACTGGAGGTCATTTTGCAAGAACTCTTTTATCTATTTAGCGCGTTCGGGACTGTTCACATTATTGACGTATTTACTATGTACATATGATCAATATTGACACTTTTGTCAATAGATTTTTATTGAGTGGTTAATCATACACGCCTGTTTAAAAAGGGCTCATTCTGGTTTTATGGGAATATTCTTTAAATCCTGCCCCCCCCCAAAAAAAAGGGGGGCTTTTAAGACGGCAGTGGTGATTTTTTGTCCATCAGTGCAGCATACGGAGAAAAACATCTCCCTCGTCGAGGTGGTGAGTGATTTTATTCTCTT
Organism: uncultured Leptospirales bacterium; assembly: GCA_964534225.1. Taxonomy (GTDB): domain Bacteria; phylum Spirochaetota; class UBA4802; order UBA4802; family UBA5550; genus CAZHNW01. The sequence goes on along the minus strand of CAZHNW010000018.1, from coordinate 15,532 downwards.
TACTTTTATCCTTTTCAGCCATGGATAAAATAGCATCTCCCTCGTCCATGTGATGGGTGATCTTTTCCTCTCTGTATCTGCCGAGAAATCCGGCGAAGACATCCTCTTCACCCATATGATGGGAAATTGTTGTTTTTGAATCTTTCATCACATTGCCTCCCGGTTTCATGCTTCTATAGTAAAGATAGGAAGTCATACAGAAGGAATCAAGTTTTATGAAAGAACAGAGAATTTCAGCTTTCCTGGTGTTTCTTTTTATAGCCTCCCACGGCAGAGTGGAGGTCTTCAGCCAGTTTTGCCAGTTCATCGGCTGTAGAAGAAAGGTCGCCGGCTCCGCCGGCAATTACCTGTGTTGACTGGTTCATTCCTGAAATGGAGCGTGTTACCTCCTGAAAGGCGGTTTTCTGTTCACCAAGGGTGATTCGCAGTTCTTCGGACCTGTCGCGGATAGTACCCGCTTTTTCCATAACAAGATTATTGGTCTGTACCTCGGTTTTCATATCACCGGCAAGATTTTTGATTCTGTCGCCGATGAAAGCAATATTTTTGATGGCGAGATTTGTCGATGCCACGGCCTCGTTGACCCCCGTAGCGCCCCTGTTTACCTCTTCTTCAGTCTGGTTTATGAGGCGGGATATTTCTCCGAGGCTTTCAGATGTCTGGTCTGCAAGTTTTGATATTTCGTCGGCGACAACGGCAAAGCCGCGGCCTGCATCTCCGGCGCGGGCTGCCTCAATTGCCGCATTCAGGGAAAGAAGACCAATCTGGTCTGAGATATTGTTGATGACATCGACAACGCCGGTCATCTTGCCTGAACTTTCCCGGATTGAGTCCATGGTACGGGTCATGGTATTGAGTTTTTCCTGGCCGTCACGGGACTGTTCCGATGTGCCTTCAGCCATGGAAGCGGCATCGGCAATGGTCTGGTTCATGCCCATTATCATTTCAGAGAGTTCTTCGATATTCTTTATAAGTACGTCAATATTGTCAAACTGGTCGTTTATGCTTCCCGTGGCGAGGTCAAGGCCGGAAGTTACCTCTTCTACGGTGGAGGTTATTTCTTCGAGAGATGCCGCCTGGTCCCTGGATGTGTCAGAAAAGGAGGTGGTGGTAGCCGACATGTTCCCTGCCAGGAGGGCAAGGTTTTCAGCTCCATCATTGACTGATGAGAGCAGTCTGCTTATCTGCCGATAATCCTCTGCGCTCTCTTCGGCCTTTTTTTCTACGTCATTGACGGCATCACGGTTTGATTTAATGATCATCATGGAGAGGGCATAGATGATAGCCATAGATATCAGGTTGATAGCGAAACCTGTTTTTAATGTTGCCGCTTCGACAGTATCAAGTCCTGAGACGTAAACGAAAAAAAGAAAATCTCCTGCAACAAAAATAAATGTCAGAATTGTTGTCCAGAGACGTGTGCAAAAGAGGGCACTGAAGACGATACCCACGAGGTTCATGACAATTATTGAAGAAAAACCAAGGTTTTGTGATGTCTGCATCTGTGCAAGCAGCCCGAAAAAAATATTTAATGTGGTGACCACCGAGGCGGTATTGGCTGCGGCACTGTAGCGGCCCAGGCGCAAAAAGGAGTTGCTCAGGCCGAGGCCGATAATGGGTACCAGTGCTATGGCAAGGGGGCGGAGAAAGTCTCCCCGGCTGATCCAGACCAGGGGCGGTATGGGAATCATTATTGCGGATATAGCAAGGTTGATAGATAGAAGAAGTGAGGCCCTTCGCTGTTCAATAGGGCTTGCGTTCTGGAATTTTTGCAGAAAATATTCTCTGATTTTTTTCATATACCTGTATCCTGTACTGATTTTAGACTGTTTTTGTGTAAATGCAGACAATGTAGGCGTGAAAGCGTTTTCGCGTCTTCATCGTCGGATTCTTTTTTGTATAAGCAATGTATCCCTGCAGCTGTCAAGAACTTTGCCTCTTATAAGGGAGTTCTTTGTTTTATGGCCGATTTTAACCGGAAAACCGGAGTTCCGTGTACCCCTCTTTTTCAGTGAAGGTAACGTAACCGGTGATTTTTTCACCCTCGAAACAGTATTTCGAAAAGTAGGTATCCTGCGTCACGGGACGGTAGGTGCCGCTGTCAAAAAGAGAAACATGACCCCGGTCACAGCTGATAGGCCCTTCGTAGGTGAGATATTTTTTTTTATGGTCATGAGTCCTTTCCGCATTGATTTTTTCACCGGCAAGAAAATTCTTCATGACCGGGGCGGAAATCTGCCAGGTAAGCAGTGTTTCCTCGACTTCAAGCATCAGGTCGAAATGTTCAGGCGTGGTGACGTGATGATGAATGACGAATTTCATGCCACCTCGAAATCGATGCGCAGACGTTCAATGTCAGCATCAATACAGCGGACAGTGACAGAGTCACCAATGCGGTAGCGTTTCCCCAGGCGGCGGCCGATGACGGTATATTCGTCTTCTTTTACCAGGTAGAAATCATCGGTGAGAACGCGCAGGGGAACCATTCCCTCGATGGGACGGTCTCGCAGGGTTACATAGAAACCGAATTTTGAAACACCACTGACCGTAGCTTCAAAGGAATCTCCTACACGGTTTTCCATGAGACGACAGCTTTTGAGTTTAATCATGTCCCTTTCGGCGCGCTGGGCAACCCTTTCAAGGTCTGAACTCTGTTCCCCGATGAGGGAGAGCTCGTCAGGGCCGTAGGGGGGGGAACTTCCCCGAATAAATGAACTGATACAGCGGTGAACGACCAGGTCAGGGTAGCGGCGTATGGGGGAAGTAAAATGCGTGTAATCATCGAAACCGAGGCCGAAGTGGCCGAGAGGTATCCTGTCATAATACGCCTGCATCATTGATTTCAGGATTACCATGTTGATCATCTCTTCATTTTCGTTGCCGGCGATTTTTTCGATTACCCGCTGCAGGGAAAGCCCCGTGTCGGGGCCGGCAAAAAGCTTGATGCCGTAGAGTTTGAGAAAACGCTGAAGGTCCGAGAATCGATCGTCACCCATGGGTTCATGAACACGGTAGAGGGATGGTATTGATTTTTTTTTCAGGAGACGCGCTGCCGCCATGTTGGCAGTGAGCATGAATTCCTCGATGACCCGCTGGCTCTGCAGGCGCGGCATGATTTCGATGTCTTTTACATGGTCTCCATCGAAGACAAGGCGCCGGTCGTGAAGATTGAGGTCAATGCGTCCCTCCCTGATGCGGCGGCTGTAGAGGATGAGTGCCAGGTCGTTCATCTGGCGCAGCTTGCGGCCCAGGGTGTCATTATTTTTTTCGTTGATGATTTTTTCGGTCCCCGTATAGGTGAGGCGGTGGTCCACGCGGATGACGCCGTGGTGAAATGTGTAATCGATGAGTTCGCCCTCTGGAGAAAGGTGCAGTTCCGCGGAGAGGGTGAGTCGGTCTTCTCCCGCCCGTAGACTGCAGAGGTCGTTGGAGAGGGACTCCGGCAGCATGGGAATAACGGCGCTGCCCAGGTAATAACTGGTGCCACGGGCAAAGGCTCCGGCGTCGAGGTCACCGCCTTTTTTTACAAAAGTGGAAACATCGGCAATGTGAACAAAGAGGCGCCAGGAGTCGTTTTCTTTTGTCAGGGAAATGGCGTCATCGAAATCTTTGGCATCAGCTCCGTCGATGGTTACGGTAAAGTGGCTGCGAAAGTCACTGCGGCCGGGGGTTTCTTCGGCAATGAGGGCATCGGCTTTCTCGAGTTCACTGTAGGCGGGATGTTCCCCCGGGAGGCTGTGGCGTATCGTGATGCGTTCGAGGTCATAGCGTTCGTCAGTGGCGGAAAAGAAATCGCAGACGGTGCAGAGCTGCCGGCTGCCAATGGTTTTTTCTTCGAGGCTGAGGACATAGAACTTCCCCGGGTCTGTCAGGTCCTTTTCGGGAAAGGTAAGGTTATTGCGGTCAATGGCTACTTCAGTATCGCCGGGAACCTCCGTGAGCCGGTACAGGATCATGCCTTTTGTCACGGATGCGAAACGTGCAATGTAACGGTTGCGGTGCCGGTGCAGCACTGCCGTGACTTCCCCGTAAAAATACCCCCGCCTGAAATCAATGACACGCACAGATACGTGGTCATTGGTATGTCCCGTTCCGGTCATTTCTTTCTTGATGATTATTTCGTCATCATTATCGGTTACGGCGACCCCGTTGCCACTGGTATTGAGAAGGAGGAGTGCCTCCACGGAAAAGTCGTGATGGTGAATGAATTTTTTTTTCTGCCTGATGAGCAGGCCCGCCCGTACCATTGCATCGAGAGTTTCATCGATACGCATAATATCCCTGTCGGGGCGGTACCGGGCAGATTTCTTTTTCTTTTTTGCTTTCCCGGCATGGTGTTTTTCAATTTTCGGGTCTACCAGGGCCCTGACCAGGTCCTGACGGGTAAAGGGACCCTTCCGGGACCTGATATTCTGGATGACCTTTTTTGCAGAGAGGGGCATTAAGAGTGGTGTCAGGCCTGGGGTTCTTCGTCTGAAGAATTCCCGTCTGAAGAAGAAGCTGCTGAACCTGCAGCGGCGCTGTCAGGTTGTTTTTCTTCTTCTTCTGCTGCCTTTGCCTTTTCTTTCAGCTCTTCGATTTCCTTTTTTTTCGCGCCGATGTCGCCTCGTTTCTCTTTAATATCGTTAAGGATGCGGGCCACGCTTTCATCACCTGTTTCTATGGCAGAGGCTCCCCCGTCGGCCTTTCCTTCGATGAGACTGCCCAGTTCACGGTGGAGGCGGTCGATATTCCCTTCGATGCTTTTTATTTCCAGGTTCAGCCTTGCAATACGTGAATATTCCTCTGTCTTGTTTACCAGGATGCCGCTGTATTTGAGAATGGATTCGCTTGCGTCTTTGAGAAATCCCATTGTCTCCTCCTTGTCTTTTTGGTTACTATACTAACGATTCAGGAAAGTGTCAATCCTTACCTCGATTTATTGTTGAAATAAACGAGACCTGATGAAAGTGCTGCGAAGAAAAGAGCAATGCCGGTGATATTCAGGGCAACACCCTGTATGCCGACTTTGTCAATTTCAAGAAAGGGGTAGGGGTAACCGGATCCCATGCCGCCCTTGACAAGGGCAAGTACCAGGTAGCAGATGGCATATCCAGGCCATAACGGGATGTGACGGTAACGAAAGGGACGGCCTTTGCGGGATATGATAAAGTCACCAGGCATCAAAAGTGGAACAGCATAGTCCCCCGCCGGCACTTTCATGCCGGGAGGGGAATAGAAAAAGTATCTTTATCTGCCGAGCATTCCTCTTTTCAGGCTGCCCTGTACAGGTTTCGGGCCAATCCAGATGGCGAAAAGAGCCTTTTTAAACTGCAGTGAAGGGACCCTGCCGAGTACTCTGGTCTTGCCGGTTTTTTTAGACTTGTAAGAAGTTGTCACACCCTTGCCGGGAACATAGCTCATGTAGAAGCGGTCTCCCTTAACGATGCTTACTCCCTTGAACTGATTCAGAAACTGGTTCTTTTTAGGAGTGCTGTAGCCGGCACTTGCTGCTGTTTTAAAACCATCCCGTGTCGCGCTTGTCAGCTTTTCTGTACTCATGAAGCGTGTGTCAACCAGAAGAATAACAGACATGGGCTCGTCTGCATCGAGAACAGCTTTCCAGCCTTTGCCTTTCAGTTCTTTGGGAGCATAGAGACTTGCATAGTAAACGGTAAGGAACGCCTTGCTTCTTGAGCCGGTACCGAGTTTTACAACTTCCTTACCCCCGAGCTTAAAACCGAAGGCGCTTGAAGCAGCCAGTGCCACCAGCAGGCTTACCGCCAGGGCGATTCTCTGTTTCTTGACCATAGATAATTCCTCCACTTAATAGTTTAGGTCAATATAAAATACCATACGGTCGGTTATGTCAAGAAATAAGTATATATTATTCTTCCCAGTCCCAGAAGAAGTCCTTGTTTGTCAGTTCCTCTTCCTCAGGTTCTTCTTCTCGCATCACAGAAGAGGGAAGTTCTTCAGTATTGCCGTGAAAGAAATCAAGAACTTCTTCAAGGTCTGCAGTTTCGTCTTCCCAGTAACGCATGGTGCCAAAATGGGGAAATGCGGCGGGGAAGGCGGGATCTTCCCAGCGGAGGGCAATCCAGGCGGCATAGCGGATGTAGCGCAGGCCCCGGAGGGGTTCGATAAGGCGGAGCCATGACGTGTCAAAGTCCCTGAACTGGCGGTAGGCATTGAGAAATAATTCACGCTGGTGAAGGCCATGGCTGTCACGCGCCGGTACCAGCATCCAGAGGTCCTGGACTGCCGGGCCCGTGAGGAAGTCATCAAAGTCAAGAAAGAACCAGCCCGCCTCTCCCCTGAGGAGGTTTCCCAGATGGCAGTCGCCGTGAATGCGGTGCACTGGCACGTCTTTGCTCAGTGTATCGTAAATTTCAACGACTTCGTGTACGGCATCGCGGTACCGTGCACGGCAATGTTCGGGGATAAAGTCGTGCTCCATGAGAAAATCAAGAGAGTCAAGGCCATAGGTCTGTCCCGTCAGTGCCGGGCGGTAGAGTGCCTCTTCTGCTGCACCGTTGTTATGTATACGCGCTACAAGGCGTCCAAGGGTCTCCACTTCAAGGTCATTCAGCTCATCGGTAGCGCGTCCCCCTGTGCGGGGCCAGACGGCAAAGGTGATTCCCTCAACTGTGCCGAGAGATTCCTCTCCTTCGAATGTCAGGGGCGCGCATACGGGGACCTCGTTATCCTGGAGCTGAAAGAGAAAGCGGTGTTCTTCGAGAATTTGTTCAACGGTCCACCGCCCGGGGCGGTAGAACTTGGCGACGATATGGGTGTCGTCTTCGCACTTAAGGTCGTACACCCGGTTTTCATAGCTGTTGAGGGCCATGCAGTGACCGGTCAGTTCAAAGCCCTTTGATTCCAGTGCTGATATGACCCTGTCAGGGGTCAGGTGAAAAAAGTAGTGACTTCCCGCCTTGATAATAATGCTCCTTTCTGGCCGGTGATATGATGCGCCGGCCTGCTTTTTCTGTCACAGATAACTGGCATGATGTATGAAAGGGATGTCAACTTCAATCAAAAATTTTAATACTTTTCTTGACAGATTAGCAGTCCTCGTGATAAGCCGTTCAGATTTTTTAAATATTTAAGAGGTACTATGAAAACACGTATACTTTCAACTTTAACCCTGCTGGCACTTCTTGCTGCCATACCCGCCTGTACATCAACCGGATACAGTGTCAGGGAGTATAAGCCGGACAAACGTCAGACCGCCGTGGAATACACCCCCGGCTATCCCCTTCAGGGACCTGAAAAGGGCAGGGTCTATATAGGTTTAATAAAGAAAAGCATTGTCAACTACACGGAATATTACCTGACGTCGCGCTACGTGGGTAAGGCTCCACGGCGCTATCATCGCCGTAATTATCTCGTCATTGACACGGGAAAAAAGAAACTGAGACTGAGGGCAATACCTTCACTCAACAAAGTGAAAAAGCTTGATGATGGAAAGGTGGAAGAAACAAATCAGTACCGCCTGTCATGGGGCGGTCTCGGTATCATAGGAAGGGCCAGTCATATTGACGTTACCTATAGCGGCAAATCCGCCTGCTGCCGGGACTGTTCCTTTGGTGAGAAGGACCTGAAAAATTTCAGGCTTTTCATAAAAACCTATTCACAAAAACATGTAAGGCTTTAGGGGGAAGTTTAAAAAAACGCCGGGGCATCGAGCCGCCGGCGTTTTTGGGTTTTACTGGGGAGTAAACATGAAAACCGGGGGATCAAGGTACTGACCGTCCTCGTTTTCCATTTTATCGATGATATGCTTATAGGTTCGTTTTTTCATTTCAGCCAGGGTCTGACGCGGTTTGTTAAAGGTACGTGCAAACTCAATTGCCTCTTTGAGGGTTTCCTCGGGATCGGCACAGGCTTTTTTGATGGCGTAGTGTTTTTCCAGTTCAGGGGCGCCGACTTTTCTTCCTGACCATTTCATGTCGATGAAGAGCGGATAGGTGAGTGACCGTTTCATCCATTCGATCATTGACGGTGTGAACTGTATGTTGATGTCAACTTCGGGCAGGCAGAAGTAACCGCGGTCTGAACGCATGAAGCGGAAGTCACAGGCACCGGCAAGCATGGCCCCGTTACCGAAGGCGTGGCCCGTGATTGCGGCAATGGTGGGGAAGGGCGCCATCAGGCAGAATTTAAAAACTTCATTGTTGTGATAGAGCCATTTGCTTATGCTGTCCAGGTCCTTTTGACCCATTTTTTCCATCATCCACGTAAGGTCGACACCGAGAGAAAAGTTTTTGGGATCGCTTGATGTCAGGACCATTGACTTGACCTCTTCATCGGCAACGAGTTCGTCAAAGATCCCCAGCATGGTTACAGTAAATTCAGGGTTTTGCCTGTTCTCACCGTTGTCCATTGTTACGATTGCAACGGTTCCGTCTTTTTCCCATTTTGCTACTGGCATGTATTCCTCCTCACAGAGTGGTATTTATTTCTTAAAGTCTGGCCCCAAGCTCTTTGCTGGCCTTTTTTGCATCTTTGATTATTGTATCGATAACCTTTTTGACAGTGGGGGTTTCATTAATGATACCGGCAACCTGCCCGATGGGAAGAACACCCTTTTTGTTGTCACCGTCCATGGTGCCAACCTGGAAGGCATCGAAACCTATGGCCATGCGGGCCATCTGCATCGCCTTTTTCGGTCCCATGAGAACTATACCCACGGCAAGTTTCATCCAGGGAAAACCGAGCATGTCGGCAATCTTTTTTGATCGGATCAGGGCGCTGAAGGGGTTGAGTCTTTTGTTAATAAGGCGGCGGGTTCCCTTTGAATCAATGAAACGCGCTTTGAGTCCGTCAACACGGTCAGTATAGACGGTGGTAAATGGATCAAGGTCATTGGTGGTGGATTTTTGTATATCCGCAACAGGGCTTTCAACAGTGTTCATAAAACGGGTTCCCATTGATATTCCTTCTGCTCCCAGCATAAGTGCTGTGGCAAATCCCCTGCCGTCGGCAAAGCCGCCGGCGGCGATAACGGGAATGTCAACATTGTCGGCGATGTAGGGAACAAGGGTCAGTGAGGTAACAGCGCCGCCGTGGCCAGCCGCTTCATGGCCGGTAACGATGAGGGCGTCAGCACCGTCACGCTGTGCTGCAAGTGCATGTTTCAGAGTGGTTACCGTGGCGATAACCTTCCCACCATAGGCATGAACAGCTTTGCAGATTTTATCTCCCTTGCCGAGTGCATAATTTACTACCGGCACCTTTTCGTCAATGAGTACCTGGGCGTTTTTTTCAGCGCCGGGAAAGTAGAGAGTTACGTTTGCCGCATAGGGCTTAGTGGTGAGTTTTTTCATTCTTGTGATGTAGTCGCGAGTCTCTTCAACACTGAGTACACCTGTGGCGAGAATTCCCAGGCCCCCCGCGTTTGAGACTGCCGCGGCGAGTTCCGGGGTGCTGATCCAGCTCATGCCGGAGAGTATGATGGGGTACTTGATCTTGAAAAGTTCGGTTATTTTCGTTTTCATGAAAACCTCTTTTTATAATGAAATGCCGGTGAAGATTACAATGTTATCTTTCTTCTGCAGGCGGTGATCTGTCAATAAAAAAAGGTGCTTTTTGTGGAGGATCACACACCGGGGGGAATTAAAAAAGGGGGCTTTGGGCCCCCTTTTTTAATAAACGTTAAATCTTGTTTACCGAATACATGTCCTCGATGTCATCGGCATAGACATCAAGAACCACTCTTTTCTTGACTTTCTGTGTAGGGGTGAGCCTGCCGTTGTCCTCAGTGAATCTTTCATTGAGAATTCTGTACTGCTTGACCTGTTCGAATTTTTCCAGTTCAGCGTTTGCCTTTTCGACTTCACCATCAATGAGTTCTTTGATGTTTCCCTTTTCGAGAAAATCGTCACCCACCTTGACGACGACGGGGGCGCCGGCGGAATCATCAATGACAACCTGGCTCTTATCATATTCGATACCCTCTTTATCGAACTTATCCTTGAAGTATGAAAGGTTCGGAACGATCAGGGCTGAAATAACTGCACGTTCATCACCGATGGTGAAAATCTGCTCAATGTAGGGACTTGTTGCAAAGAGTCCTTCGATTTTCGCGGGAGCAACGTTCTTGCCGCTGGAGAGGCAGATGATTGATTTAATTCGGTCAACGATTTTGTAGTAACCGAACTGGTCGACTTCAACCTTGTCACCGGTCTTGAACCAGCCGTCTTCGGTAAAGGATTCTTTTGTCTCTTCAGGCTTGTTCAGGTATCTGGTAAAAATACCGGCGCCGGAGATTTCCAGTTCACCGATTTCTGAAACACGGAGCCTGCTGCCGTTTGATTCAAGCCCCACTGACCCGGGACGGCATGCGATGAGGGGCATGTTTGAACAGGCGTTGAAACTTTCGGTGGAACCGTATCCCTCGCTGACCCTGATCCCGATAATGTAAAAGAACTTGAGGAGATCAGCAGAAATTGAGGCAGAGGCAGAAAAGGAGTGTTTGAAGTTCTTGCCGAAAAGGGCCCGAACCTTTGAGAAGAGCTTGTCAGCGATTTTATATTTTATTTTCATCCCCAGTGAGAGATCGCCGGTTATATCAAAGTCATGGCCCATGTTGTAGGTATCGGTTTCAGGGTCATACCTCTGCATGAAGACCTCTTCGCCGACCTCGAGGGCCCAGTCGAAAAGTTTTCTCTTGAGGCCGCTTTCACCCATTTTTTCCTGGAGCTGGATGTAGATTTTTTCGTAAAGACGGGGAACACAGTTAATCCAGTGGGGATTATACTTCTGCAAATCATCAAGGAGAGTGCCCGGTGAATCCGCATAGGCAATGGTACATCCGTTGAAGATCGCTGCACCCTGGCATGATCCCCTGTCAAAAATATGCGCCAGGGGCAGGAAACAGAGGGTGGTGTATTCAGTCTTGAAGCCCATACCGCAGTAGTCAAAGAATTCATTAACACCATACATTCTTGCTGAACAGTTGTGGTTGGTGAGAACAACGCCTTTTCCCTGTCCTGTTGTGCCCGAGGTATAGAGGATGGTATAAATATCATCAAGGGTGCTGCCGTCTCTCCTGGCGATGTAGGCGTCATAGTTGGCATTTTCTTTTTTCCATTCGATGCCGGCTTTTTCGAGATCACCCAGGCTGATAATTCTCTGGTCATCGCTCGTGTATTCCCTGTCCATGACAATGATTTTTTCAAGAGAAGGCATATCGTTGAATCCGGAGAGGTACATTTCCACCAGGTTTTCTCCCCTGACGAATACAAACTTGCACTGTGAATCATTTACAATGTAAGTGACTTCTTTCAGGGAAAGGGTGGGGTAGATGGCGACACTTGCCCCGTTTGAACAGGCAATGGCCATGTCAGCGTGTGTCCAGTATGGGCCGCTGGGTGCCATGATGCCCGCCATTTCCTGTTTTTCGAAGCCAATGCTCATCAGGCCGCAGGCATAGTTCTCGACTCTCTCATGGGTCTGCCCCCATGTCATTCGGCCATTGCTGTCACCGTTATACAGCGCCGGGTTAAAAAGCTGAAAATCCTTGTCCGCGTACTTTTTAGCATTTTCAACATACTTTTGGGCAACCGTTGGCAGCTCCATGGTTTCCCATTGCCACTGGTCTTTCCAGGGCAGGTTGAAATAATCAATAGTTGACATAGCAACTCCTCACATATTTGAAATTTTATTCTCATGGCACGGGAGCTGGTACTGCAATGTTTATTTCTGCAGTTTACCTGTACTACCTGTTTTTTCCCGCCCACTGGTTGAGAATATAAAGAACCCTGTTTTTTTATACAGTAATTATTCCAGAACATGAAATTTAATGCAAATATTCATTAGATAACCTCTAAAAATTAAATTTTTAGAATTTCACTGTTTTATCACTACTGGCAAGCTCAGCAGTTATGTTTTTCGTCCGCCGCTGGGGGGCGGAAAACAGTAATTAATAGAGGTTAACATTAGTAAAACCGTTCCTCCCGCTGAAGGGTCCTACTCTTTATTAGTATATATGTGTAACAAATATTTTAAAAGAATAATTACTGATTTTTATAACATTGTAGTAATTGTTTAATTATTTTGCAAACTGAAAATTTTTTTCTGGATATTGTAAGATTATATAAAAAGCCTTGCAACTGTGATTTTTTATGTCAATGCTTAAATGTTTCTGTATCAAAGGATTGTTGCTAATGCCTTCACCGCGTGAATGTGAACTATTTGTAATGTTTAATCAATATACTTAAAGCAGGCTCTTCAGGTTAAAGGACGATAGCGCCGATTCATTTAATTCTTTTCTCAACGGTCTCGGCACTAAAAACAAAAGATCAAGGGAGGATCATGATGAAAAAAATAATCTTTACTGCAGTTCTCGTTTTTCTTTTTTCGTTTTCGGTATCGGCGGCGCGTTATTCCGCCGGTGTTGAGGCATGGTATGTTTTCTGGGACAGCGCCATAAGCGGTGTCGTTGAGGATGGTATTGACAGTTATGTCGAAGCTGAGATTGACCAGGTGGTGGCTGATAAGGCGGCCGTATCAGGGCATACCATATCAGCGGACAAAAAAATCGGCAATGGTCTTATGATGGGACCATCGTTCACGTTCGAGACAGATGACCGCAAATGGTCGGCGTCAGTAAAAGGCATGTTCAGCGTATACATTGGCCAGAAGATGAACTTCCCGGGTTCATTGACCTATGACACGGGTACCCTAATAGGGACAGTCAATGTTCCCCTCAACGTCTCCAGTGACATTACCCTTTCACGCTACGAGGTCATGGCGGAAGGGCGGCGCCGATTTCTTGAATATTTTACGGTTTTTGCCGGGTACCTCTACATGTACTACAATATCGACGCGAAGTTTACCGGTGGTGCCTCGTATTCTGGGATAAACCTCTACAGTCTTTCACGAAGGGCTGAAGTGACTTCCCATATTCATTTTCCCCTCCTGGGGCTCGGGGCGGAATACCCTGTCATGAAAGAACTGAAGCTGGGCCTTGATATCGCATCGGGATATATGTTTGCTGATGCAGAGGCGGTTTTTGAGGGAAGTAAGGGCAACATTGACATCGAGCCGCAATTCGGTTTTATGACGACACTTAAGGCTGACTGGTCCCTTTCAAAAACCATCGTGCTCACCTTCGGTTACCGCTTTCAGTACCTTGCATTTGACATGACCAGTGACCTCGATCTCAACGGCGATACGTCTGTGCCGGATAAAACCAGTAAGAACGAAACATTCCACGGTATCACCCTGGGGTGCCGGTATCTTTTTTAGTTCACTGCACAGTGGGCAGTAAAACTTCCCCCGCCGCGGTTGCGCCGCGGCGGGAAGAAATACCCCGGTTAATTGACATAAAAAGTTGACCATGTTGACCATGTTTGGTATATTAGACTTGTTGTAAATCCGGGAAAAGAGGGTATCAGCCCCGCCTTCGGCGGGGCTGATATATCATTCCCTGTCAGTTGCGCAACAGGTCTATACAACCATGAGAGGTGACTTATGATTGTCAATATTGCCGAAGCGAAAACCAATTTTTCTAAACTTGTTGATATGGCCTGTCATGGCGAAAAAATAATTATTGCAAAAAACAATCTCCCTCTTGTGGAGCTGGTTCCCCATAAGCCCGAGGGAAAGAGAACCCTGGGACTCCTGAAAGGGAAAGTCAAGATACCGAAAGACTTTAACAGGGAAGATGAAGCCATAAATGAAATGTTTTACGGGAATGATGAATGAAGATTATCCTGGATACTCATATCTTTCTCTGGGCTTTGGCCGATCCTGATAAAATCGGTGAAGAGCGTCTGCGCGAGATAGAGATTCGGAGTAACCGGATTTTTATCAGTTCCATCTCTATCGCTGAACTGATGATAAAGGCGTCACTGGGTAAAATTAAAATCAATTTCAATCCTGTTGAAATGGCCGAGAAGAGCGGGTTTGAATTACTTGATTTTACTTCCCGGGATGCGCTGGTTTTAAAAAGCCTGCCTTCTCACCACAGGGACCCCTTTGACAGAATGATTATCGCCCAGGGTATGGTGAATAAATACTGTATCATGAGCAATGATGAGAAATTTTTTCACTATGATTGTAAACTTTTGTGAAAGAATATTTTGATTTTTTCATGTGAAAGTTTTTTAACTTCCCCCGCCGCGGCAGCACCGCGGCGGGAAGAAACTTTTTAAAATTACTTTTTTCTAACCGGTTCAGCGATCATCTCAGAGTTGGCGCCGCCGGGTGCAACCATGGGGAAAACCATTTCTTCTTCCCTGACAGGAATGTCGATGAGACAGGGGCCGACTGTCTTGAGCATGTTGGCCATGTCGCGCATGGGCTCATCACTGCCGGTGAGATTGATGCCGCGAATTCCGAAGTCACGGGCAAGGGCGGCGAAATCAAGGGGCATGGCATAGACCGACGCGGAATGGTTGCCGTCGAAGAAAAGTTCCTGCTGCTGCCGCACCAGTCCCAGGGCGGCGTTGTTCATGACCAGTATCTTTACGTTCAGGTTCAGTTCCGCAAGGAGCGCCAGCTCCTGTATGTTCATCTGGATGGAACCGTCACCGCTGATACAGATGACATCTTTTTCAGGGGCGGCAAGAGCCGCGCCAATAGCGGCGGGAAGGCCAAAGCCCATGGTGCCCAGGCCGCCTGAAGTTAAAAAGGTGCGCGGTTTTGTGAAGGGGTATTCCTGTGCCGTCCACATCTGGTGCTGGCCCACATCGGTGGTGATGATGGCGTCTCTTCCCGCGAGTCTGCTGACGCCTTTGATGATACTGCGCGGGTTCAGGGTATCTTCCGCGGGAAAGGCGGGGAGAGGGAACCTTTCTTTCAGGTCAGCCACCCGTTTCTTCCATGCGGGGCGTTTTTTGGGGGGAAGTTCAGGCAGCAGTTCCATGAGAGTGGAACGGATGTCCCCCTGAAATGAGATATGGCTTTTGCGTATCCGGTCGATTTCAACGGCGTCGATATCAATATGGATTACGGAGGCGTCGGGACAGAAGTCACGGACACGGCCTGTTGCGCGGTCATCGAAACGAACGCCCAGGGCAATGATGAGGTCAACTTCCTGCATGACCATATTCGTATGCCGGGCACCATGCATACCCAGCATGCCGAGATAGAGATCATCGTCGGCGGAAAATCCCCCCAGCCCCATGAGGGAGAGGGTGACGGGAATATTCTGCAGATGCGCCAGTGTGCCGAGTTCGCCTGCCGCGTCAGAGGAAACGACGCCGCCTCCTGCAAAGATAACAGGCCTTTCTGCCGCGTTGATCATGGCGGCCATTTCATTGATGCGTGATGACGGGGGAAAGCCCCCGGCGACGACATGGAGGGGCGCCGGCGCGCGGGTGATGTCCACCACCTGTGTCTGTACATCGCGGGGAACATCGACGACGACAGGGCCGGGGCGGCCTGATTCGGCAATGGCAAAGGCGCGGGGCATGATGTCGATAAGGTCTGCCGCGTCAGCCACGGCAAAGCATGCCTTGGTTATGGGCTTCATGAGGGCGACGGTATCGAGTTCCTGGAAGGCGTTGGTGCCGATGAGGCCGCTCGCCACCTGCCCGGT
>CAZHNW010000017.1:0-50916 GCA_964534225.1 uncultured Leptospirales bacterium | reverse complement strand
GCCGATTGATGCCCTCACCCCGTCCCTCCGGGCCACCCCTCTCCCATTTAGAATAGAAAAAAGGAGAGGGGGCAGGTCCCTTCTACGGCCAATCGCCCTTTACTTCGGGATGAAACTCATAACTTTGCCTGGTAAATCGTCAGAAAATCGACTGCTGTCATCACGGAGATTTTGGCCCTCCTATAATCTTTGACATTCCTGGTTATGAGATAATTAATATTATTTTCCAGGGCAGTATAATATTGGATGGCGTCTTCAAAATCCCTGAAATTCGATGAAAGGGCAAGCGTGATAATTTTTTCGTCCACCGGCAAAACCTGAAGCAGGGTCAGGAGTTTCTGAATATGCTTTATCGCCTCTTTTTTACCTGTAAGCTTAGCCAAAATATAATGAAGGTTGGCAATAATGACAGGCGAGGTATATGCCTTTATCTTTCCGGTATCGGCCAGTGAAAAGATTTCAGCAGAGTATTCATAAAAGGGTTCCCGGCTGGCAAGGAGGTCGAGTATAATGTCAGCGTCGATAAAAAGTTTTTTCATCACTTATACTTGTTGATAAGAAATTCAGTGTATTTATCTTTCTGGTCGGTCGTGTCTTTAAGATCGATGATGCCGGAGAGCTCACTTACCAGCCCTGTTTTGGGGCCCTTTTCGAGGGTTTCTTCGGTTAATGATTTGAAGTACTTTTCCACCATTTTGGACAGGCTGACATTTTTATTTCTGGCGTAAATTTTCGCCTGTTCGATGATCTCTTTGTCGAGTTTAAGGGTAAGTTTTGTTTCCATGACAGGTCTCCTCTATTGCGTATTAAAAATATAAAATTTATACGTATATGTCAAGGGAAATCACCAAATTATTCTTGCCAACTTCACCGTAATCTCCATACTGGCTGACAGTCCCACTATCTTTGAAATCAGGAAACCACTATGTCCCGTACCGCCTTTATCACCGGAATTACCGGTCAGGATGGAGCCTACCTGGCACGCCATCTCCTTGAACTCGGATACACTGTCTACGGGGGGTACCGCAGAACCAGTTCTCCCAATTTCTGGCGTCTCGAAGAACTCGGTGTCCATGACCGTGTCTCTCTCCTTGAAATAGACCTCCTCGACGTGGGTAACCTGATACGCGCTCTCAACGAAAGCGAACCTGATGAAGTCTACAACCTGGCGGCTCAGAGCTTTGTTGCCGTCAGTTTCGAAAAACCCGTTCTCACCGGGAAGGTTACCGGTATCGGTGTTACCAATCTCCTTGAGGCAATCCGCATCGTTAATACAAAGATAAAATTCTACCAGGCCTCGAGCTCTGAGCTCTACGGAAACGTTCAGGAAACCCCCCAGAACGAGGATACCCCCTTCTATCCCCGCAGTCCCTATGCGGTGGCAAAACTCTACGGCCACTGGATGACCATAAATTACCGCGAGGCCTATGACATTTTCGGTACCAGCGGCATTCTCTTTAACCACGAATCCCCCCTGCGAGGAATCGAGTTCGTTACCCGCAAGATCACCGACGCCGTGGCACGCATCAAGTCCGGCCTCCAGGACCACCTCGAGGTGGGGAACATGGACGCGAAACGGGACTGGGGTTTTGCCGGCGAATATGTCGAGTGCATGCATAAAATGCTCCAGCTTGATTATCCCGACACCTTTGTTATTGCCAGTGGTGAGGCCCATTCTGTGCGCGATTTCATCGAGGAATCCTTCAGGTGTGTTGATATCGAAATCACCTGGAAAGGTTCCGGCACTGATGAACGGGGCATTGACAAAAAGAACGGTAAAGAACTGGTTTGTGTCAATCCCCGGTTTTTTCGTCCCGCGGAGGTGAATTTTCTCCTGGGGGATGCCTCAAAAGCAAAAGAGGCGCTGGGGTGGGAAGTTAAAACCACCTTCCCGGAACTGGTGCGCATGATGACCGAAGCTGACATGCAGAGGATAACGAAGAAAACATGAAAATTCTGGTCACAGGAGCAGCCGGCTTTGTGGGGCATTACCTCACCGCCACCCTGGCAGGGGGAAGTCATCACGTCATCGCCACGGATATCACCCCCGGCGAGAATATACATGCCTGTGACATCACGGATTTTTCCGCGGTAAAAAAACTCGTCACTGATACAACCCCTGACATCATCTTTCACCTCGCCGCGGTGAGTCATGTACGCGGCTCAGAGCCCCGCACCATGCATGAAATAAACCTTTCCGGAACCATCAACCTTCTCGAGGCGGCATCAGCACTTGAGTCTTCCCCGCACTTTATCTTTGCCAGCTCCTCCCAGGTCTACGGCGCGGTTAAAAAAGATAAACTTCCCCTGGCAGAAACGTCACTCCCGGCACCGGTAAACCATTACGGCGCCAGCAAGGCCGCGGCTGAACAAATGGTGTCAGGATACGCACATGAGAACAACTTCCCCGCCACCATACTGCGCCCCTTTAATCATACCGGTCCGGGCCAGGCACTTAACTTTCTCGTGCCGAAACTGGTGGATGCATTTGCCCGGCGTAAACCTTCCATAACCCTGGGCAACCTTGATGTCTCACGGGACATATCAGACGTCCGGGACATTATCAGCGCCTATAGTGACGTGATCGAAAAAACCGGCAGGCGAAGTGCCGGCACTGTTGAGACCTATAATATCTGCAGCGAAAAGCCCGTTGCCCTGCAAAAAATTTTTGACCACCTGGTTGAGATTACAGGGCACCGTCCTGCCATTGAGTCCGCGGCGGACCTGCAGCGGAAAAACGACATGGCCATCGTCTACGGATCAGCGGAAAAATTTAAAAATGAATTTAACTGGCAGCCGCGCCATGATATAATCGCAACACTGGAATGGATGCTCAATGAAAGTTGAAGAATTGACAGCATGGCTCAATGAGACCTGGCCGCAGCATTTGCAGGAGTCCTATGACAACAGCGGAGAGCAGGTGATTTTTGCCCGCGAAGAAATCACCGGGATACTCTTCTGTCTTGACCTGTCCGGCACCATTATTGACGAGGCGCAACAGAAAAAATGCAATCTCATCATTACCCATCACCCCTGGTTTTTCAAGGGGCTTAAACGCATTGATGATCGTGACCCCAGGGCAGGCCTTCTTTTGCGGCTCATGGACGGACGCATTTCATGTTTTGCCCTGCATACCAATTTTGACCGTTTCATGTATCGCTTTATCGAGAAAAAGCTCGGCCTTGAACACAGAGAAGTTCTCTTTGAGGGGAAGGTTCCCGGCGGCGAAGATGCCCCCGGTTTCGGTTCCCTTTCGACCCTCGCCAAAAAAACATCCCTGAAAAATTTCATGGGACAGGTAAAAGATGCGCTGGGGCTTGACTTTCTCGTCTACGCGGGTGAAGAGAGGCAGCACGTTGAGAGAATTGCCATTCTCAATGGTGCCGGCGGTTCGTCAGTGGAAAAAATTATTTCGAACTGTGACGTTGACTGCATTATCACTGGGGACGTGGGGCATCACAGTGCACGTGACGCCCTTGACTACGGTGTAGCCGTCATTGACGCGGGTCACTACGGCACGGAATACCTGATGATGAGCTACCTGCGCGACCGTGTAGAGGAACACCTTAATGAAAAACAGAAAAATCAGGGTTTTTCCCTGTTTTTTACAGAGACAGAAAAATCACCCTTCAGGATTTACACACAATGAACAGCGACATTAAAATAATGATTGAACTGCAGCGTTACTGGCAGAACATTCTTGCGGCGAAAAAAGAAATCGAACGCAATGAAAAAAATCTCGCCCTCTGGGAGGAGAAGCTTCAAAAGCTCAAAAAAGATGAAGAGAAAGCAGGGGGGGAAGTAAAGGCCCTGAAACAGGAAGTCAAGAAAAATGAACTCGAACTCGAAAGCATAGACGCACGGATTAAAAAACTTGAAGATCGTCGCCTCCAGCTTAAAACAGAAAAAGAAACAGGCGCCCTCGAAAAAGAACTTGCCGAAGCAAAAGAAGAAGATGACACCCTTGAAAGCGCCCTCATCGAGATGATGGATAATCTCGCGACAAAAGAAGACGAACTGACGAAGGCCGGCACTGACTATAAAGAATCAGGAGAGCAGCTCGAAAAAGACCGTGAAGTCATCCAGGACAAGATCCGCACCCAGGAGGAGACCATCAGCAAAAACCAGTCACTCTATGACCAGTTGCTGCCCAACCTGGGAGCAGGAGTAAAAACACGTTTCCTGAAGCTCCTGTCATCGAAAAACGGCCAGGCCATTGGCCCGGTTGAAGGAGAAATATGCGGAAGCTGTAACTTCCAGGTACCCGCACAACTTGCCATGGAGGCGAAAACCAACGAGGCCATTGTCACCTGCACCAACTGCGGGCGCTTTCTCTACAGTAAAGAGTATTAAGAAAAAAGGCGTCGCCTCAAAAATCCCTGCCCCCCGGAGGGGATATTATTTCGGGGAATACATTTTTTGTAAAAAAATATTTTTTTTCCGTGATGAATTTCGTATACCATTTAGAGACCGGGCGCGAAACCGGAGAAAAACAGAAACAGGTAAAAAATATGCTACTCAGTATTGACAGAGTATTACAGTTACTGGCAGAAGGTAAGAGTCTTGAAAAGATTGCTTCTCTTGCCACATGCGAGGTTGATGACGTTACTGCCATCATCGAGCAGGCACGGACTATTCTTGCAAAATATGAAAAACAGAATTCACGTAAAAAAATTATTTTAAAAAAGAAAAATCCTGCAAGGGGTGAGGCTCCCGCAGAAGATGATGAAACATCCCGCATATTTGCCGGGGCGGAACTCTCCGCTGTTCCCGTTGACTCCGTCCTTACCATGTATATCGCCGGGTACAGTCCTCAGGGAGAAAAAAACGGGGGATTCGGCATCACTGTTCATGACCGCGAAGACCGGCAGGTTGGGAAGGTCTCCTACTACTGCGGAAACTGCAGTGAAACACTTGCCCTCTATCGTGCCGTTCTTCGTGCCCTGCAGATCGGCAATTACTTTAACAGTAAAAAAATCAAGATTCGTAATGATAACGAGACCTTCCTTAAACAGGCATCGGGAGACATCCATGTTGAAGACCCCCTTCTCAATAAAATTATTGATGAGATAAAAATTGAAATGTCCGGTAAGGCTCGATGTCTTTTTGAAACTGTTTCAAAGGTCCCCGTTGACAAGGCCCGTTTCCTTGCTGAAAAGGCAGTGGCCGCGCGAAAAGGACATTAGAATGAGGCAGTGGCTTTCCAGGCCGGAGAATGGCCCCCTTTTTGCAGAGGCCCTTTCCCGTTTTGATTTTTCCGAGATTCTTCTCAGGATCGCCATCGGCAGAGGTGCCTCATCACTTAGTGAACTCTATAATTTTTTCTACCCCCGCCTTTCCCGGCTTCACAGCCCCTTTTTTCTCAAGGGCATGTACGATGCCGTTTCTCTCCTGAGAGAAACTATAGAATCCGAAAAAAAAATTACTGTCTTTACCGATTCTGATCTTGACGGCATCACGGGCCTTTCTGTCTTCTACAGCCTCATGAAGAGAATGGGAATCACCCCCCATTACCGTTTTCCCGTTGGTGAAGAATCATACGGCCTCTCATCGAAAATCGTCAGGGAGATCAGTGAAAAGGGAACAGACCTTCTCGTAACCATTGATTCAGGCATTAAGGATATTGAGGAGATAAAACTTGCCTGTTCTCTGGGTATGGATGTCATCGTTACAGATCACCATGAACCTGATGAGGTTCTTCCAGATGCAATAGTGTTGAATCCGAAACTCCCTGATTCTGGATATCCCTACCGTAACCTTGCAGGGGCAGGGGTTATATTCAAACTATGTCATGCCCTGCTCATGAGTTATCTTCCTTCTTTTAAAAAAATGGTTTACCTCATCAATGAAGAATCCGGCAGGTATCACTGCCGTTTTCTCCGCGACGGGGTTTTTATAAAAGATGAGGTTTTTCTTCCAGGTGATGACCTTCCCGAAACCGGTGACGGGGATCAACTCTTTGTCGCTGCCACTGAACCGGTCTTTTCGTTTTTGAGGGGGAAGTTTGACTCCCCGCAGGTGATACGCCTCAGCGACATGATAAACTTCCCCCCCTTTAAAAATCTCGACAATGCCGCCGAGGCTTTCTCTCTGCCGCGGAGCCTCTACTCATCAGGGGCTGACCTTTTACATGACTGTTTTGAAGAAGCACGATGGAGATCTTCCGGCAGGATAAATGATTTTGTCAACGAGTCGCTGGGCAAGGTAGCCATCGGAAGTATTGCTGATATCATGCCCCTTAACGGAGAGAACAGGATCCTCACATCCTACGGCATACACAGCCTCAACGGCACGACACACCCCGGCCTTGGGCGCCTCATTAACGGTTCCAAAGTAGACAGCAGGGCCATCGGCTGGGACATCGCCCCGATATTGAACAGTCCCGGACGTTTCGGCGAAGCAGAACTGACAGCTTCTTTTTTCCTCGGGGAAGACGTACATGAAGTCGCCGGTATTGTTGACAGGGTCAGGGACATCAACGATCACCGCAAACAGCTGGTGCAGGATGCCTGCCGGAACATCATCCTGCAGGTAGAGGAGGGGATTGTTCCCAATGACGGTGACTTTCTCTTTCTCTCCTGTGATGAAATCCCTGACGGGCTGGCGGGTCTCATTGCCAACCGCCTCGCGGACACATACAGCAAGCCTGTTATTGTCGCCACCGAAAACAGCGAGGGCGTAAAGGGATCGGGGAGGGCGCCCGGGAATATTGATTTTCTCTCATTCATTTCTCTCTTCGAGGAACATTTTGAAAGAATCGGCGGGCATTCACAGGCCTTCGGTTTTACCACTTCCCGTGAAAAACTCCAATGGATCATTGGAGAACTAAGAAAACATGAACTCAACATTACCGATGACAACCCCTGTATCTATGATGTTGAACTTCCCGTGGGGGAGTCTTCTCTTGAACTGGCAAAAGAGCTGGCCGTTCTCGGCCCCTTTGGCAGGGGTAATGAGAATCCTCTCTTTTATGCCTCCGGTGTGACTGTCGAAAGCTTCTCACGTTTTGGGAAAGAGGGCAATCACGGGAAATTCATAGTTGCCCGGCGGGAACTGATCGGCTGGGGGATCGCTGATGAGATGGAGAATCTTTTTAACAGTTCATATCCCATGGACCTTCTCTATTCTCTTGAAATAAACCATTTCAGGGGAAAAGAGAAACTGCGACTGGTAATTCGTGAGCTGCGGGAAAGCGATGTCTGAGTTTTACCTGATACCGGTTATTATGATTTCGACCCTGTTGACACGCCTGAAACCTATAGCAGTGTCCATAACTTCTGAATTGCCCAGACCAATTGTCTCGATTCTCTCAGGCTTAATGCCTTCTTCTGCAAGGTACATCTTGAGGTAATCCGCTTTTCTCCTGGTATAGGCCTTAAGGTCCCGGTATTTTGAATGACCAACGATTTTTATTTTCGCTTATTCATGATTTTTCAATACCGCGGCAATTTTATTCATGGTTTCCTTTCCCCGTTTACTGAGGCGGTACTTTCTTTTTATGAATATGTTTTTATCGGGCAAAACTCTGTGGTAGGTATCTGCCTTTTTAAGAAGGTTTGCCGCGATAATATCTGAAAGATCAATGGCCTTTTTACTCGGTGCCTGGTGTTTTTTATAATAGTCTTTTTCAAGGGCTAACTGTTCATAATTTGCCTTGCGGGCAAGGGCGGATATGGTTGTTGTCTCTGTCTTTACAATAGACATGGATGAATGATAGTAGGCATGCAGGTAGTCTTTCCTTTCAATTGCCAGGCTCGCCTTACGAAGACTGATGACGGCTTCAGCATAATCATCGTGGGGAATATATTTTTTAAGTTCAAAGTTATATTCAAGATCGCTCATTTTCTGCCGGGCTGCCTGTATTTTTTCAGTGGCTTTTTTCTGGTCCCAGCTGTAAAGGGGATGTGCACAGAGTGAAATGAGTATGAGGATCAATACTGGTCTTTTCACTGTTATTCTTCCTTTTTGGTTTTTATCAGGGCCCTGGTTTCGTTCAATTTTTTTTCTGCTTCCTGCAGCTCGATCTTTGCATCGATTTTTTTAAAATAAGCCATGCCTATACTGATGGTAAGGAGGGCCTTTTCCTCCTGGCCGTCTTTCAGTGCCTTTTCTGCATCTTTAATATGCTGTTCGATGAGCTTTATTTCTTCTTTTGCATAGGTCTGGGCATTCTTTTTTTTCAACCTGTCCAGTTTGATCCTGGCAATGTTGATGAGACTGCGGATTTCTTCCGGCTGATTTTGAGCGGAGAGGGGAAGCGAACCCAGGGATATAAGTATGCTTAGAAAGAAAAAAAGAGTTTTTGTTTTCATCTGTCTTCCCGGAAAAGTAATATAATAATTTATATATAAAATGTGATTGCTATGTCAATACAAATTCTTTTAATATCCTGTTTACATTAACGGCATTTATTGATAGAATGTTGAAAGAATAATATACCGGAGGGAGAAAGTGTTGTCTTTGTTTTTGCATTATTGTCTGAAAAATAAATGTTTGACTTTTCAGAGCAATACTCTAATATTATAAAAAAGTTTACAGGTAGCAAAAATGGATATAGATATTAAAGAAAATGAAGGTCTCGTCAATATTATTATAAATGGCGATATCGAAATGATGACCATCAAGACCTTCAAGCAGAAATTATTTGAAATAGGTCAGACAGCAGATAAGGATATTGAGATCGATCTCTCCAATGTAGATTATATCGATTCATCCGGAGTTGGTGTGCTTATCAGCCTGCTAAAGCTTCAAAAAAAGAAGGGGAAGACCCTGAAAATTAACAAGGTCAGTTCCAAGGTTCTGAATGTTTTAAAACTAAGTTCCCTTTCAGACGTATTCAATATTTAACCATGAATGAAATTCGCGTTGGCATCGGTTTTGATGCTCACTCCTTTATTGAAAAGAGGCCTCTCATTATGGGAGGCATTCTTATAGACTATCCCCTCGGCCTGGCAGGGCATTCAGATGCTGATGTTCTGACCCATGCCATTATGGATTCAGTTCTTGGAGCCTCTTCCATGGGAGATATCGGCAGCCTTTTCCCCGAC
Organism: uncultured Leptospirales bacterium; assembly: GCA_964534225.1. GTDB lineage: Bacteria > Spirochaetota > UBA4802 > UBA4802 > UBA5550 > CAZHNW01. The sequence goes on along the minus strand of CAZHNW010000017.1, from coordinate 41,869 downwards.
AGCAACCATTCTTTTAAAAACATAAAAAGCCTTCTTCTCCTTGAAGAAGTCTATAAAAAAATAACCAGTGCCGGCTGGCAGATAATAAATATCGACACTGTTATCATCTGCCAGAAACCAAAAATCGCCCCTTATATCAACAGCATGAAAAAGGCCCTCAGTGGCGCTATGGGAGAAATATCTCCTGACAGGATAGGTATCAAGGGAACCACTACAGAAAAGATGGGCTTTACCGGGCGCGGTGAAGGAATTGCCGCTGAATCAGTTGCCCTGCTTTCCCGGTAAACTACCTGTTCCAGAAGCGCGGAGTAAAGAGAATCAACACAGTGTAAAGCTCAAGTCGCCCCACCAGCATGGCAAATGAGAGAACCCATTTCACATAAGCGGGAAAAAAGGCGTAATTTTCCGCGGGGCCTATTCTTCCGAAGCCGGGACCTATATTTCCCACTGTAGCAAGGGCCGTTGTAAAACTGGTGAGCAGGTCGAAACCCGAATAGGCGACAATAAAAGTGACCGCCAGAAGCATGACGATATAGAGAAAAAAGAAACCTGATATGGCGTAGACGATGTTTTTCCTTACTGCAGAGCCGCTGATTCTCAAAGTGAAAACACCACGTGGATGCAGAAGAAACTTCATTTCGTTCACCGCCTGCTTAAAAAGGGTGACAAGGCGAACAACCTTGATTCCCCCTCCAGTGGAACCGGAACACCCCCCCACGAACATCAGCATAAAGAGGATGAACTGGCTGAAGTAAGGCCACTTTTCAAAATCGGTAGAGGCATACCCCGTTGTGGTCAGCATCGTTGCTACCTGGAAACTGGCGTAGCGGAGGCTTTCCCCGATACTTGAATAAAAATTCCCGTAAAGGGAGCCTGTTAAAATCAGAGTGGCACCGAAAAAGATAAGTATGTATGCCTTAAATTCTGTGTCGCGAAGGAGAAAACGGGGCCGCCCCGTCAGGAGACGGTAGTGGAGAATAAAATTAATACCCGCCATGACCATAAAAAAGGTTATGACTGCATCGATATAGGCGGAATTGAAGTGACCAACGCTGCTGTTTTTCGTGGAGAATCCCCCGGTGGCAAGGGTACCAAAGGTGTGCGTCAGTGCATCAAAAAGATCCATTCCCCCCAGCATGAGGAGAAGGGTCTCTGCGATGGTAAAGCCGAGATAGATGAACCAGAGAATTTTTGCAGTCTCTGTTATCCGCGGTGTAATTTTATCTACCGTAGGCCCGGGGGCTTCCGCTTTGATGAGCTGCAGCCCTCCAATGCCAAGGAGGGGGAGAATAGCAACAGTGAGAACAACAATTCCCATGCCACCGAGCCAGTGAGTCAGTGAACGCCAGAAGAGCATGGACTGCGGGAGCCCTTCGATATTTGTCAGTATCGAGGCTCCAGTTGTGGAAAAGCCTGAAATCGTTTCAAAAAAGGCATCGGTAAAATGAGGGATACACCCCGAAATATAAAAGGGAAGGGCACCTACCAGTGAAGCGGTGATCCAACTCATGGTTACAAAAAGAAAGCCGTCCCGTGTTGACAGGGATGCATCACCAAGATTTCGGTAAATAAAAAGAATAAAAACAGAAAGCAGTACAGAAGGGATAATGGTATAGAGAAAAGCGCGAAAGGAATCAAATTCATTAAAATAAACAGACAGAAGGGCGGGCAGCAGCATGAAGCCTGCAATGATGAGAAGCAGTATTGCAATGGTTTTGACTATGAGGCGGAAATTCATAAGCTTTGCTATTACACCTGAAAAAATTCTTCGATCTGTGCTATCGAAGTCTTACTGGCGATAATGAGTACCAGGTCTCCCGGCAAAATAACCAGGTTACCGTCAGGGAGAATGCTTTTATTGTCACGCACTACAGAAAGTATGAGTGAATTTTCCGGCATGTCGATGTCCTTCAGGGCGCAGTTTGCCAGACGATTTTTTTCATTCACATAGAATTCGATGACCTCACCCTTACCATCAAAGATACTGTGAACTGATTTAATGTCCCCGCGCCTTATAAATTTCATGATGGCGTCAACGGTAGAGTTCTTGGGGCTGATAGTGGCATCGATTTCGAGTTTCGAGGCAATGGGCAGGTAATTGGATTTGGTTACCAGAGCAATTGCCCTTCGTGTCCCCATACTCTTGGCATAGATAGAGGTGAGAATATTAAGTTCCTGGTTATCCGTTGCGGCCACGATGAGGTCATAGGTGTCGAGCTGCTCTTCATCAAAAATATCATTGTCTGAAATGTCTGCGTTAATAATCAGCGCTTCGGGGAACTTTTCAGAGAGAATTTTGCAGTTTTCATAGTCATTATCAATAAGGGTTATTTTTCTTCCTGTTCTGACAAGGTACTGGCAGACGAGAGAACCGATCCTCCCTCCGCCGGCGATAAAGATGCGGTCGATTTTTAGACTTTTACGGCCCGTTTCCATGAAAATGCGGGTAAACTTGTTTTTTGTCGCAAGGAGATAGATAGTGTCATGTTCTTTCAGGACAGTATCGCCTGAAGGTATAATAAATTCACCCTCACGGATTATGCCAGCCATGAGAAAGGATTCTTTAATGCCCTGGCGAATGTCTTTCAGGGATTTGTCCTTGAAAAAGGATGTACTCTGAATGGTGATATTACGCATCTGAAGATCGGTATTTTCAAAGAGCATAACGTCACTTTCAGCACCGAGGGCAACGGTGTTTGCAATCTGGCGTGCTGTTTCTACTTCGGAATTGACAATATAGTCGATGCCGAGAAAGGTTTTATCAACGATGCGGGCACTTGAGTAGTCGAGGTTGCGCACCCTTGCGATCTTGACGGGAACTTCGAATTCACTGCTGACGAGACCGCAGGCAATCATATTTACTTCATCGGAATTAGTGACACTGATAAAAAAATCAGCTTTGTGAATGCCGGCACGTTTGAGGGATCCGATATTGTTACCTTCCTCATTAACAACGATACAATCAAGGTGGTTCGACACGTACTTTGCCCGTGCAGGGTCTTTTTCAATAAGTACAACATCTTTTCCTTCATTAATGAGTTGTGTCGCTATCTGGATGCCGACAACACCGGCTCCAAGAATGACTATATGCATGTCATTGATCCCCAGTTATTTTTGATATATCAATACAGGATTGTCGCTTTCGCTGTCAACGGTTTTCCGATACATGTTTTTTAATGAGACATAATATATCTTATCGGAAGTAAAGCCTGCTCAGGAATTACGGCCTTTTTACTGCTTTACTGTTCCAGCTTAATGCGCGAAAAGAAATCACGGATAAAATATGTCATGCGCGTGAGTACCAGTGCACTAATAACAGTGTCGAGGATATAAGGAAGTTTTATCCCTGTTCCCCTGAAAAGAGTCAGTATCTGGACCTTGTAACAGAGAACCGCGGCAAGAATCAGTATCAGGGCATCACGGGCGGTCTGGAAAGGTTTTGTCGATTCAAGGTCACGCATGGCGGATATCTGGAAAACAGCCATAACGGCAGCCTCAATGATGATGGCAATAACAAAAAGATTAAAGACGTTTTGAACAAGAATTTCTCCATTCATAGAGGAATACTCCTTGATAAATATAGTAATGATAAAGTACTGCTTTATAATCGCGTATCTGAAAGAATATTCAAGAATATTTTATGAAAATGACACACTTTCTTGTTAAAAATCTCGGAAGAATCGACTTTGATACAGGCCTGGATATTCAGGTAAAGGCTCGTGAAGAAATCCTCAGGGGCACGGGATTTCCATCTATATTTATCCTTGAACATGATCCCCCGGTGGTAACCCTTGGCAGGCACGCAAGTGAAGAAAACATTACCGCCGACAAAAACCTTTTCAAGACAAACAGTTTCCAGGTTCGCCGCATCTCCCGCGGCGGTGATGTCACCGTACATGAAAAGGGACAGATGGTCATCTACACTGTTCTGCCCTTCCCTTCTAAAAAAGCAGGGCCCCTGGTCAAGGTACTTCTCCAGGGACTGCAAAAATTTTGTATCCAGGAATTTCAACTTGAAACCGAAATGCCTCAAGATAAACCGGGACTCTGGTGCGGCAGTAAAAAAATCGCCTCTGTGGGCATCGATGCCACCTCGGGGGTTACCATGCACGGCATGGCTGTCAATGTCTGCAATGATCTTTTCGGATTTTCCCTGATACGTCCCTGCGGTATGGATGTCGGTATGACAAGCGTAGCGCGTGAAAAGGGCCGGGACATAGATTTTAAGGAATGTATGGAAAGGGCTGTTGAATTTTACAGGGGGGAAGGTTCAGCGTTGTTGAGACCATTTATCAAGAAATAACAGACAGATTGACCTGAAAGGCAGGAAGATGCCCTCCCCTTCCTTTCAGGTCAATCTGCTGGCACGGGAGGGTCAGTCTGACGTTTCCACATGCTCGCCGTATTCATCAGCATCCATCAGTTCGTCGATTTCGTTTTTGTCCTTTATTTCAATTTTAAAAAGCCATCCCTTTTCGTAGGGAGAGCTGTTAATGTCCTCCGGGGCATCTTCAAGGTCATGGTTTACAGCAGTGATGCGTCCTGTTGCGGGAGCGTAGACATCGGATACGGCCTTGACTGATTCAACTACCGCAACCTGTTCCCCCTTTGAAATTTCAAGATCGATTTCAGGAAGTTCAACAAAGACTATATCGGTAAGCATCTCCTGTGCATGATCGGTAATTCCGCATACCGCAGTAAATTCATCTTCCATTTTCAGCCATTCGTGGTCTTTTGTGTAACGTAAATCTTCGGGAATAGAGCTCATGAATTCCTCCTGTGGCTCTTTCTTTTTTTACATCTGCAATGTTATGTCTTCTATCATGATATAAATTCTCTTGGCAAGAACTTAATTCATAAGCCTGAACAAATTTTTTAACCGTAAAAAATATAACCGCTGTAACACTTTACAGCGAAAGGGCCGCCCTGAAAAAAAGAGACGGCCCCTGGGCTGCAGCTGCTTTCCCATGAGAATTACTCATCAAGAACGACAAATTCAACACGGCGGTTAAGGGCCCTGCCCCTTCTGTTTTTATTTGAGGCAACGGGCTTGCTTTCTCCGTAGCCGGCTACTTTAAGCATATCCTGTTCTACTCCCTTTGAGACCAGGTATTTTTGAATTGCCCGTGCCCGGTTCAGTGAGAGGGTCTGGTTCTGGTAAGCGGCGCCGACACTGTCAGTATGCCCCTCTATCAGTATTTTCTCATCACGTTCAAGAAGAATTTTTGCAATGCGGTCAAGCTCTTTGTACGATCCTTTCAGGATACTGGCTGAGCCGGTCCTGAAGTGAATCTTTTGAGAAATCAGGAGAACCTCGTAATAATGAAGTGAATTGAGAACAGATTGAACCTTTTGAATTTCATCTTCGTTCATGTTTTCCGGGTTTTCTGGAGGGTTGCTGCCCTTTATTTTCAGTTTTTTCCTGTTGGCCAGCAGTACCGTCTGCTCCCGGAAGGCTGGTTTAAATACCTCGATGATGCCGGTGAGACCGTAAATCGTGGTCTGCAGCTCTGTTTTTGCCGTTACCGCTTCGGCAGAAGTTTCTTTCTTCTTTTTCTTTTTTGCAGTTTTGTCTTCTTCATCGGCAGGGACGTCTTTCACTTCAATGGCAAGTTCAGTACCCCTGATAGAAGCGGTACTGGTAGGGGTATTGAAGCGGATACTGTGAAGGTCGAAAAGTTTTTTGAATTTACCGAATATTGAACCGCTGTCTATTTTTATCAAAAGTTTACGTATAGAAAGATAATCGATGCGTATGTTTGATTCCGCTGCGACACGCATAGCGGTGCTGCGATGAAGCCTGATGTCCACAAGGCTCCGGGGACCGGTTTTTATTTCTGCTCCCTGTTTCAGCCGGGTACCCACGAGGAGTTCCCGCCATGGTTCATCTTTAAGCTGCCTGAATTCGGCTTTGCCTACAATATAGGTGACAAGGGGCTTCTCCTGGAAAAGAACAGGTGCGCGTAGCAGTATCCTGTCTGTTTTTACCATGAAGGTAATGACAAGGGCAGAAACAGCAACAAGGGTAATGAGAAAAATCGTTATCCCTTTTTTCATTTTGGTTAAACCTCTCAGATAGGTATGGTATATATATTAAAAGACAGGCGTTACGGGGAAGTTTTTATTTTTCCCACCGCCGGGTCTTTTACCGCGGTAGATGCCGGCATTTTTCGAAAACATGACAGAATTATTCAGCGCCAGAATTTTTTCTCTGTCAACATATTTATTAATTTTAGAAAGCCCGAACAGGCTTTAGCGAAAGACCCCGCCGCGGCTGTAGCGAAAGACATACCGGAAAAGGGCGCGCGCCTGCTCCCCGTAGACAGGGCGCGGTTCGGAATAGTTATACATCAGATAGGGGATCAGTTCTGTTTCGATATGACGGCCACGGTAAAAATGATGGCGCGCCACGAGGCCCCTTCGATGATTTACGGTCTGCATCTGGTCAAAGAGAAAGTTGCCCAGTCCGTATGAGATAAACTTCCCCCTGTAAAACTCGACACCCATGGCACGGTGAGCTGACGAGGAAACCATGATATGCGCCCCCATATCAACAGCGAGATGAAAGTATTTTATCTGCGTGCGGTCCGGAATGGGACTGTTTTCGTTTCCCCACTGTACAGAAACAAAGACGACATCCGCCTTTTCAACACCTTCCCTGATGGCGGAGGTAAAGGCCTTGAGTGAGAGGCGCGCCGCACCCGGTTCTTTCTCCGTTGCCCAGGCAGAAGACGGCCCCCACTGGTTGAAACCGATAAAGGCAAAGGTGGTATCCTTTACTTTCATGCAGCGAACCGTAAAAGCTTCCCGGCGGTTTCTTCCCCCGCCGAAGTAGCGGATACCGGCATTTTCGAACATGTTAATGGTTTGACGGTTTGCCTTTTTTCCGTAGTCGTTATTATGGTTGCCCGTCAGCTCAACCATGTCGATGCCTGCCCGGGTCAGGATGCTGAAATATTTTCGCGGTGAACAGAAGAGCATCCTGTTTTTCAAAGGCCACCGGCAGGGCGAGGTAAAGGAGACTTCATTTGACGTGGTGGCAATGTCGGCATCACGGAGAATATGAACTATTCTCTTAAGGGGACGGTCAAGGTCGCCATGTTTCTCCACGACATGTATAAAGGCACGCGTCATGGCGGTAACGCCGGTCTGTACCACGCTTACATGTTTTTGCGAAGACCAGGGAGAGGCGCCGGGGAGCATAACGGGATAGGTTTTTCCCGGGACAATGCGGTGATTTTTTTCTTCGGTTCCCCAGGGAAAAATCCCTTCAACGGCAAGGGTTTTCATCGAAGGGGTGAGGCCTTCCAGGTCTGAGATGAGAAGGGCCCCCTTCTCCCGCCGGGGATGTGATGTCCCCGGTGAGTAAACTTCCCCGCGCAAGCCGGGCCACGCCTTTTTAACCGGTGAGGCAATTTTTTCATGCAGGTAAATCTTTTTTATTCGGGGGGGAAGTTTGCCTCTCCTGAGGCATGAACGCGCCTGTTCCAGGCTGAGCCTGTCTGCAGGAAACGTGAAGTGTACCTGGAAAAAAAGGGGCCCCTGCTCCCTGCACAGGTTCGGGCGGCAGAATACAGCTGCTGTCATGAAAAAACAGAGCAAAGCAGCGGTAAAATAAATTTTTCCTGTTGATGTTTTCATGGAACTTTTCATTAAAAAATATCCTGCAGAATTATTGCCCCGATGTAAAAGAGATGCACTACAGGGCTCTTTTTGCTTGACATAATCCATGATAGAATAATGTTTTCAAGTGAAATTCTATTTTCCCGGGAGTTTAAAATGAACCGATCCAGCACCCCCGTTATTATTGCATCAATGACTATTCTACTTTTTTCATCATGCGGATATTGCGGCAGCAGGCCTGATGATGTTTCTGTGAAAGGTTCATCCCTGGAAAAAATAACCCTTTCGAAACATGACACCTCCTTTGATGAAACCGCACGTTTCCTGGCGGGGGTTGCTCAGGGGAACAGCCCGCGCTACAGGAAACTCATATCTCTGCCATGGTACCAGAAATACCGCAGAAATATTGAAAAAAGCTGGCAGGGATTTTTCAGGCCCAACATGGAAAAAATCAGAACGTGGCGAAAAAACAATCTCACATCACCCTACAGTAAATCGGTTTTCTATCCCTTCAGCGGCCCCGATATTCTTAATCCCCTCCTGTTTTATCCTGAAGCACGTGACATTCTCATGTTTGGCCTTGAGCCAACCGGGGGAATACCGGTCATGAAGAGCATGACCCCCTGGCGGCTGAAACGACAGACGCAGAAACTTCTTGCTGCCATAAACTTTTCATTGAAACATGCTTTCTTTGTCACCACGGACATGCAGAAAAAGGTAAAGAAAAGTTCCCTCAACGGGATTACGGCGGTAATGTTTTTCTTTCTCGCCCGCGAGGGGTATACAATACATAACGCCCGGGAAATCCATATCACATCCCGCGGACTCGTTGCCGCGGGAAAGGCAAAGAAAAAGAATGACATACCTGGTATTGAAATAATCTTTTCACCGGGATCTCGAAAGGACCTCAGGCGGGCCCGCTACTTCAGCCTTGATATCAGTAACAAGTCACGCCGTTTTCGTCCCTTCAGCAGGTATGTCAGGAACAATGGTTCCCTTACCACCATCATCAAGTCTGCTTCTTACCTTATGACATGGAAAACTTTTTCAAAAATTCGAAATCTCATCATGGAAAGGTCTGAGTCTGTTCTTCAGGATGACAGTGGTATCCCCTATCGATATTTTAAAAATAATAAAAAATGGGACCTCACCTATTTCGGCATGTACCATCGTCCCCTGCCTGTTTTTAAAAAACGTTACCAGAAAAGCCTGCGTGATGATGTGAAAAAATATTCCCGCGGGCCTGTCCCCTTCGTCTACGGCTATGGCTACGGCTACCCTGACATGACCTACCACCTGCTCCTGGCCCGCAAAAAAACCGCAGACAGGAAGGACTGATCGTACTGCCCGTCACAGGTAAGGTCTTCAGCAAGAGAAGAAGGAGGCAGGCACTACTCACTCTTCTCTTTCTCTGTTTTTTCTCTCCTTTTTTCCTCGCGGGAGAAACCATGAAAGAGCCCTTTGTCTTTCACTTTGAATCATGCCTCAACAGGCAGCTGCGTCTCCTGCGCAGTAAAAGTAACCATGTCCAGAGCGTTTACCGTGGAAAAACCGAGTTCCAGAAGATGGCCCTTCTCAAGGCATGGGTCTACGGTAAACTTGATTACAGCTTTTCTTCTCCAGTTCCGAATTTACGTAATTCTCTTGAGATACTGGAAAAAACCCGCGAGGGGGTGCCCTTCCTCTGCAGTTCATATGCTGCCCTCTACATGCAGACGGCGCAGAGCATGGGGTGGACAGCGCGCTACTTTTTTTTACGGCGCCCCGGAGGTCTCCAGCACGCTGCTGTGGAGGTCTGGAGCAACCAGTACCGTAAATGGGTTTATATTGATCCCACCTGGAACATCCATACCGAACTAAAGGGGGTTCCCTGTTCTCTTCTCGAGTTGAGGGACCAGTGGCTTAGTAACGGTGGAAGGTCCCTCGCCTATATTTACGGCGCGGGAAAAGAGCGCGTCATCTATCGCCGTTCACAGTTTCCCGTAAAGAGAAGAGATTCTGAACTCTGGGAGAAACTTCCCCTTGATAAGGGATGGCTCAGTTATACCTATGAAATCGCCCTTGTGGGAAGAAACGATTTTTTTTCTCACGGAGACGGCTCTGGAGAAAACATCTGGGACTCCATCTACATATTCAAGGATATTCTTAACGAAGAGGACGAAAAGTGGCCCTTTCGCAGCAGGCCTGCGCTGACACGAAAGGAGTTGTCTGCGCCCCTGAATGTTCCAGAAGTGACCATGCTTTTCCCGCCGGGGAGAAACGTAACTGTCACTTTGAACTCCCGGGGGAACAAAAGCTTTACCCCCGATTTCGGGCATTTTGAAATTTTTCGCAAAGGAAGATGGAGACATGTTCCACGTCAATTTACCATCAGTAAGAAGGAGTGGTTCCGCGGGATCAGGCTGCGCACTGTTTCTCTCTGCGGTGTGTCGGGGCCTTCACTTTTTTTAAAAAAGGGGAAGTAATTTTTCAGACAAGTGCCGCGACGATTTCGGATACCCTGTCCATTATTTTCCCGGTAAAAGAGGTGATGTCGTCTATCTCCTGACGAGGTATCCTGAAGGCAATGGCCCCTTCATGGCCGCCCCCGTTTGATATATCAAAAAGGGTCAAAACTTCCCTCAAATCAAATCCTTTAAATTTTTTGCTTCGTCTCATTCTGAAGTGTACCAGGTCAGACCGTTCGGTGTGGTCATAGTATGTTACGAACCCGATGTAACCGCTTTTTTCGGCGAGAAGATCGGTGACACCGCGGGAGATGGAAACTATTGTATCATTGTCGTAGGTTTCAAAGAGGAGGTCCATTTCTTCTGCCAGCATGACAACATGTCCAAAATAGCTGGTAATGGCGGCTTTATCAAGAAAAATCTGCGTACATTCCTTTTCATCTCGTGAAAGTTTCTGTATTTCTGTGAACACCTCCTGCATATTTGCCAGGTTAGTTTCCTTGACTGTTTCGCTTGCGAGAATACTGTTGTAGAGACTGCTGAAAATCTGGTAATAGCGTTTTTCACGTTTTGATTTAAGAAAATTCCCCATTTTTGAATCACCGATGATTCCGGTGAGTATGGCCAGGACAAGATTGCGCGTCAGTATCTCCTCGATGTTATGATCTTCAAGAATGGCGTCACGCCTTCGGAGTTTCAGTGCCAGGTACCCGACAAGTTCACTGGCTGAGGATGCCTCGGTAACAAGGCTCATGTCAGGAGAGGCGAAATAGGCACTGTCAGCCCCGAGGTGATGGTCTATTTCTATTTTTATGATGTCATCACAGGTAATAATTTTTTCAACGGCCGGTGAAACGTCAAGCATGTCCGGCTTGGGTGTATCACATGCGATGACAATGTCAATCTCGTCAGGGGGGGGATCATTTTTCCCCAGTAATGTAATGAGGTTGTAACGGCTTATTTTCATCAGGTACTGGAAATGATCGTGTACGGGATATCCCCGGTAGATGAAAATGTTTTTATTGAACTTTGAAAGAAGAAGCCCCATGGCAACGGTGGAGGCAATGCAGTCTTCATCAGGATTTTTATGGCCGATTATCAGAAAATTTTCATTTTCGAGTATGGCGTCAATGATTTTATTAATTATCTGATTTTTCTGATAAATTGTATCGATTGCTTTCTTTGCCATAAGTTTATACCCGGTTTTTACTCATTTACAAGAGAAAAGGGCTGTCCTGTTGCTTCAAGAACATTGTACCAGAAAGGAGAGTCAGGATTGATCTGTTTTCTCTTTGAAATTGCCTGTTCTATGGGAAGGTGAACGAAGACATTGTTCCACTGCCCGATGATGAGGTCAGTTTTGCCTGCCATGGCGGCATGAACCGCGTATTGACCAAGGCGGGCGCAGTATATTGAATCATTGGGTACTGCCGGTGCGCTGCGGATAATGTAACTTGGATCAATATATTTCAAATTAACGGGAATGTCTGCCTTTGCAAAGTGTTCCTTGATTCTTTGTTTCAAAAAGAGTCCAATGTCGTTAAGAACGATATTCCCCGAAGCGTCCCGCCGGGGCTGCCCCTTTTCATCCTGTATATGGTTCTGTCCCGCCCCTTCAGCGATGCATATAACGGCATGGGCGCGTTTTTTTATGCGTTTTTCCAGGTGGCTTAGAAAGCCATTGGGCCCTTCAAGGTCGAAGGGGACTTCCGGTACAAGAACAAAGTTGACATCGTTTTGCGCCAGGGCCGCGTTGGCGGCAATAAAACCTGAATGCCGCCCCATTAGTTTAACGAGGCCGATGCCGTTAGGTGCCCCTTTAGCCTCGATATGGGCTGAGTAGATAGAGTCGACAGCTTTGGAAAAGGCAGTTTCAAAACCAAAACTTCTTTGAATGTAGCTTATATCGTTATCAATGGTCTTGGGTATACCTACGACAGAAAGGTCCATTTTTCTCTCCCGGGCAAGCTCATTTATGGCATGAGCGCCGCGGAGGGTTCCATCTCCACCAACGGTAAAAAGCATATTGATACCCAGTCTCTCAAGGGTATCAATGAGAATGGTCATATCTTCGGTTCCTCCCCGGGAGGATCCCAGAATTGTTCCACCGTCGAGATGTATATCGTCAACGTCTTCAGGAGTAAGAGGGATGGGATCATAGCCCATGGCGGGATTGAGGCCGTTATATCCGTAACGGATGCCGAGCATGGATTTTATGCCGTAAAGGTAATGAGATTCCATTACAACGGCACGTATAACGTCATTGAGTCCAGGGCAGAGGCCTCCGCAGGTGACAATGGCAGCATTGACTTCTGCAGGGTTGAAAAAAAGTTTTTCCCGCGGGCCCGCTATTTCAAGGGTGATATCCCGTGCATCCCTTTTTTCGTTTTCGTCAATAAAAATATCGAGAAGCATTCTGCGACTGTCAACAACATAGTATTTTTCATTTACGGGTGTTTTCATTACTTTTGAAGATTCAAAGGTGCATTCGCCAAGGGTGTCTATTTGAAAAGGCATATATTATTCCTGTTTATGAAGTGATCAAAAATATAGGATGTAAATAATAAATAGTCAAGACAAAATAGATGAACTTCCCCTCTGCCTGGTGAAAAATATTGTAGACTCCGAAAAGTCAGGGTGTCTTTAAGGAAGTTTCTCAAAAAATTTAGTTGATTATCGCACAAATAAGTATAAAAGAGAGCAAAATTAAACTTCCCCCATGAAAAATGTGATGAATGAAGAATTAATTTAAAAAAACATGCAGAAGGATAATTTTCATCATGAAGTGGGTCATTTATTTTTACAGTGGAACGGGAAATTCCTTTCGTGTCGCCTCCCTCATTGCAAAAGAACTCATTGCCTCGGGTAACGCGGCAGATGTGATTCCCCTCGAAGCATCTGATCCTGAGGATGAACTTTTACCCTTTAGTGATGACAAAAGGGGCTTCGGTCTGCTCATGCCCGTACATGGATTCACCCTCCCCTGGTTCGTTTTGAAAAAAATTGTCAGGCTTCCACGGGGAAAGGGGAAAAAGGCCTTTGTCTCTTCAACACGCGCCGGTACAAAATGGGGAAGAGTCTTTCTTCCCGGCATCAGCGGCTCTGCCATGTTCATCGCCGCGTTAATTTTGCGTTTAAAGGGATACCGTGTGTTATGGATAAAAAGCTTTGACATGCCCTCCAACTGGATGTCCCTTCATCCGGGATTCAGTGAAAAGAATGCCCGGGCCATTATCACGAGAACAGAATGGCGGGTATCTGTTTTTGCAGACCGTATCGCCGCCGGGAGGGCTTACATTTTCTCAGTGAATACATGTACGGAGTTTCTCTGGGGATGTCTTTTGCTGCCGATTTCACTTCCCTACCTGTTTCTTGGAAGATTCGGCCTGGCAAAGCTGTTTTTTGCGAATACGGACTGTAACGGCTGCGGCAGGTGTGCCCGGGACTGCCCCCTCCAGGCAATTGAAATGAGGGGTATAAAAAATCCCCGCCCCTACTGGAAGATAACCTGTGAGAGCTGCATGCGCTGCATGGCCTACTGCCCCGCAAAGGCGGTGGAAGCCTCACAGCCCCTGCTTATACTCTATTACTATGCTTCTACAGTCCCGGCTCTCTATATTGCCAGTCAAATCCCATCATCTCTTCTCACTCGTTTTCCGGGCGGCGCAATGATAGTATACCAGATCCTTTCTGTACTATCTTATTTTCTATCACTTTTTGTGATTTATACAGCTCTCTTCTACCTGATAAAGCTGACACCTCTGAAATATCTGATGACCTATACGACACTGACACATTTTTACCGTCGTTATCACGAACCTGACACAAAAGTGAACGACATGAAGTAAAAATGTAATCATTTTTTTTCTTAGTTATCTTTAACAAATAAATTCATTTGGTCATCATAGAAAAAAATGCTTGCTCAAATAAGGCAATAATGAGGCTATTAAACAACAATCCTGTTGGACTTTTAAAGAAGAAAAAATTTATACAGCGCAGCCAGATACACTTTGCGGTTAAAAAAAAAGACTATTGTATAAATTAGAGCAAAAACGCTATAATCAGCCATATTTCCTCTATTGTTTTTCTTCTTACATAGAAGTCTTGTTTGACAGAGAGATTTGCTAAAACAATCAGAGGGGTTTAAAGATGGAGAGAATCGAACTCACTATTGATGGCAAAAGAGTATCCGGGAACCGGGGGGAGACAATACTTGAAGTTGCGAAAAGCAACGGTATTGATATTCCCACGCTCTGCTATCATCCAAGGATCAGTATAACCGGCGCCTGCCGTATCTGTCTGGTCCGCATTAACGGCACCATGCTTAAGACTTCATGTAGTGAGCCAATTGCTCAGGACATTGTAGTTGAGACTGAGGACAGTGAAATCATTGATATCAGAAAGGGAATTCTTGAGATGCTTCTTTCTGAAGGTGATCACAACTGCCTTTACTGTGAAGCAAACGGAGACTGCGAATTGCAGGCTCTCTGTTTCAAGTACGGAGTTGAAAATCCCGGAACAGCTTTTCCCGCCAGAACAAGAGAAAAAGATGAAACATCCAGCAACGGCCTCAGGCGAAATGAAGACCGCTGCATCCTTTGCGGACGCTGTGTCAAGGCCTGTGCTGAGATCCAGTTAAACCGTGTCTGGGATTTTGCAGGACGAGGCAGCAGCGCTCACCTTACATCAGATATGTTCGCCGCAATCGGCGATTCTTCCTGTGTGCAGTGTGGTACCTGTGTACAGCTCTGTCCCACTGGCGCACTCAGCCTGCAGACAGTTCTCGGACGGGGAATGTCATGGGAGCTGAAAAAGGAGTCGAGTATCTGTATTTACTGTGGTGTAGGCTGCAAAATTGATTTTTATACCAATAAAGAAGGGCAGCTTGTAAAGGCCATGGGTAATGAGGATGGCCCCAATCAAGGTCATCTCTGCGTCAAGGGCCGATTCGGCTTTGATTTCGTACAGAGCGACAAACGTATAACCACTCCACTCATTAAGAAAAACGGGGCCTTTGAAGAGGCAACATGGGAAGAAGCTCTTGACCTTGTATCCTCAAAACTGGGTGAATTAAAAAAATCCAGCGGGCCTGATTCAATAATGGCTTTCTCTTCAGCCAAGTGTACCAACGAAGAGAATTATCTCATGCAAAAATTTATGCGCGCGGTGATCGGTACCAACAATGTCGACCACTGCGCCCGGTTATGACACAGTTCTACTGTCGCCGGTCTGGCGGCTACACTTGGCTCAGGAGCCATGACAAACTCAATCAGGGAAATTCCTGTTTCAGAAGCCTTTTTAATAATAGGTTCCAACACAACAGAGAATCACCCTGTAATCGCTTCAATGATAAAAGCAGAGGTAATCAATAAAGGTAAAAAACTTGTTGTAATTGATCCTCGAAAAATCGAAATGGCAAAATATGCGGATGTTTATCTGCAGATCAAGCCTGGCACAAATATTGCAATCCTTAACGGCCTTGCCCATGTTATCATCAAAGAAGGCCTGCAGGATAAAGACTATATCGAAAGCCGATGCGAAGGCTTTGAAGACTACAAAAATACCGTTGAAAAATATACACCTGAATACGTGGCTGAAATATGCGGCCTTGAAGATTCAGAAAAAATAGTTGAAGCTGCCCGCATTCTCGCGGAGGCGAAGCCTATGGCCCTTTACTATTGTATGGGTATAACCCAGTTCAAATCAGGGGTCAATGGTGTTAAATCCTGTGCCAACTTTCAAATGCTTCTTGGGAACCTGGGAGTTGAGGGCGGTGGCGTGAACCCCCTGCGCGGCCAGAACAATGTACAGGGAGCATGTGATATGGGGGCCCTTAACGCTGTCTATCCTGCTTATCAACCTGTCGCCAGTGAAGACAACCGGGATAAGTTTAAAAATGCCTGGTCTCCACTGAGTGAACTGTCTGTTAAACCGGGTAAGACCATCGTGGAATCCCTTAACGCGGCAATTGACGGAGACATAAAGGCTCTCTATGTGTTTGGAGAGAACCCGGTTATGTCTGACCCCAATCAGCATCATGTTATTGAAGCCCTTGAGGCTCTTGATTTTCTGGTTGTGCAGGACATTGTCATGACAGAAACAGCCGCCTATGCTGATGTTGTGCTTCCTGGCTGTGCTTTTCTGGAAAAAGAAGGAACAGTTACCAACACGGAGAGACGTGTGCAGATGATGCACCGGGTTGTAGAGCCCATGGGAGACTGCATGGATGACTGGTGGATAATGATGCAGCTTGCCAACAGGATGGGAGCATCATGGAAATATGACAAGGCAGAGGATATCTTTGAAGAAATCCGTACTGTCACTCCTTCATATGCCGGGATGACTTATCAGCGCATTGAGAGTGAACTGCTTCAATGGCCCTGCCCTTCAGAGGACCATTCCGGGACACAATTTCTGCATAAAGGAAAATTTTCCCGCGGCCTGGGGCTTATGAGTGGCATAGAGTACACTCCTCCAGCAGAGGATGTTGATCCTGAATACCCGGTTATTCTCACCACGGGAAGGGTTCTGGAACATTTTCACACAGGTACCATGAGCAGAAATTCACACATTCTTCATGAGCTTGTCAGTGAGGCTTTTGTCGAGATGAACGCCAATGACGCCAGTAACTATGATGTTAAAGACGGTGAGATTGTGGCTGTTTCAACACGCCGCGGCAGTCTCAGGTTAAAAGTAAAAATAACAGACAGGCCCAAGGCCAATGTTATTTTTATCCCCTTCCATTTTTGCGAGGCGGCAGCAAACAAGCTTACTATTGATGCCCTTGATCCAGGTTGTAAAATTCCTGAATTTAAGGTCTGTGCCTGTAAAATTGAGAAAATTAGCGCATAGAGGGGGAGATAAATGAGAACTGAAACAATACAGAAAGCAGTTAATAAATGGGGCAATGCCCGCGAACATACCATGGCCATATTGCGTGAGCTGGAAGCTAAATCGGGAAAAAACATGCTCGATGAGCCTACGCTGCAAAAGGTGGCAGAAATAATGAATGTCCCTGAAAGCGCCCTGGCCGGTTTTGTCGAATTTTACACAATGTTCAAGACAAAACCACGGGCAAAGTTTGTTATCAGGGTCTGTAAATCCGGCCCATGTCATGTCATGGGGAGCAAAACAATTTTTGATGCTCTTCAGAAAAAGCTTGGTGTCGGTATTGGCGAAGCAACAAAGGATGGCCTCTTTTACGTTGAAAAATGTGAATGTCTGGGAATATGTTCTGTTGCTCCTGCTATGATGATTAATTATGATCTGCACGGTAATCTGACATCTAAAAAAATCGGACAGATTATTGATTCTTACAAAAAGAAAAAGCCATCACTCAGTGAGGATTGCGGCCCAGAAGTAGAAGGGAAAGCCTGTATCATCAAAGAAAAGAAACAGACTATTCGACTGCTCGATGGAATCGGAGAAATAGACCCGCTGAAAATAGACAGTTACGTAAAGCATGGCGGTTATGAATCGGTGCAAAAAGCTTTTGCCATGAAGCCAGATGAAATCATTAATGTGATGAAAGATTCAGGTCTTCGGGGAAGAGGCGGCGCCGGTTTTCCTGCCGGTATGAAATGGTCCTTTGTTGATAAAAATCCTGTGCAGAAATATGTTATCTGCAACGCAGACGAAGGCGAGCCAGGAACTTTTAAAGACAGAATTTTGATGGAAGAAAATCCTCACCTGCTCATTGAAGGTATGGCGATCTGTGGTTATGCCATAGGAGCGACCCTCGGATATATCTATATACGGGGTGAGTACCGCCGGTCTATAGAAAGGCTTCAAAAAGCCATAGATCAGGCGCGAGCTAAAGGAATGCTGGGCGAAAATATATTTGGTTCAGGAGTTGATTTTGATGTTTTCATCAAAGAAGGCGGTGGCGCCTATGTCTGCGGTGAGGAAACCTCTTTAATCAATTCAATGGAAGGCAAACGGGGATACCCTCGATTCAAGCCGCCCTTCCCAGGGGGAAGCGGCTTTATGGGACTCCCTTCTAATGTCAATAACGTGGAAACCCTTATGTCGGTGCCCATGATTATTGAAAAGGGAGCAGAGTGGTACCGCTCAGCGGGGTTAGACTCCTGCTCGGGTACAAAACTGTACTGTTTATCCGGTAAATTAAACCGTACAGGGCTGATTGAACTTCCCATGGGGGCTACCCTTAAAGAGATTATCAATACCTATGGTAAGGGAATCAAAAACAAAAAGAAATTCAAGTTTGCCCAGGTAGGAGGATCTGCAGGTGGTATTCTCGGGAAAGACCTCATGGAACTTCCCCTTGACATCGATCACCCGACTAATGCGGGAGTAACGCTTGGTTCAGGTGTAGTTCTGGTCTGTGATGAAGACACCTGTGCGGTAGACTTTCTTCTTCAGATACTGAGTTTCTTTGAGCATGAATCATGTGGTCAGTGTGTTCCCTGCCGTGTAGGTACGGCACATCTGCACCAGCTCGCGAAAAAATTTGCCTCCAGACAGGCTGAACTGGCAGATATTGACCTTATGGTCGAAAAGGCAACATTGATGAAAAAGGCCTCTCTATGCGCACTGGGCCAGTCACCGGTAATGCCCATCGTAACAATGCTTAAGTATTTCCGAAAGGAATTTGAGAAGCACTGCGACTCTGACTATAAATGCAAAGCCTGTGATGCTTCTCTGAAGACTTATTATACGGGCTCATCTCATTAAGAGCCCTCATTTAGATCAAAAGGGTCTAGAGAAAAATGTATTGTTACGTCATTTTGAGCGGAGGAGAAACAATACGGTCATACTGCCTTTCGACAGCCCCTTATGATATATACCCTTAAAGCATAACAACTTTAAGACAATATTTTTGGAGGAATGATGGAAAATCAGAACTTGGAAAGCAAGCGATGGATAATCGCAATAGCTGCCATTATCATGCAGCTAAGCCTTGGTACAGTTTATGCGTGGTCTGTGTTTAAAAAAGTACTGATGAAAGACCCCTGGGGTTGGGGAGAAACCTCAGTTCAGGTAACTTTCATGATATGTATTGGTGTTATTGGTCTGGCTGCTGCCTTTGGCGGAACACTTGTTGACAAAAAGGGACCCCGTTTTGTCGCGACTCTCGGCGGAATACTCTTTGGTGTTGGTACCATTGTTGGCGGTCTTGGTATCCAGACTCATAATATTATTCTGCTTTATCTGGGCTATGGCCTTCTTGGCGGCCTTGGAAACGGTTTTGGCTATGTAACGCCAATCGCCACCCTGATCAGGTGGTTTCCTGACAAACGCGGTCTTGTTACAGGCCTTGCTGTTATGGGTTTTGGCGCTGGCGCATTTTTTATGGGAAAAATTGCTCCTCTTAATATTGCCTCCATGGGACCTGCAAATACCCTGTATATGTGGGGCGCTATATTTCTGGTTCTTGTTACCGGGGCAGCACAGTTCTACAAGAACCCGCCTGCAGGATGGCTGCCTGCCGGTTTTACTCCCGCCACTACAGGCTCAGTTTCTGATGCTGACTCTTTTGATTTCAGCAAAGCCAAAAAAACACCCCAGTGGTGGATACTCTGGATGATGCTGTTTTTAAATGTAACAGCCGGTATCGGCCTTATTTCACAGCTTTCACCTATCGGGCAGACCCTGTTTCAACCACTGGCTGACAAGTCACTTTCCCCTGATCAATTAACAGTAGTGCTTGCTGCTGCGGGCGGTTCAGTTATTGCCTATGCTTCCATTTTTAACGGCCTTGGCCGTCTAATATGGGCATGGGTTTCTGATGCAATTGGCAGAAAAGGTGTTTTCTCCATTATGTTTTTAACCCAGGCAATACTGTATGTTCTTGTTGCAAGCGGAATTATCAGCGGGTATTACCTGTTTATTGTTGTAGCCTGTTACCTTCTTGCCTGCTATGGTGGAGGATTTGCCACTATGCCGGCCTTTGCTGCCGACTCTTTCGGACCGAAATATATCGGTAAAGTCTATGGCACCATGCTCACTGCATGGGGCGCTGCCGGTGTTGCCGGGCCGCTTATTTTTGCCCGTGTCAAAGTAGCCACAGGCGGTTTCGAAGTAGCTCTTTACATTGCAGCAGCTCTTCTTGGACTTGGTTTCTTGCTTGCCGTAACCTACAAGAACCCTTCTCCCAAAAACGCCTAACGGTCACCGTTATTTATTATCTGACTCCGGAAAACCGGAGTCAGATAATAATAATTCTACCAGTTTTTCGAAAAACTCTCCCTGTCGGAGAACCCGCACTAAAAAATCAGCAATAAATCTCGTTTCATTACTCCTGCCTGAAAACCTGGTCAAGGGCGTTAATATCTTCTTCATCCATGATTTTCATCTTTCGAATAGCCTCAATGGTAAAAAGGGCAAAGGTGCCCCGTGAACGGGCACAGAGATCACCTGCCTCATTAAAAATTTCACCCTCCATGACAGCTTCGCGTTCACTGGTTTTTTCGATGAGACTTCCCTGGACATGAAGCTTTTTGCCCACCTGTATCGGTTTCAGGTAGTCAACGGTCATGGTCTTTGTCATAATGATACGCCGCGCAAGGTAAATGGCGCCCCAGCTCATGATTTCATCAAGGATGGTGGATATGACTCCCCCATGAACGAGGCTGTTCCAGCCGCAGAGATGTTGAGGTACGATAATATCAGAGTAGACCATTTTTCTATCCGTGTAGAATTCCATCTGCAGTCCATGTTCATTAACGGGAGAGCAGCCGAAGCAGTAATGGTTGTCCCGGTTGGGAAGTTTCTGCATGTCTTTTGTAATGTCGGGTTTATTCATTTTTTATGTCCTTTATATTCAAACTGGCTTCTGAGTCGAGCTCCGAGCCGCATTTTTTGCAAAAGTAAGCATCGTTATCATGATAGGCGAGGCCGCAGAAAGGACAGGGTCTAAAGACCTTTTCATCGGAAAGACGAAACTGCCGCATGAGCTGGCGAATTTCCCAGGGGATAAAAATGATGCCGCTGCTGACGATGAGAACTGTTATAAACCTGCCGTATCCTGTGACAGGGGTAATGTCACCGTATCCCACGGTGGAGAGGGTGATAATGGAAAAATAAACAGCATCGAAAAAGGAGTGAATATGACTTCCCGTCTTGCCCGACTCTGCGTAAAAAATCATGCCCGAAGAAACAAATACAATGGCAAAAATAATAAAGATAATGCGCATGACAATCAGCTGGATCTGGCTGAACCTGCCCAGGAGAGACTGCTTTTCACGGAGAAAACGTGTCAGTCGCAGCACCCGCAGTGCCCTGAAAATGCGCAGTACCTGGTACGAATCATTGGCAAAAAAGAAGGGAATAATGGCAATAAGGTCAACCATTGTATAGAGTTTAAATGCTTCTCTGAGCCGTTCAGGGGCGGCCCAGAGGCGTGCCGCATATTCTATCATAAAAATGATAACAATGCCGTTTTCTATGGAGTCAAGGGTCTTAAGTATTTTCGGGGGGAAGTTGTAGGTCTTCAGAACGAATATGCCGGAGACAACACAGACCAGGAAGATAACAACAAGATCAAGGGTCCTGCCGGCAACAGTATCTACGTCTTCAAAAAGAAAGTGGAGTTTTTCCCGTGCTGATCGTATGGAAGTTCGCATTGTTCAAATACTCTTTTCACTGTATTGCTACCCTGAGTCTCACGGAACCGTATCGATCTTTTCAGGATAACCCCTTACGTCAAGTCTTTATAGTGAATTTTTGCTCATTTTCAGGTACACGATGTATCGAAATACAGTATTGTAGATGTACTATTAAATCATCTTTATAGCCCCCCTGGGGGGTGGGAGGACGGGATTTAAAAAGTATTCCCATAAAACCGGAATGAGACCTAAAATCTCAAACGCGGGTTCAAAGCATGGTTATAATGCGGTAGCTGATCCATTCAAGAATAAAAAGCAGAAGAGAACGCCGCTCCCACTCGTCAAGGGTTATCTCTTTACAGGCTTCGAGGTCTTCGAAAAAAATGTCTTTCATTTCTTCTCCAGTGTCATGGTCGAGTATAACCCCGTTTATCTCAAGGTTTCTCTTGGAGGTGACCATGTCAAGATTTGAAGACCCGATGGTGGTCCAGATACCGTCAATGACAGCTGTCTTGGCGTGAAGCATGGAGGGCTGGTATTCATAGAGACGTATGCCGTTTTTAAGAAAACGTTTGTAGAGATAGTGGCTGGCAAATTCGATGATTTTGATATCTGATTTTTCAGGCATCATTATACGCACATCCACTCCTTTGTCGGCGGCATGTACAAGGGCACGATAGATGCCGCCGTCGGGGACAAAGTAGGCATTAGTGATATAGATGTACTTCTGAGCGTTATTGATTGCTGAGAGATAGGATTCAACAATAGGCCGGAGGGTCTTTTTACGGGACCGTGAACCGAGTATCATGATAATTTTTTTTCCCGTATCTTTTATGTCAGGAAAATAATTGACATGGTTGATGAGAGCCCCCCCGTTGCGGTACCAGTTTTCGATAAATATATACTGAATGTCCCGAACTGCAGGGCCGGTAATTTTCACATGGGTGTCACGCCACGCGGTGCTGTTGAAAAGGCTTCCCGAATAATCATTGCCGATATTGTTCCCCCCGATAAAGGCGGTTTCCCCGTCGACGACAAGTATCTTCCGGTGATCACGATAACCGGGGCTCCAGGCTTTTTTAAGAGGAACCAGTGGATTGAATTCAATTACTTCCACCCCTGCATCTTTTAGAAAAGTAAAAATGGAGGGACTGGTCCCAAGGCAGCCAACAGCATCATAAATAAGGTTTACCTCAACGCCCTCACCGGCCTTCTGTGCCAGGAGCCGGGCAACCTCCCAGCCGGTTTCGTCACTGTCAAAAATATAGGTTTCGAAATTTATACTTTTTGCCGCCGTTTCAAGAGCGGCCATTATAGAAGATATAAACAGGCCGCCACGGGTGATAATCTCTATCTCATTGCCTCCCGTAAGACCGCTGATTTGCAACTTTTTCATCTGCCGCAGGAATGAGGGGAGAAGATAACGGTCTTTTAAACGTATAAGCTGGGAGACATGCTCCTGGTGGTCCCTTTTGACCGGTGTATCTTGTGTTTTTCTGTTTGTCTTTTTTTTAATTTTCTTTTCAGTCATCCCTAACGCTCCTGCTTTTCCATTTTCCACGCTGAAAGCGGAGAAGAAAGACAACCCCCATTACCACAATATAGAAAGAGGCGATAAACCACGCATAATATATGCCAAGCTGAAGTACATTGATAACAAAATACGTGGGAATTACAAGTATAAATAAACCGAATATAATGATTACGAGCATTACGAAACGCGTGTCCCCCGCCCCCTTGAGGGCTGAAGAAAAGATTATGCTCATGGCATCAAAAATACTGTAAAAGGCGATAAAGCGCATGAGCTGAATGGTCACCGCGGCAATGGTATTGAAATTATGGTCACGTGCGCCAAACGAAAAGGGTTTTACGAAAAATTCAGGGAAAAAAAGAAAGGCAAAGGCAATAAGTGACATATAAAAAAGTGTCAGGTGGAAGGCGCTGCACGTGCTGTAGTGCGCCCTTTCCGGATTTTTTCTTCCCAGGTTCTGGCCTACAAAAACTGAAGTAGCAATACCGAGGCCGATCATTGGCATAAAGGAAAAATTGCTGATGGTAAAGGCTATGTTGGTTGCAGCCAGGCTGTCCCGGCCAAGTTTCCCGATGATGAGAATAAAAACAGTAAATCCTGCCACATCGAGAAAAAACTGAATCCCGCTGGGCAGGCCAAAACGGAGAAGCCGAGAAAAAAGAGAAAAATTGAAACGCCAGCCGGTAATGATACCAAAGCTTTCCCTGTAAGTTTTCCGCAGAAGGGCAATGGAGTAGACTATAACATTAAAAAAAGCGGAAATCACTGATGAGAGGCCTGCACCAAAAATACCGAGTTCAGGAAAGGGGCCATTTCCGAAAATAAAAAAATAATTCAGTATGGTATTGATAATCATGGAGCCAATGTTTGCCCACATGACTATATCAGTTTTGCCAAGCCCGGTAAAAAGTCCCGCCATTGCTGAACCGGCTACAACAGGGAATGTCCCTGCACAGAGAATCCTGAAATAGGATACCTCGCAGGCCTGTACCGATGCGGCATGGCCGATATAGTTAAAAATAACAGGAGCAAGGGGAATAAAAAAAAGGAGAATAAACGTTGCCCCCAGAGAGACGTAGAGCCCCTGCCAGAGAACCGGGCCGACCATTTCGAGCTGGTCTGAACCATAGTACTGGGCAATGAAGGTACTCACGTATGCGGCTGTGCCGATAAAAAGGCTTATAAGGGTGAAATTCAGCATCCCCGCGGGCATGGAGGCGGCAATAGCATCGGGAAAGTACCAGTTAAGAAACATCCTGTCGATAAACTGTTGTATCGCCCATGTCCCTGTACTGATAATGAGAGGAACGGCAACACGGAGCACTTCACGATATCCCCCCTGTTCCCTCCACCTGTTTTTAATTTTCAGGAGAGGAAGTAAAATATTTGGTTTCATTGCCGTTACCGTGCCGGAATTAGAAAAAATATGGTGTCAGTTGAACTTTTTTTTATCAAAACCCGGCAGGTTCTTTTTGGTTGATTCGAGCTCATCGAGTTTTTCCATGTCCCTGATGGTATCAGCATGGTTTTCTTTCAACTTTTCCACGGTCAGGGACTCAAGATCATGTGCTGTCACAATAAGTTCATCCAGGCTGGGAAAGTGGTCATAGATAAAGACAATGTTACTGACAATGCCTGTTGAAATACCCAGGCTGAACTCTGCAAAAAAAACGGTTTTATTATCACGGGTGCAGCTGCCAAGGGTAAGAACATCATTTTCTTCGTTCAGGATACCTGGAACCTGGTTGAATATTTCCCGTGTACTTTCATGTGCATAGATACGATAGCTTGTTAATGTTTTGTCCAGGAGTTCCATAAATGAAGTGACTCCGGGAAATGTATAATCGAGATAGGGTTTTTTCTGTGTCATATTACCTCAAATAGATTCTTTTCTGTTCTTTTACCGTTGAACGGGGAAATCTGCCGTAGTTATGCCCGGGCCAGATGATGGTGTCTTCCGGCAGGATAAGGATCTTTTCAGTTATGGAGCGCATTATTTCTTTATATGAACCGTCTCCAAGATCGGTGCGCCCCATTCCTTCCGTGAAAAGGGTGTCCCCGGTAAAGATATGCCCCTTTGTGTAAAGGCATATGCTTCCCGCTGAATGTCCCGGCGTGTGGATGACCCTGAGGGAAGATTTTCCAAAAGGTATTTCATCATTTTGTTTCAGAAGGGTTACCGGTGCCGGTGACGACTTCCCCCCCATTGCCCTTGAAAGTACCCTGTTGGACATTTTTCGGAGCTTTGGTGCGTCTTTTTCATGAATCATCAGGGGGGCCCCGGTTTTACTGATCCAGTAATCATTCCCTGACGTATGGTCGAAATGGCCATGGGTATTGATGACAGAAACGATTTCTGCCCTGCTGTCCTTTATGCGGGAGGCTATCTTTTCGTGATCCCCCGCAGGATCAATGAGCACGGCATTACGTGATGACTCATCGATACAGATATAACAGAAAACAGCCATACGAGTTACCGGAACCTGTTCTATGATCATTGTACTCTCCCTCACCAGCTTTCGTTCAAAAAAAGGGGTATACCGGTTTTGTAAAGAAAAATTCGTAAAGATAGTCTGCTATTTTTGTAAATGGAGCGGAAACAGATTGATTCTTTCTGCGTAGAGTATAATGATGGTTTCAAGAGACATATTAAAATGAGACTTTTTCAGGTTTTTTAAAATCTTATTGAACATGGGTATAAAGATGGACTCTATTCTTCACTATAAACTTCCTCTTACCGGTAATCCCGAAGAGGTTATTGCATCTCTCGAGGAGATTATCTCCTCATTTATTAAAAAATCAAAAGTAGAATACTTTTATATTGGGCAGTCAATTAATCTCAAGGATACAAAGGCTCATCATGGATGTGATGCTGTTGTGGAACTTTATCAGAGTAAAGATGCTGATGATGTAAGAAATATTGAGTTCAGGCTCATGAAAAAGTTTTACCAAAACCCCAAAAATTATAATCTCAAGGCTGAAAGCGGTGAAGCTGCATCCTTCAGTGCCATGAATTATCTCTATCTCGCTCTCTGGTTTCAGTAACCCCGCCCTGATTTTTTTTCAGTTGCATTTATTGCCTGTCTCTGCCATCCTTGATTGAAATATTCAATCGATTACCGGGAAAACAAGGCTCATGAGATTTTTTATAAAAGACAACATCCTGAAATTTTTCGGCTATTGCCTTCTTATTTTTGGCATCTTTATTCTTGTTGTTGGTATAGGAATGCTTTTTGATCCTGACCAGAAAGACCGTGATACAGGCCCCTCAATCGCGGTGTTCAGTTTTGCCTTTACCGTTCCCGGGATAATTCTTCTCAGGCTGGGAAAGAAGGCCCAGAGAGAAGAGGAACAAATCAAGGCTGTGGCCACCATGATCCGTTCATACCGGCGTATCAAGCTGCAAACTATTGCCGAAAAGCTGGGAGTCACCGTTCTTGAAGCGGAAAAGTTTCTTTCCAGGGCCCTTTCCGCGAAACTGATAAAGGGCTTTATCGACAGGACCACTGATGAGTTCGTAACAAAAGATGCCCGTGTTAAAGAAATAGAGGTTAAATTCTGCAGCAACTGTGGCGCCCCCCTTGAAGAGGTCTACCTTGAAGGAGAAACGGTCAAATGCAGGTCCTGCGGTTCCATTATTCGTTAATTTGAAACTTTTTCTTGACTTTTATATGACTGAGTAAAATATCAGTTTACGTAAACGTAAGCAGACAGGGGAGCGCACATGACCGCAAAGAAAAAATATACTGAAGTCATCTGGTTCGGCCGCGGAGGCCAGGGCGCCATTACCGCCAGCCAACTCATCGCGGAAGGGGCCTATCGTGAAGGATACGAAGGGGTCACCACTGCTCCCTCCTTCGGAGCGGAACGGCGTGGCGCACCTGTAGCCGCCTTCCTGCGGCTTTCCCACGAACCAATTCGTATTTTTTCACAGATTTTAGACCCTGATATCATTGTTGTTCTCGACCCTACCCTTCTCCCCATTCTGAATCTGCGCGAAAAATACAGAGACGACGCCATCCTGATACTTAATACCACCCATACCCCTGAAGAACTTGGGCTCGCTTCTTTCAAAAAGGTAGGCGTCGCTGATATTACCCGCATTGCCCTTGACAATAAACTTACCCTTGCCGGGTCAGCCATTCTGAACACGCCCATTCTCGGGGCCTTTGTCAAAACAACAGGCCTGGTAACTCTTCCCACGG
Organism: uncultured Leptospirales bacterium; assembly: GCA_964534225.1. GTDB lineage: Bacteria > Spirochaetota > UBA4802 > UBA4802 > UBA5550 > CAZHNW01. The sequence continues at coordinate 14,496 of CAZHNW010000017.1, read as the reverse complement.
TGGAAGAATCAATTATGGGAAAATTTTCTGCAGAAAAGGCCCCCCTGAACATCATCGCGGCTCAGCAGACCTTTGAAGCAACACAGGTCTATGAAAAACAGTAAGGAGACACCATGGGAACCAGAGAATGCGGACATATAACAGCATCATCTTCACCGGCAAAGGGAGAGGCGGGCAGAACAGGGGACTGGCGCGTCAGGCACCCTGTTATTGACAACGAGGTATGTACCCCGGCGCGCAGGGGAAAACCCTCATGTTTCATCTGCTGGAGCTACTGTCCCGACGCGGTGATTACCAAGTCTGTTCCCCTTTCCATTGACCTGGAGTACTGCAAGGGGTGCGGCATCTGCGCCGAAGAGTGCCCCACCGGTGCCATTACCATGGTTGAAGAAGACAGGTCCTGAAGGAAAAAAAATGACAAAAACCATGACTGAAAAAGTAAAAACGAATAATGATGTCTCCATCATGACGGCAAACCATGCCGCAGCTATCGCGGCGAAACTTGCGGAGGTACAGGTCATATCCGCCTATCCAATTACACCCCAGTCTCCCGTTGTTGAAAAACTCATGGAGTTTGTCGATGAGGGGTCGATCAAGGCTGAATTCGTTACCGTTGAGTCTGAACACAGTGCCATTACCGTCTGTATTTCCGCCTCCTCTGTAGGGGCGCGGGTTTTTACCGCCAGCTGTGCCAACGGTCTTGCCCTGATGCATGAACAGCTTCACTGGGCAGCGGGTTCTCGTCTTCCCATTGTCATGGCCATACCGAACCGTGGCCTTTCCGCACCCTGGTCAATTCTCAATGATCAGCAGGATTCTATCTCGCAGCGTGATACAGGATGGATCCAGATATACTGCCGTAACAACCAGGAGGTCATGGATTCGGTTATCCAGGCCTACCGTATCGCAGAAGAAGTGATGATTCCCACAATGGTCTGTTACGATGGATACATCCTCTCCCACACACTGATGCCGATAGAGGTTCCTGACGCGAAAAAGGTAAAGGCCTTTCTGCCTGATTATGTACCTCACACCATACTCGATCCGAATGATCCGAAAAATATCAATCCCGTTACCCTGGCTGATCCCCGGGAAAACGCTGACGGAGTTCTCTGTCACGGTTATTACGAAATCCGCCATCTTCTTCAACAGGCCCATCTTGACGCTGTGCAGGTCACCAGGGAAACCGGTGAAAAGTTTGGAAAAGAATTTGGGAGGCATTACGGCCTCTATGATACCTACCGCTGTGACGGCGCTGATCTTGTGGCGGTAGCACTGGGTAGTATCGGAAGCGAGGCAATGGACGCTGTTGATGTACTCCGCGAAGAAGGGTACAAGGTGGGCGTTCTTTCAGTGCGCCTTTACCGTCCCTTTCCCGCAGAAGAACTCTCCGCTGCAATAAATGAAATCGGGTGCCGGGGGCTGGCGGTCCTTGAAAAGAATGTCAGTTACGGCTACGAAGGCGCCCTCTGCAGTGACCTGAAAGCTGCCCTTTTCGATTACGGCATCAACCTTTTTGCCCACTCATACTGTATGGGCCTGGGGGGGCGCAATGTCAATGTCGGGGACATTTCAGAGGCATTGAAAAAAAGCTACGCTTATCTCGAAAAGCCCCGTTCTGAACAACGGAAAGACCAGGAATGGATTAACAGTAAACTATAGGAACCCTGCCAATATGGATAAAAAAACTACTCCCCTTACCCTCACCGATGTTGAATACGCCCTTCCCGGCAACAGGGCCTGTACCGGCTGCGGCCTCGCCATAGCCTATCGTCACGGGCTCAAGGCATTGGGTAAGGAAGTCATACTCACTGTCCCCGCAAGCTGTCTCACGGTTCTGCAGGGGATGTACCCTGTATCCTCAATGACTGTCCCCTGTCTCAATACCGCCTTTGAGACTACCGCGGCGAGTGCCAGCGGAATCAGGGCGGCCTTAAAGGCCCTCGGCAAGGAAGATATCACTGTCGTGGGATGGGCCGGTGACGGCGGCACCGCGGATATCGGTATCCAGGCGCTTTCAGGGGCGGCGGAACGAAATACCGATTTTATCTACGTCTGCTATGACAATGAGGCGTACATGAATACGGGTACGCAAAAGTCAGGAAGTACACCCATGGGGGCCAACACCACTACATCCATCGGTGGTAAAATGGAACATAAAAAGGACATGGCCCGTATCATGGCCGCCCATGACATTCCCTACGTGGTAACAGTGAGCCCCTCCTATCCCATGGACCTGCACGACAGGTTCAAAAAAGCAAAAGAAATGACCGGTACACGGTACATCCATATTCTCATACCCTGCCCCCCCGGCTGGGGATACGAACCCCAGTACACTGTAAAAATGGGAAGAATGGCCATCGAATGCGGCATGTTCGACCTCTATGAAATCGAAGAAGGAAAATTCTCATTTTATGGTCCCAGCAAAAAAATCGCTGAGAAAGGGGGCCGTAAACCTGTCGAAGAATATATTCGCGCCCAGACCCGTTTCAAGGGAATCAGCGATGACACAATCGCCCGCCTGCAGCAATGGGTAGATGACAAATGGGCCTCCTATCAGCTGATGGGGTATTGCGAATAACGCGGGAACAGGATCACCTAACTCTCCATTTTCGATTTTCTTACCGTTAAAAATTTTATACATTATTTTTTATTTGTTCAAAAAAATACCGTCTGGACGGCAAATTTTCTTGACTGAGCAACAATTTATATTGTATAATGACTGAGGTGTCAATCACTAATTTTTATACTAAAATTTAAATGGAGGGTTTTCAATGAAACGTTATTTCAGGCTACTCTTCTTTTTGCTGCTGGGCGCCGTAGTTGTCACGGCCTCCGCCTGCGATGAGCAGAAGTATTTCAAGTGGCATAAGATCGAACCAGAAGGTGCGATTTGTGGCAATGGATCACAGTATAAGTTTTTCGTCAATCCATCGAACCTTTCGAAAAACGTATTGATCTACTTCGAAGCGGGGGGTGCCTGCTGGGATTATGCAAGTTGTTCCGGTGCAACAGGTATTCGCGGTGCCGCCAATCCTAATGGTATTCCCGATGATTATATGGACATGGGCAGTGGTATTGCTTCTATCATGTCTCCCTTTGTTTTCAGGGCCCATCCCTGGGACAGCCTTCCCACCAATACCTGGACCATTATTTTTGTCCCCTACTGTACCGGTGACATCCATACCGGCAATAATGTCATTGATTACATTGATCCGGATTCTGGTGAAGTTTTACACTGGCACCACAAGGGACATGATAACGTGATGAAAATCCTCGAATGGATGAAGAATCAGCCTGATTTTGATGACATCCCTCGTCTCATGGTGACAGGCTGCAGCGCCGGGGGTGCCGGTTCTATCATTAACTACTACTTTATCCGTGAAGAACTCGGTGACAGGGTAGATGAAGCCATTCTTTTGAATGATTCCGGCCCCATCTATTCAGCGGCAGAAGGTTCAGAAGCAAGGAGCCTCCCCCTGCATACAAAAATTCGCGATTCATGGAATGTTGATTCAATCCTTGCAGGTCTCCCTGTTGATTTCGACAGCACTGATTTCGGGACCCTCAACAGCATGCTGGCGGAGATGTATCCCGCTGATAAACTGGCCCATACCCAGTTTACCATGGATGGCAACTATTCATCATACAGCTATGAGAGGTTCTATCCTGAAATAGTGGTCACAGACCCGGATGATCCCATGGACCCAGGCATGGCCCTGATCCACCAGTACTGGGCCGAAGACCAGGCTAACCTGATGGGAATGTATGACAATTACGATAACCAGGGATACTTTATCCCCTACTATCGGCAGTTCAATGAAAGTCACTGTACCTGTGTACTCGACTTTACCAACACGGATATCACGGGTTCAGGCATGAACATGAAGGATTATATCAACGAACTTCTTGATGAAGGAAGGCCGGTTTCGAGCCACTACGAAACCCCGGACCCGGCTGAACTGGACCAGTGGTATCCCTACTGGGATCTCATTGATTTTCTCATGGAAGTTCTCTGAGGCGTGGTACGGTAAGAAAACAGGAAAAAACCATGGGGCCGCTATTTCTGTGCGGCCCCATTTTCTTTTTTTTGCCTGTATTTTTCGATTCTTTCCCGTGCGATTTTTTCCTTGCGGGGAATAATATCAACGCGGTTTTGAAACTGTTCTTTCAGGAACCGGTACTTTTTTACTTCTTTTTCGGTGAGCTTTCCCCCGTACTCGGTCAGTACAAAATCAACCAGCTGCAGTACATCACGGGCAATGGCAGACTGTTCCCGGTAGTAGCGGCTGATCTCCTCGTCAGTGGCCCGGTTCGAAGCGATTTTACCGTAGAGAAGATTGCGCTTTCTCCTCTCCGCCCTTTTTTTTCGGGCCACTTCAGGGGAGAGTGCCGGCAGGGCCCTGTTGCCTGGAAAACGCCGGTGCATTTCTGAAAAATTAATGGTCTTTTCGGTAAAGGTTTTTTCAAAAGAAGTCTTTTCTACCTTTTCACCTTCAAGGGAACCGGATTCTTTGAGGCGCATGAGCGCTTCTACTTCCCCTTTGCGCGGCGCGGGTTCGCGGGGTATGGTGAAATAGATAAGGGCGCCGATAAATGTTACCCCTGCAAGCATGATTACAAACGGTTTGAGTTTCATTAAACTTCCCCCTATAATTATTTTTTACCTGATAAGCAGAGACCCGATGAAAACGATTTCGATTAAGAAATGAAGCAGAAAAGAGGGCCAGATGCTTTCAGTCTTTATCACCAGGTAGCTGAGAAATGGCGATGCCAGGAGAAGCCCCGCCGGTTCAGGTATCGGTTTTTTGAAATGAAAGAGCACCTCGAAAACAGCGGTGACAGCAACGGCGATGACGGCAGCGCCTTTACCGTCTATTTTAAAGTCTTCCTGCAGAAGATAATGCAGCCCTTTTAAAAGAAATCCCCTGTGGAGAAATTCCCAGCCCGTGAGTGTCGTCAGGGTAAAGGTCATAAAATTAAAAAAACGTGAATACCTGCCTTCCCCGCCCCGAAAAGACCAGCGGTAACTGGCAAGATAACCGTCCATCCCCTGCAGTATGACAAAAACAACCACTGTTACCAGCGCCGCAAATATCAGGATATTTCGGGTTTCTCTGTCAATGCGGGGAAGTTTAATCCCCGTCTCCGTCACGGGAATGTGCAGGCCCATAATAAGCACCAGGGGGATGACAATGCGAAAGAGTAACCAGCCGTAGTGGAAATAGCGGCCCGCCACGAGGCTGTGTGAAAAGTAATGCCCTGCCCCCTGTAAAATAATGCATGCAAAAACAACAATTAAAAAGCGTAAATAGGGTCTCATTGAATACCGGTCCGGAAAAATGTCAGTTTCCACAGCAGGAGATTACTCCTTAGCGGTATCTCATTTATTATAAAACAAAAAAGGGGCTGTCAAGTAACAGTCCCCTTTTTTATCTAATATCTTACTTTTTACTCTGCTTCACGGTAATCATTAGCTGTAATAGTTTTTAAACTGGGTTTTCCGAAGAATAAAACCGACCAGTTTCCCGAGTTTCCTGATAGCGAAATAGTTGAATTTCAGATCTATCAACTCTATGAGGTTGCCGTCAGGGTCCCTGAAGAAAAACCATTCAGAACCTTCAACAAATTGAGGATCACAAAGAACTTCAACATCATCCATGGCACTCAGTTTTTCATGCCATTTTTTTATACCATTCGCATCGAGGGTTAAATGATGCGGCCCCGGGCGGTTCCAGGCATGATTGGGTTCTGCGTTTTCAGAAAATTCGAAAATTTCTATAACGCCCCCTTTAGGACACCTGAGAAATCCGATTTTTACTGAAATGCCGTCTTTAAGATTGTAAAGTTTTTTCAAAGAACTGACAGTTGCAGCATCCAGTTCGAGTTCAGAAAGAAGGGGCATTTTGAAAACATCCCAGTACCATTTAACTGCCTTACCGAAATCTTTTACAGTAATGCCGGCATGACTTAGAGATTTAATTTTCACAATAGACACCTTTGTTGATTAATAGTAACTGTTTAAATAACAGTGAACAGTTCTGTTTCTGACAAATCAGCAGTATAATTACTGAATTAAATCACCGACTGCTAACATGTGATCTCCCAGTTGAGCCCCGAATTCAGGCCCTCCTACCATGATCAGCCTTCCTGCAATGGTCGCTTCGATCATGTCATCAGTATCCTGAAGTATCCCAAGGGCACTGAGGGGTGAATCGAATTTCATGGTAAAAAAAGGCATGCTTTTTGTATACTCACCCCGGCGTGCCATTGATTTCCCTTTCTTGATGCGCAGATGGGCTGCCAGGTCAGGATATCCTTCAACAGCAAAGGCATAGACCCTGTCAGGACTTTTTTCTGTCCATGCTGTTACATCAGGGTGCCCCATCTTGTTAAGAATATTAATACCACGGCTGAGAAGATAGAACATGCATTTTACCAGCAGTTCCTGGTCTTCCTGTTTCTTGGGAGCGCTTGTGGCTCCAAGAAGGCCGCCCATTTTCATTAAAAGTCCGAGAAACTTTACCAGGAGTCCCGGATTTTTCAATCCGCCTTTCAGTTTCGGCAGTTTCTTTGTCTGGTTCTTAAAAAACTTGTTTAAGTGAATAGCAGAAGAAAATTCAAGATCCAGATCAGGCGTGCCCTCTTCGTAAAGGCCTCGTTTAGGAGTACAGACACCTTCTTCGAAAAGAAAATGAGTGCCATCCTTTCCTCCATCTTCAAGTTTACAGCTTACCTGGCAAACCTTGAGAGGTCCGGCCCATTTTTTTTGAAGGGCCGGCCTGTCTTCGAGTATTGTTTTCAGGAGGGGCAATACCGCATTCAGAAAAATTTTATTTGCAAAAAGATCTTTCTGTTCCTGAGTTATTTCCGTAGCCATCTATTCCTCCTGTTTAAAAATCGTCATTATCCCAGTCATCGTCTTCTTCGATCTGGACGCCCATGATTTCCCTGGCCTTTTCAACGATACCGTTGACATCAAAGCCATAATGGGACATCAGGTCTTCGTGAAGACCGATGATTGAGAATTCATCAGGTATTCCAAGCTTTCTCATTACACAGTTTTTGGAAGATTCTGCGACGACTTCCGCGACTGCGCTGCCGAGACCGCCCATGACGTTGTGGTCCTCAACTGTAATAATTCTTCGTGTGTCAAGGATTGCCTTTTCAATGGCATCCCTGTCAATGGGCTTGATGGTATGCATGTTAAGGACTCTCGCCCTGATTCCATCTGATTTTTCAAGAACCTTGGCCGCTTCCCGTGCTCTCCATACGGCTGAACCGCAGGCAATGATTGTCAGGTCGGTACCTTCCGCCATTTGAACGGCTTTGCCAAGTTCGAATCCATAATCAGTATTTTCATAAACGGGCATATCATATCCACGGTTTATCCTGATGTAAAAGGGGCCGTCATTTTCGTATGCCGCGATGACCGCGTTTGCCGTTTCCATACCATCACAGGGAACGATTACTCTAAGGTTGGCCATTGTTCTCATAATGCCGATATCTTCAGTACAGTGGTGGGTTGAACCAGCCTGTCCGAAAGAAAGCCCGGCGTGAGTGGCAATCATTTTTACATTAACATTCTGGTAGCAGATATCAGTGTGAACCTGGTCAAGAGCTCTCATAGAGGTGAATACAGCAAAGGTGGAAACAAAAGGAATAAGTCCAGTTGATGCCATACCTGCTGCAACACCAAACATGTTCTGTTCTGCAATACCGAAGTTAAACAATCTTTCAGGGAAATCCTTCTCGAGGGCCCCGATTTTGGTTGATTTGGCAAGGTCTGCTGAAAGACCGACGATCCTTTTATCTTCTTTTGCAAGGTCACACAGCACCTGGCCGTAATATTCGGCCGTTGACATCTTTTCAGCATCGAGCATTGTATAATTAAGATTCGCCATTTGCCTCTCCTAGTTTTTTAATCTTTGATCGTGATATTCATCAATGTCTGCTTTACACTGATCTCCCAGCTCCGCATCAACGGAGGCATAATGATACTTGTAGTTATCCTGCATCATCTTGACGCCGCAGCCTTTGTAGGTGTTTGCGATAATTGCAATCGGCCTTTCTGTGGCAGTCTTTGCTTTCTCAATGGCATCATTGATTTCATTGACATTATGGCCGTCAATCTCCATTACATCAAAACCGAAGGCCTTCCATTTTTCTGCAAATGGTTCAAGGGCCATCACCTCTTCCGTGGGGCCATCGATCATGCACCTGTTTCGATCTATGATGGGAATAACATTTGTCGCCTTGTAGTGAGAAACCGCCATGGCCGCTTCCCATACCTGGCCTTCGTCACATTCACCGTCTCCAAGGAGACAGTAGACAGTAAATTTTTTTCCCTGCAGCCTGCCACCCAGAGACATACCAAGGGCCAGTGAAAGGCCGTGACCGAGAGAGCCTGTTGAGGCATCGAGTCCGACAACCTTGTTAACGTCGAGGTGCATGCCGAGTTTACTGTGAGTGTGGTTATAAGTTTTAAGCATATCCTTATCAAAAAATCCCTTGTCGGCAAGTACGGGAGCAAAGCCGACACCGATATGTCCCTTGCTCAATACGAACCGGTCACGGTCTTCCCATTCTGGTTCATCGACCCGAATATTCATCTGTTTGTAATATAAAACAGTCAGAATATCCACCGAACTGAGTGCCCCCCCGATATGGCCTCCATTGGCCCACATTACCGTATCTATAGTTAACTTTCTCAGTTCTCTGGCCTTTTTTTCCAGTGCCAGATACTCTTCATTTGTTAAAGGCATTTTGTGTCCCCCTTGGTTTTAGTATTCATCACCATATTTTTTCTTCACAACTTTGAATGCCTCGTCGGCTATGGCGAGTGTTTCTTTTATGTCTTTTTTGGTGTGTGCTGTTGAAATAAACCAGTTATGGTGTGATGTAAAAAAGGCACCGCGTTTAGTTGCTTCTGCACACCAGTCCTGGTGCAGCATGAGGCTTTCATCGTTGGTAATCCTGAGATAAGGCATTGAAGGATCACCACTGACTTTCAGCTCGTAACCGTAGCTGTCAGCTATCTCGACAAGTCCCTTTTGCAGTTCCATTCCGATCTGGGTACAAACTTTTGGTGTATTCAGTCTTTTGTGTTCTTTCAAAGTTGCAAGGGCTCCAGCCATCGGTTCAGACTGGTACCAGTAACTTCCTGTATGAAAAACACGTGCTGCAATCTGTTTCATGTCAGCAGTGCCAAGACATGCTGATATGGGGTATCCGTTTCCTATGGCTTTACAATAACAGACAATATCGGGATTATAGCCGTATTTAGCATGAGATCCCCTCAGGTCTATCCTGAAGCCGTGGCGGATGTCATCTGAAATGATCAGTATACCTTCTCTCTTACAGAGGGCATCAACTTTTTCCCAGTATCCTTCCGCGGGAAGTTCATTATCTCTGAATGTAGGAACCAGGTAGGGAGACGCGATAAGGGCCGCGATTTGTCCCTTGTTCTGGCTGACGACTTTTTCAAAATCGGCAAAGTCATTCCATTTTGCTGTCAGCACATAGGTTCTGTCATCTTCGGTAACGCCATGATGACCAAGCCCCTGCATCCATGCTGAAGTGCCATGGTAACAGCCGTCAAAGGTTATAATCTTTTTGCGATCCGTTGCATCCCTTGCCATCATGATGGCATAGTTGGTTGTATCAGCCCCGTTTTTCGCGAAAAAGGCCCATTCCATGTCCTGGGTCATGTCAACGAGTGTTTCAGCCAGTTCCACCATGATGGGAGGAGCGCCGGTTGTACAGTTTCCTTTTTCTATGTACTTTGCTGCAAATTTATCTATCTTGCTGTTCGCATAACCGTGGACCATGGGGCCGTAGGCACACATATAATCGATGAATTCATTGCCGTCCGGGTCCCATATACGTGCCCCCTTTGCCTTTTCGGTATAAAAGGGATATGCCGTAGCAGGTACAAGGGGAGCCGGGCTGTAGTGCCCGTATATTCCGCAGGGAATTACTTTTGTTGCTTTCTTAAACAGTTTTTGCTGTTTGGTGTATTTATACGTTTTCATAATACCTTCCTTTAGCTCAAGTAGTGGGGAATTCGATCAAGGATCAAACTGAGTGCGTCCATCATGCCGGTCTGTCCCTTGATAATTACATCACCAGTGGCAATGGCTGTAAAAGTATCGCTTTTACCGTTAAGAAAATCACTGGCGACCTGGACTGATTTGAATTTGAGCACTGACATCGGCCTGTCGACACCTCCCTTGGCGGGGATGATATCTCCATCCTTGAAAGTAACGTGAACGGCAGGGCCGTCAGGAAGAATGTCCAGAAGTATGGAACCATTACGAATATGAGAAGCAACACCTTTTACAACGGGATCAAGAAGTCCTATCTCTCTTACTGCAAAAGCAGCTGTGTTCATTGTCATCTTTGTATTGATGTAAAGATAGTCTTTGTCCTTGAGAAGTTCATCGGTAGGTTTCAGGTAATATTCGAGTTTATCAGTTACCTTTGGAAAATCCTTAAGGAGGAAACCAAGCTTTGTAAATCCCTTGAGCGGTATGGGGCCCCCTTCTCCATCCATCATTTTGTTGAGTTTTTCCGGAGAAGCGAGAAAAAGTTTTACCGATGGCCCTTTGTATTTTCCACGTCCAACGGTGCAGACGCCATTTTTAAATTCAATGAATCCCCTGGGACCATTTCTAACAATAAATTGAATGGATATATCCCAGTCTTTTGCCATCCCTGCTATCTCCGGGTCAAGGGCCACAAGATCTTCCAGATTTTGCAGAACAGCATAAAGATTGAGGTTAGCTTTGATCAGATCATAGCTCATGATGTTATCTCCTTATGACATGCTTATTACTCAATCAATCAGAAACCGTACGTCCGGTAAGCTGTTGTGAGTGAGCACTAACTCATTTATGATAAATGTATAAAAACATATAAATTAGTCAATAAAAAAAATTAAAATGGCCGTTTATAACAGTAATGTAAAAAATATTCCTCAATTCAGGATTTCTTATTGACAGAAGTGTCGATAATGATTCTTCACTCATTTATATATTAATACTTGTTGCAGTAAAGTAAATTTTGATTGATTATTTAAAATACTCACAAAATATGTGATTATCGGTATGGACTTGGCAAGATGAACACTAATTTTTTATATCGGTATTTATCATAGTGAAAAGCAGGTGCAAAATGACACAAAAACTTTATAAAGATACCTTTGAAAAAATATCAGATGATAAAAGAGAACGCATTCTTGATGCAGCCACGATAGAGTTTGCAGAAAAGGGATTCACTGCCGCCAATATAAACATTATTGCCAAAAATGCCGGTATCAGTATTGGGTCAATGTATAACTACTTCGCCTCAAAAGAGGATCTTTTTTTAACTGTTTTTGATCATGGTTACAGGCTCCTCGAGGAGGCACTGATCGAAGTCAGCCAGGTAGAAGGAGATATCTTTGATAAATTTGAAGCACTTATTAGAACAGCCCAGGTAACATCCCGAAAATACCGCAAGCTTACTCAAATATACCTGGACAGCACATCTGAGGGCCTTACTCACCTTTCCCGCCGACTTTCGAGAAAATTCGAAAGCATCACTGCACAGTATTATCATGACATGCTGGCAAAGGCCCGCAATGAAGGCATCATAGGAAATGACATCGACGAAAAAGTGGTCTCCTTCTGCCTTGACAATCTCATTGTTCTCCTTCAGTTTTCATACGCAAGCGAATACTTTAATGAACGCATGAAAATATTTGCCGGAGAAGATGCCATTGACGATGATGAAAAAGTCGTACAGGGAATCATGCGTTTTATCCGCGGCGGTCTCTCAAGGATGCAATAGAAACACTTTTTTAGTTTCAATAAAAACTGTAACCATGTAAAAAACTAATTTCTCTTGACACATAGAGGGAAGTAAATTATTGTAAAAAGTGAGTGAGTACTTGCTCAAAATGATTTCTGACTTTCCTGAAATCTCCTCGTGATGTTTTATAAGGCCTGCTTTTTAATAAAAGAGTGCCTTTTGAACATATTGCCGGTTAACTTTTTAACGGGTATCCGCCTGAGTGGATACCCGTTTTTTATTTTAGGACGAACATTACAATGCCTGCATGGATGATTAAAAAAACGAGGGCATCTCCTGCTGTGTCAGCATTGCCCCCGAAGATAGTAACTAACGACAATAGTCTTTGAGAACCAGGTATCTGCACATGGATATGTTTTCATCTAACGGTCCCGCCTAACAGTGATGTTAACAAAAACACTCTTTTTTCTTGACTTTTTAAATCAGGCTGAATAGTATAATCCGCACGAATCAGAAAACCGAAGGAACTGAAATACACCTCCGTGATTGTGAAAGTGGTGCATTACTGCTCTTCATAAACCAGTGTTCAACCCAGTACGTCGCGAAGGGGGCAAAAGTCAGTAACCTTAACATTATAGTGCCCAATGGTGTTCGTCACCATAATTCTTATATTTATTTCACGAGGTACTTTATGTCTATTAATCTGTACGCGGGAAACCTTTCTTATGAAATGAAAGAAGAGGCCCTGAAAGAGCTCTTCGAGGGTCACGGGTCAGTGAACTCTGCAAAAATCATTATCGACAAGTTCACGGGAAGGTCTAAAGGATTCGGTTTTATTGAAATGACTGCTTCAGAAGATGCTGAAACAGCCATTGCACAGCTCGATGGCACTGAAGTGATGGGACGAAGTATACGAGTTAATTATGCACGCCCCAAATATCCCCGAAAGGAAGAAAAACAAGGGACTGATTAGATATCGACCTTCTTTAATAACTGCCAGACCACTTCCTGAAACATAAACAGAAGTGTATGGACAGCCGTTTTTAATCTCTCCTCTTATTCTGCCAATGAACATTCTGCTCTTTGATAATACAGGTATGGTTGATGACAGTCATATTGTCGTTACAGACGAAAGGGTTGTGCATCATCTTAAAAATGTTCTAAAAGTCGAGATAAACAGTACCGTTAAAATCGGCCGGATAAACGGGAACAGGGGCAGCGGTGTCATAGAAAAAATCAGTCCCTCCTCCTTGACAATACGTATCGATGATCTTACAAGTGCTCCTCCCCTGCCGTTGCCCTGTACTCTCATTATGGCCATGCCGCGGCCCAAAGTTTTTCGAAGGACCCTGCACACAGCAGTGACTATGGGGGTAAAACAAGTCTATCTCATTAAAACATGGCGTGTTGATAAAAACTATTTTGACAGTCCCCTTCTGCAGGGAAGTTCACTAAGACATGAATGCCTTCTTGCCCTTGAGCAGGGGGGAGATACCCTCCTTCCTGAAATTCATATTCGCAAATTTTTCAAGCCCTTTATCGAGGATGAGGTTCCCGGCCTTATCAATGACAGGCGGGGGATTCTTGCCCACCCCGGCAGCAGTGAGGTATGCCCCGGCACCTGTGATGGAGAAACACTTCTCGCTATCGGGCCTGAAGGGGGTTTTATTTCCTATGAACTCGAAAAATTTGCAGAGGTGGGATTCTCTGCCGTGGCCCTGGGGGACAGGATTCTCCGTGTTGAACAGGCCGTGCCTGTTTTTCTCAGTCGTCTTTTTTACTGATCCACCGGACAGGTCACTCAGTTATTACCTGTGTATGTTAAAACCTTATCCTTACTCCACAGTTGATTACCAGAATCTGCGCTGACCGTGTATAGACAACAGCTGTATTTCCACCTGGATCACGGCCCTCTGACCACTGACGATGAGTAATATTCAGATGGTAGACGATTTCGCCAAAGATATCGCATTTCTCCCATGAAGCAAGGGTCGTTCCCGCAAGGGCAGAAAACCAGAGGTCCAGACGTGCGGGGAATTTAATACCCGCGGTGGTTTGACTTCCCGGTATAATCAGGCCGGCAAGCCCTGTGCCCCCGTAGAAACTGCCAAGAAACCTGAAGGTCACCTGCACGAAGGGGGCCGCCATGTTCAAAAAACGGGGCCCGTCACCCTTTGTCCTGGTGAGAAAATTCCAGAAGGCCCCTCCCCTCACCGTGGCCCTGCCGTTTTTCAAAGCGGCAAAGAATGAAAGGGATGTTCCGCTGTAGTAACTGTTTGTTTTTACTTCCCCCCGGGGCTCTACGCTGAAGAAATAGAGGGGAAGAGGCCCCATGGCCACACCAAGGTGAATGGGGGCATTATGCCTTTTACTTCCCCCCGTAAGAGAAGAGACCGGGAGAAGAAGAAAGCAGAGGCAGAAAAGAAAGATTATTTTTTGTCTTTTACGGCTTGTCATTGATATCTTAAAAGGTTACCATTGTTTCAGAGCAATAATTTTGAGAATCAGCAATGGAGCTTTTTCTATGAAACGTAAGTTAATCCTTCTGTCAATCCTTATCTTTTCAGTGGTGACATTTTCAAGCGCGGAAAACGTGTTTCAAAAACAGAAAAAAAGCCAGGACCGCATGGTGAATCGCCAGCGAAAAGATAGCTCTAAAAGAGGGCTGCGATGCGGTATGTCACGGATGTACAGGAAAAGGAA
>CAZHNW010000016.1:0-53563 GCA_964534225.1 uncultured Leptospirales bacterium | reverse complement strand
AATATTGTAAACGTTTGGAAAAATCTTGATAGAAATTAAATAACATTATTTTGAAATATTGGACAAACATTTACTATTTTGGTCATATATTTTTAATAATATAACGAGATATGGGAGCAATAAAAAATAATTACAAAAAATTACTAAAACGACAATATTTAGTTGAAGTATTTTTGGTAGTTATTAGTTTTTACTTAAAAATACTTATTACTCACAGGAATTATTAATGTTTCCCCTGAGGGCAATTGTTAAGCCTGTGTACAACGAAAGGAGATAAATATGAAAAAGTTTTATGTTTCCAGAAGTTTAAGGGCAGTTTCCCTTTTTATACTTCTTTTTTCCCTGGCAATTACTGGCTGTTCAAAGGAAAAAAATGACCTTGTTGTTTTTGCCGGAGCTGGTTTGATTAAACCGATGGACGCGTGTGTGAAAAATTTTGAAAAAATGGAAAAAGTCAAAATACAGGTACATTACGGCAGTTCCGGTGAAATTTTCGGGATGCTCGCGGCAGGACAGTACTGTGATATCCTCATACCCGGGGCGGCAAAATATACTGAAGACGCTATCAAAAACGGATGGCTTGATAAAAAATCTGTAAAGAAGATAGTTCTTCATGTTCCGACTATTATTGTACCTGCCGGCAATCCCGCTAAAATTACCGGCCTCAAAGATCTTACCAAAAAAGGTGTACGTGTCGCAATCGGTGATCCCAAGGGACCGGCAATCGGAAGAGTTACAAAGAAGCTTCTCGAGAAAAACGGCCTCTGGAAGGATATACAGAAAAATGTTACGGTAAAGGGCCCTACGGTTAACCAGCTGGTTATTTACCCGGCACTGAAACAGGTTGATGCCGCTATTGTCTGGGAAGACATTACCGCCTGGGCTGAAGATAAGGATAAGGTACAGACTGTAGCAATCAATGAAAAAAATAATATAATAAAAACAATCCCGACGGGTCTTACAACCAGGTCAAAAAATTCGGTATTAGCAAAAAAATTCAATGACTATATCTCATCATCAGAAGGAATTGCGATCTGGCAGAAATGGGGCTTTAAGCCATGCAAAAAATAAATCACTTCAAGAACCTGGTAATTTTTGCATCCCTTTTTATTACACTGGTTTTGCTTGTCGCTGTTGCATCATTTTTTCTTGTTCCTGAATGGGAAGACGTTGTCGCAAATATTCAGTCAAAGGAGATGCTCTTTTCTCTCAAGCTGTCTCTCTGGACAGGGCTTCTATCTACTTTTCTTGTTCTGGTATTTGCAATACCGATAGGATTTGCCCTGTCTCGTTTTGATTTTCCGGGTAAGGGGATCGCGAAAACGATAATCGATCTTCCCGTTGCCTTTCCTGAACTCGTGCTGGGACTGAGCCTGCTGCTTCTTTTCGGGAATACACCTTTTGGCAAATTTTTAAAGGCCCTGGGACTTGATTTTGTTTTCACCCAGAAGGGGGTCGTTGCGGCACAGTTTTTTACGGCACTTCCTTACTCTATACGGATACTCAAGTCTACATTTGATTATATCAATCCGAGGCTTGAGTTCGTATCAAGGAGCCTGGGATACAGCCAGTTCGAGACCTTTCGAAAGGTCTCGCTTCCCCTGGCGAAAAACGGTCTCATCGCCTCAACTGTTATTTCATTCGCGCGCTGTATCGGAACATTCGGAACAGTTCTTATTCTTGCAGGGGGGTCCGCGGGAATTACCAATACACTTCCAATTACCCTCTACCTGAATATTTCATACGGCAACATGGGAATGGCCCTTACCAGCGGGATTATTCTTATTTCTGTGTCATTCCTGGCGATTTTTGTTTTTGAAAAGACGGAGGCCCACATATGAATTTTTTACGAGTGGAGAACCTTTCCGTCAGCCTTGATGAATTTGAACTCAAGAATATAAACATCTCTCTTGATCGGGGAGATTATCTTACCATTATCGGTCCTACCGGTGCCGGTAAAACCATACTTCTTGAGTCCATCATTGGTTTTCATCGGCCTGAAACAGGAAGGATATTTCTTGATAATAAGGATATTACAGATGAACTTCCTGAAAAACGGCGTATTGGTATCGTCTACCAGGAATATGCCCTTATGCCGCATATGACAGTCAGGGAAAATATCGCTTTTGGCCTTTTGAAAAAATATAAGGCAAGAAACGAAAAGGAGATGGTCAATGCAAAGGTGGAGGCCATTGCCTCTGACCTGAATATTCATCATCTACTGGAAAGAAAACCAGACACCCTTTCGGGGGGAGAACAGCAGAGAACGGCCCTGGCACGGGCTTTAATCGTAGAGCCGAGATTGCTGCTTATGGATGAACCTCTTTCAGCACTGGATCAGCAGTCTCGGCGAAAAACCCGTGACCTGCTTAAGGGCATTATTAAGAAAAACGGTACTACAGTTGTTCATATAACCCATGAACTGGAAGATGTATGGGCCTTTGCCAGTAAAGTCGCGGTTTTCCATCAGGGAGAACAGATGCAGCTTGGAACGGTAAATGATGTCTTTTCACAGCCTGACAATGAATTTGTCGCAGCCTTCGTTGGTGCTGATATTTTTAATGGCACCGTTAAAGACGTATCAGGCGAATTCTCTGTGGTAGATGTAGAAGGTATTGAGTTGAAATCCCTTGACCAGGTTTCAAAAGGTTCGCAGGTTAAGGTAGCGATACGTCCTGATTCAATCATGATTCTAAAAGATCATCCTGAGAGTAGTATTGCAAGAAATGTCATCGAGGCGCGTCTTGCGGCAATACATAATGAAGGGAGTATCTGTCGTGGAGCCCTTGCTGTCAATGGTATAGAATTTGAGGCAATCCTTTCACGGGAAGGTGCTGAAGAGCTCAGGTCAAAAATAGGAGAAAATGTTTACATGAGTGTAAAGTCTGCAAATGTGCGCATTCAATCTTCATTTGAAAATTAACTCTTTTTTATATAATTTCAGGCTTAATGCGTAAAACTCCATAGACTGGCAATGAAGGGGAGACGTTTTCAGGAATATCTCCCCTTCATCTATTAATGACAGTGTTTTTTTTGATAGTTTAATATATGTCATGTTTTATACACTTTGGGTGGAAAGTAAAAAAAAGCGGGAATTGTAAAAAAACCAATATTTAGACTCGACTAATAAAGTTATTTCAAGTAAACTATATCTACAATCACTCAAAAGAGAGGTAAACAAAATGAAAACATATAAAATCTGTATCGACAACCAGTGCAAAAATTATGCCAGAGTAAATGAAACAACTGTGAATGAATACTTTGAGTCACTTGCCTGGATAGGGCAATAGCAATTAAAACATTCATTCACTCTTACTAATGCTGGCAAAGGAGGGGGAATATTCCAAAGAGTATTCCCCCTTGATGTATATATTACTACTGGTAACATCTATTAATTATTGTTTTCCGCCCGCCAGCGGCGGGCGGAAAACATAACTGCTGGGTTTGCCAGTAATTATAAAACAGGGAAATTCTAAAAATTTAGTTTTCTTATGAATGTTTGCACTAAATACTATGTTTAGGAATAAGCACTGATATTAATTACCTGTATCGGCACGATGTAATTTACTGCTGACCATGAAAGTATTGACAAAATGGACAGGAAATGCAATGTTTTTCTGGAATCAATTTTTTAGATCTAAGGCAGGTAATAGTGAAGGGAAGTCTAAGAATTATTGTTGCAGCCGTTATTGTGATTTTAATAACCATGGTATCATGCAGCGAAAAGAAAAAGTCTCCCTGCATAAGAGAATTTCATGCTGAAAAGCTCTCTGTTTCTGTTGATGCACCCGTTTTTCTCGGTGCCTCTGATAAAAAAATCGGCAGGGTGGTCTATACAGGCAAAAATAAAGCCTATACCTTCGCGGTGATAGAACTTGAAAAAGAGATGACCATGGGTATTTCTTCGGCCATAAATGATACAGACCCTGTGGGAGTAAGGATTATTCCCACAAAAAGAAGAGAAGCAGGATACAGGTATATCGCCCTTTTTATCGAAAAGTAGTCATTTTATCTATTTCCTGGAATGTCAGTGAATTGCACGAATGAATCATGCTCTTTTTTATTCAACTGTTTGCCGATACCTGTAATAGAGAAATATAAAGGACATTTTTAAATATGAAGATTAAACTTTGGGGTGTTCGGGGATCGATACCAACCCCTTTGACGGGGCAGGACATTGAAAAGAAAGTACGTTCTGTACTGCGCCTGGCCCGTCCCGGGGATGTTACCTCAGAAGAATCAATTGACGCCTTTCTGCAGACTATTCCTTTCTCAACCTACCATACCTACGGAGGCAACACCACATGTGTTGAAGTGATCACCGATGACGGGGATATAATCATTATTGACTGTGGTTCGGGGGTGATTAACCTGGGGCGTGAACTTCTTACCACGGAGTTCAATCGAGGCCGCGGGTCTGCCAGTATCCTTATTACTCATACACACTGGGACCACCTGCAGGGGATTCCTTTTTTCGGGCCCTTCTATTTCGAGGGGAACCGCTTTAATTTCTATTCTCCCTTTCCGGATTTGAAAGAGCGCCTTGAATACCAGCAGCAGCCGACACATTTCCCTATCTCCCTTGATTTTATGCCCGCTACCAAGGATTTTTTCCAGGTCAGTGAGGATGAGGAATTTTTTCTCAATGATGTGCGTATCTATACCAAGCGGATGCCTCATCCTGGTGGCTCTTTTGGTTACCGCATTGAGCATAACGGCAGTGTTTTCGTTTATACAAGCGACTGTGAATTCAATATCGATAAGATAGATGATATCGGCAATTATGCTGATCTTTTTCGGGATGCTGACGTTACCCTTTTCGACGCTCAGTATACATTCGATGAGGCCATCAACAAGATGGACTGGGGGCATTCATCAGCCTCTATCGCCATAGATATCGCGGGGATGTACAATATTGGTCATCTTTTTCTTTTTCATCATGATCCCGCCTATGATGATGATAAACTCGACAGTGTACTCGCCAATGCCCGTATATACCAGCGCATGAATGCCAAGAAAATAGGCGACCTGAAGATAGACATTGCCTATGAAGGCCTCGAGATCGATATTTAGGGATCTGCCATGAAGGAAAACGCCGACACGTCTTTACCTCCTGTGCCGGAAAAGAAGGCACGTGCCTTTATCGATGAAATAATCACCACTGCTATCGAAGGGAAAGGGCCTCTTGCAGGAGCGGAGGAAATTGCCCGATTCTATATTTCAGATGAGAACCTTCTCTCCCCGCGGGAAAAGTCTCGTGCCCTGATTCGCCGGGAAGCGTCAAAGAACTTCGGTTCAGGTTTTATTACCGGTCTTGGCGGCGCGGTAACACTGCCGGTTACCATACCAGCATCTCTTTTTTCATCATGGGTTCTACAGGCCCGCATGTCTGCCGCTATTGCCCTTGTCTACGGCTATGATCTCGGGCAGGACAATGTCCGCACTATGATTCTCCTCTCGGTGCTGGGAGACTCCGGCAAGGAGGTGCTGAAAAAGGCGGGGATTTCCCTGACAGGGGGCATGCTCCAGGGAGCTGTAAAAAAGATCCCTGCCAGGGCCCTTGCGGACATCAACAGTGCCGTCGGTTTCAGACTCCTTGCGCGGGGAACGGAAACGGGGGCGGTGAACCTGACAAAGATGGTGCCTGTAGCGGGAGGTATCCTCGGGGGCCTTATCGATGCTGTCTCCTGCGCGGTAACAGGGCTTACGGCGGAAAAATATTTCCAGAAAGAGTATACTGGCGCAGAGGGTGGGGGGAAGGAAGAAGCAGCAGCCGAAACCGGCGGCAGGAGAGAAATTTTCCCCATTATGATAACCACCGCGCAGTTAAAACGTGTACTGGCAGAGAATACAGACGAGATATCCTCGGTGACAATTCCCGGGAAAAACCTGATAGCAATCAAGCCATCACTTATTCCCTTTTCAATTCGTTTTCGTCTCGTCTCCTTTAATGAGGGCGTGGCAAAACTGAAAATCGAGGGCAATCCTCTTATCCGGCAGATGACACGTCACCGCCTGGGGGAAGTTATTGATTCCCTGCCCGGGGATTTTCGTAAATGTCTCTATCTTCGTGACAGGCTCATTATCATTAATCTGCCTGTTCTACTCAGGGATATCCTCAATATCCGCGGCATCGAGGTGAAAAAAATTGCAATTATACCCGAAGGTGTCGGCATTCACCTTTGTTAAGGTAAACACATCACTTTTCGTAGACTGAGAGGGCCTTCTTTAAAAGGCTGGTCATTGTTTCCCTCAGTTCCGGGGGCGAGAGAATTTCGAGTTTATCACCAAACAGAAGAAACTGCTTGCAAAGGGAGAGGTCATCGGCACTGGTAAAGACAGCGCGGCAGCGTTCCCCCTCATCAGTATATTCAGGTTCGAGACTGGCGAGAAACTGTTCAAGCCGGGAATGTATTGACCGGTCATAGGAGATGGTGACTTCCTTCACCTGAGCCGGGTCAGTAAGATATCCACTGAGTGAGTCCTTGAAAAGCTCTTCGAGTGTCGGGACTTCCCCCTCATATTTTTCATCACACATCTGAAGGTTTTCAATTTTATTGACAATGAGAAGCCGGGGACGGGGCTCACCCGGTACCTGGATCACAAGGTAGAGGTTGCCGGTGCGGAATACCATGTGGAGGGGGTAAACTTCCCACCCCTTATTAACATGGCCCCTGTTGCTTACATAGTCGATTTTAATCATCTGTCTTTCAAGGCAGGCAAAGTGAAGACGTGCCAGGATCCAGAGACCGATGTGCTGGTGCCTGCTGAGAAAATTTTTCAGCACCTCTTCGCGTGCCGTGTCCCTGACAATAAAGGAGGCGTAAACCGTGGCGACGCGCTGAAGCATTTCATCTTCGAGTTCTTCTTCGAGGAGGGTACGCTTGCTGCCCTTGATGGTGTTGATGTCGATATCGAGTTCTTCGCGGATGTATTTAATGGAATCGCGTATGCTTTTATCGGAGACTACATTTTCCATTTCGTCAAGGGTGATGATCTCCGCAAGGGAAGTGGCGTTCCATTCCTCGTTGTCGTTGTGGAGAAGGGCAAGGACGTGGAGAAAACGGTTGATTACATTGAGACGGGTTGCGGGGTTCGGTATTTGCCGGTCAATACGTGGCATGGCTGCACCTCTGGTTAAGAATGATGCACTATTGTGTAATGCCCTCTATCAGGCGGTCAACTGTTTTATCAAAAAGATCGCCATAGTCTTCATCTTTTAATATGGTGTCCTGGAGTTTTTTCAGCTGCAGGTATCCGTGGATGTTACTCCAGAGCATAATGGAGAGTTCGCGGGGTGATGCTTTTTGTATCTCTCCCTTTTTTATTCCCTTTTCGATGACACCGTCGATGATGGAAAGAATTCGGTCCCCGTGAAGGTCAACCTGGCTTTTCAGGTGCTCAGGGAAAAGTCGTTCAGGGGCGGTAAGAAAGTAGTTGATGATATCAAAGTAGCTTTTATATTCACTGCTGAAAGTGAAATAGGCGCGGGCAATGCTTTGAAGGCTTTTTTGGCAGTTTTCCCCATCTGCCGCTTTCTGGATCATTGCACAGAGTGTGTTCAGGCCCTCTTCCTGCAGGGCGGCATAAATGTCTTCTTTGCTTTTAAAGTAAAAATAGATGAGGCCCACGCTGAGTTCAGCCCGGCGGGCAATCTGGTTTACCGTGATGGCATGGAGCCCCTTCTCAAAAAGAAGCTCCCGTGCCGCGTCGAGTATCTGCTGGCGCCGCTGTTCCTTTTCTCTTTCACGGCGTTCTTTTGATCCCATTGTATATTAACTCCTTTCGAGTTCTTCCCTGAATTTCCTGGTGATGATTTTTTCGTAGACTCCCGGGAAGAGGCGGTGCATAAGGTATGCCATTTTCCCGTTTGGTGTGAGGACAAGTATCCTCTTTTTTTTCATGACGGCGCGAAATACCGCCGCGGCAACCCTTTCAGGTGTGTCTTCACTTCCCATCTGTGAACGGGGATGTGTGGTTATAGTCCCGTCACTATCAAGGGCACGCTGCTGCAGGTTCGTGCGCGTAAACCCGGGGCAGACCATGAGTATGGTGACTCCCAGGGGAAAGAGCTCGGTTCTGAGGCTTTCAAAAAAACCGTGAAGGGCATGCTTGCTGGCACTGTAACCGGTTCGTCCCAGGAGGGGGCCAATGCCGGCTATGCTGCTGGTGACAACAATGGTCCCTTTGCGTTCAATGACAGACTCAATGGCAGCACGGGTACATGTGACGGCGCCGAAAAAGTTGACTTCCATCACCCTTCTGTAGACGTCAAGGCTGGTTTCCCTGAATGCGCTTCTCTGGGTGATCCCCGCATTGTTGCAGAGAATGTCAATGCCTCCGAAATCTTCAAGGATTTTTTTGAAAGTATCCTGGCAATCCTTTTCGTCGGTTATGTCAAGGGAATATCCCCGCGCGTCGATGCCCGCACCGGCCAGTTCATCAGTGATGCGCCTTGCGCCCACCGCATCCATGTCGATGCAGGCGATCCGCGCCCCTTCGGAGGCGAACTTTCTGCAGAGGGCGGCACCAATGCCGCTGGCACCGCCGGTAACGACCGCTACTTTATCTTTCAGCATTTTACTCAGCCTTGTAACCTCCGAGATTGGCCAGTGCAATACTGCCGGGACTTACTGTTGTGGGATCTGTCATGACATTGATACATGCCGTGGTTTTTGATTTGAATGCCTCTTCGAGGGCGGGCCTGATATCGCCGGGTTTTTCGACATAGAGTCCAAGGCCCCCCATGGCTTCTACCATTTTATGGTAGTTGACTTTCCCTATCCATGTTCCGTTTTCTATGGCGTGTCCCATGCGTATCTCCTGGCTGTGGCGTATCATGCCCCAGCCAAGGTCATTACTGATGACCGTTACTACGGGGAGCCCCTTGCGCAGAGAGGTTTCATATTCCATGAAGTTGAAACCGATGGAACCGTCACCGGCCATGAGAAGGACCCTTTTGTCAGGATAGAGAAGTTTTGCCGCGTTCGCATAGGGGAGGCCAACGGCGAGACTTCCGTAGAGGCCGTAGTCGAGGTAGTGTCCCCCCTGTTTCATCGTACGAGTCATGCCGATCCAGGTGGTGGTGTCGCCCCCGTCGGCGATGACGATATCATCGTCGCGGTTCATGAATTCGTTTATTTCAGCGGCAAGGCGCAGTGGGTGTATCGGCTCGGCATCGCTTTTCCAGTTCAGGGATGCAAGCTCTTTCCCCTGTTTGTCAACGCCGGTGAGTTCTTCAACCCAGGGGGTAAACTTCCCCCCATCAAAGGCCTTTTCGTTTTCAAGGCGCTGGAGAATCTCTTCGAGAAAGGCGCTGATATCACTGCAGACAGGAAGGTCTACTGATCGGTTCTGGCCGATTTCGTCAGCATGAATATCTACCTGGACGATTTTTGCAGCAGGGTTATAGACACCCCCGTAAATGTTAAAAAGATTCATGCGTGATCCGAGAATGATAACGAGATCACTGTTGAGGCTGGCGTGCATGGCTGACCCGGGCCTGATTGCAAGGGCTGATTCAAAACAGAGGGGATGGGTGTCGGGAAGTATGCCCCTGCCCATGGCAAAGGTGTAGAGGGGCATGCCGGTTTGTTCAATGAATTTTTTCAGGTTTTCTTCACTGTGAGAATACCATGAGCCGCTTCCCGCTATTACCATCGGTTTTTTTGCGGCTGAGATCATCCGCAGAAAAATTCCTGCCGCTTCACGGTCAACAGGACGTGATGTGACGCGCGTCTGTGGTTTTACTGCCTTTGCGGGATCAGCCTCGGCATTAAGGACATCAACGGGGAGTTCAAGGTATACGGGGCCGGGTCTTCCGTTTTCGGCAATGCGGTAGGCCATGTCTACAAATTCTGGTATTCTTTCGGGAACATGGCAGACAAGTGCCTTTTTTACCATGGGGGCAATGACCGGTGCCTGGGGCATGTCCTGGAGGTCGCCCTTTTCTCTTGTTTCGAGGCCGACACACCCGGCAATAAGTACCAGGGGACTGTTAGAAAGGCGGGCGCTTGCAATGCCGGTGAGAGCATTGGTGAAACCGGGCCCGGCGGTAACCATGGCGGTTGCTGCCCTGCGGGTCATGCGCGCCCATGCCTCGGCCATAAAGACAGCCGCCTGCTCGTGACGGGTGTCAAAGAGTTCGATTCTGCTGTTCTCAAGATACTGGTAGAGGGGAGTGATGTGTCCCCCGCTGAGAGTAAATATTTTTTCGATGTCCTGCTTCAGAAGTGCTTCTGCCGCGAGGGCGGCACCGGTTACTTTTTTCATAGTGAATCTCCCTTAAAAATTTAGATTTCCATGAGCTGCCCGCCAGTAATATTAATTGTCTGGCCGGTTATATATGATGAGAGGGGCGAGGCGAGGAAGACCACGAGATTGCCCACCTCATCAATACTACCGATTCTTTTCAGGGGTATTGTTTTACACATTTCCGTTTCTCTTTCTTCAACGGTAGACTGAAAGAATTTTGCCTCCAGGCCGAAACGCCATTTCTCGAGATCGGTACTGATCTGTCCGGGACAGATGGCGTTGACCCGGATGCCGAGGCCTGAAAGTTCCTTCGCCATGACTTTTGTAAGCATGTTGACTCCGGCTTTCGCCACCGCATAGGCGCCGTTTGCAACAGGGGGTACCTTTCCGGCACGGGATGATGTGTTGACAATGGCACCTTCACGGCCCATCATGAGGGGAAGTACACCGCGGGTGACACGAAAGACACTGTGAAGGTTGACATCAATGGTTTTCATCCAGAGGTCTTCATCGTAGGTGTGAAAGGCATTGGGAACACCAAATGAGGCTCCGGCATTATTGATGAGAATGTCGATATGTTCAAACCTGTTTTTAATGACTTCAACGGCTTTTTTTATGGAAGCGTTGTCTGTCACATCCATTTCAACGGCCAGGGTGGGCACTGAATAGTCTCTTTCCAGTTCTTCTGCGATGGAGGACATTTCATCGAAACCTGCTGTTTTCAGGATTTCGCCGCCACCGGCAAGACTGCCCAGGTCTGCAATAATGATTGACGCTCCCTCTTTTGCGAGTGCCCGGGCAATGCCAAAGCCGATACCACTTTTTTTCCCGGCCCCGGTTACCAGGGCGGTTTTGCCGGCACACATTTTACCCATTTTTTCTTCTCCCCCTTTTTTTATTATATCAAGCGATACTGCCTGGTACTGAAAACCAGAGATTAAAGAAATGTACTTCTCCAGTTGAGTTGACAGGAGTACACAGAGAGTATATATTGAATATAGTTCAATAATTGAATAAATGTCAATAATATTTTGTTTATAAGAAAAATGAAAGAACGATTCGAACTATTTTACGGTTACAGGCACTGCTGCGGCGAAACGATTCACGTTAGGGGATATGTTTCCTCAAGGGAAGAAGCTGAAAAGTGGGTTGATGACCATTCTTCGGGTAGGGAGTCAATTTCTCTAAAACCTGATGACACAGGCAGGAATTGCCAGGTATCCTATTGCCCCCTTAAGGGACAGAAACCATGGTACGGGTTTCGAGAGGTTTTGTGATGATGGATGGATGCCGTCATGGCTCATGTCTCTTTTCGGGGGTGACGGGGAAGTTGACGCCGCTGATTACCGTTACTACCGAGTGGGAATAGACGCAGCCCTGGATGATGTCTATTTCTATGACTATGACATGGGATCATGGAGTGATGGAACCTCTGTAAGGGAAATTGACCGGGTCATGCCATAGATTTTGCCCGGGATAGATAATCCTTTTGGCGAAAACCGGCAGGGGTTTTGCAGGAAGAGCAAAACCCCTGTTGCTATAAGATGTTTTACTTTTTTTTCAGAAGAATGACAGTGAGATCATCACGAAAATTTTCTTTTTTGCCGGTAAACTTAAACATTTCATCGAGAACATACTGAAGCATCTCAGAGGCGCTTCCGTCAGGGGCGCCTTCGAGGGATTCAAGCACTCTTATTTCTCCATAAAGGTCATCATCTTTATTGCGAGATTCAGGAAGACAATCGGTAAAAAGAAGCAGTGTGTCTCCTGATGATATTTTCAGGTGAAATTCATGAAAGGGTTCTTCAAGTGATTGTATGCCGAGGAAGGGGCCGCTTACACTCATGCCATCACGGTTGATGACCAGCCCTGTTTTTCCTGTTGCGCCCCGCCGGTACATCATCGCGGGGTGAGCACAGTTGACATATTCAATCACATCATCCCTGAAACGTAAAAGGATGCCGGTTATATAGTGATCAACCGCGTCGAGTTCTGTGATGAGCTGGCGGTTTATTTCATCAGTAACAGTACTGAGCCTTGTTTCTCGATTATTTTCGTATACACGCCTGATGAGAGATCGAGCGAGCAGAGTAATGAGCCCGGAAGAAACACCATGTCCTGAAATATCAAAGAGACCAAGCCCTTCTAGTTTTTGTTCTTCAGGGGAGTAAAAGAAATCGTAAAAATCTCCTGAAATATCAGATGAAGGCTTAAAACAGAAGGCAACATCATACATTTCAGATAAGGGAACCTCACAAGGGAAAAAAGAGGACTGGACTTTCGAGGCAAGGGTAAGGTCTCTTTTGTATTCAATGTGCGTATCATGGAGTTCTTCATTTGCAGCAATGAGATGTTCATTTGTCGCTTCAAGTTCGGACATGGCAGCTTCGAGTTCTTCTTTTGCAAGGTTGAGGGCATGGGTTCTTTCTGTTACCCTGCATTCAAGGTTTTCATTGAGTTCTTTGAGATCTCGATTGAGTCCGTTGACTTTTTCAGCCAGGCCAAGAGAAAAAAGGGCCACGCTGAAAACAGTACCAATCTGGAACCCCCAGAGGGTAAAGAAATTGCTGGAAAGAAGGCCGAAACGGTTGAGAACGGTCACTACAACTCCTGCAAAAAGAAGTGAAAAAGCCAGGGTATAGTACCTGTTTCCTTTGAATCCTTTGATAACGGAATCTGCCATAGGGTAGCAGATCATGCCTATGGGAGGGAGATAGGCGGCAGCGCCAATACGTATGGTTATGGAATAGGGAAGTAAAAATGAACTTAGAAAACCGATAAAACAGAAAACAGTATATGCCTTGATAATCAGGTCAAAACGGGGATAGGCTTCTTTACTGCCAAGGTAATCTCTGCTGAAAAGTATCATTGTAATGATGGTCAGAAAAAGAACATGAGGGATGATATCGTTCAGGGCAACGGTATTGGGCCAGATATATTGAAATCCATAGCCATTCAAAGAAAGAGAGACAAAAACCATTGATACGAGAAAAAGGGAGTACCAGAGGTAGACCGTATCTTTCATTGATGCCGCAAGCAAAAGATTGTAGATAATCATGATAATCAGAATGCCATAGAAGATACCAAAAACAGTTTTTTGAATATTCAGGTCTTCGATGACACCCTGTTCTGATATAATACGGGCGGGAATATTAAGATTACTGCCTGTCTTTACGCGCATCAGGCATTTGTAGTTTCCAGGGGCGCGGGGAAGTTTTATAAGAAAATTATGATGATTGATATCTCTTTTGTTGAAGGGAAGTGTATCACCGAATTTTCTGTGGGTGGTGCCGTTGTTGTCTGATATATATATATCAATTTCATCGAGAAGGGGGTAGCCTATTTCCAGAAACCATATTTTCTGGCTTTTTTCGTGGATGGTTATGGAAAAACGGGCCCATATAACAGAACTGGTAAAACCAAAATTGTCGGTATCACTTTTTGTGAAAAGATCGCTCTCTTTCATTTCATCATATGTTTTGTCACCGTTGATATCTTCAAAAATTTCAAAAGTGACGGGATAATAATCCCTGCTGTCATCAAGAGAAGCAGTCTCCCCAGTAACGGCAATAAGAGAAAAAAATGATAGAATTAACAGTATTGAATAAAGTGATTTTTTCATTGATCAGTATATACCATGTTTTTGACCTGACACTTGAATACTACAACCGTTAGGCAAAAGTCAATGAAAAAAAGAAATAATCGGTCTCGCCAGACTTTTTTTAGTAAAATTGGATACATACGGCAGAGACATGTTTGTGATTCTTTTCTTTCTTGACTCTTTAAGAAAGATGATGTATGACATAACTGTCAGCCTGCAATCTGGTTGATAAATTCATGAAATGAGGATAAGAAATGAAAAAGACTGCAGTTATGATGACGGCACTGCTCATCCTGACAGTTGCCTGTAAAAAAACGGTTGAATCTGAGAAAAAAGCATGGGAAAGAAATCTTAAAAAGATTGAAAGACTTTCCCTGGATTACCCAAATTTTCAACACGTTCTCCAGGTTCAAAAGAAAAAGGCTGTGGCAGTTATGAAAGCAGCTGAGTCAATCTCCAGCGAAGATGAAAAAATTAAAAAGTTGTCAGAGGCAAACAGTGTCATTAATGCAGCCTTTGTAAGAAATCTTGACAGTATTAAATCAAAAAAGAAATCTCTTCGCAATGAAATTATAAAGGTGCGGGGCCTCAAGATGGAAATGAATGAACGTCTTTCAGCCAACCGTGCCATTTCAGATGCAGACAGGGCAATATCCGAAGCAGACGATAAAATTCGTCAGGATATTGACACCGTTTCCCAGGCTGAGGCACTGACCAGTCTTGTCCTTTCCGATCTGAAATCAGCTGAATCAGGACTTGAAACAGTCTCACGCCGTATTAAGGATAGAATAGCTTCTGAAAAAAAGGCGGAGCTTGATAAGAAAAAGGCAGTTGAAAAAGAAGAGGCGGCAAAGAAAGAACTTGCAAAACCGGTTAAGTGTCCCTACTGCGGAACGCTCAATCCTCCCGGGAAAAGCAAGTGTAAAGGATGCGGCGCCCCTCTTCCTGAAAAATAATATGTAATCCATTGAACGGAGAAAGGCATGTGCCTTTCTCCGGAACTGGTTTATTCCTGCAGTATAAAACACGTAATTCTTATTACCGGAAAAAACAAAATGATAAAAAGCATATTCAGAAGTATCAAGGTAGAAAGAGAGGAAGACGAGCAGACCGGTATATTTCAGATGAGCTTTGATAAAAATTCGGTTATGAAACATTCGGTGGAAATCTCTTTTGCTGATATTATTCGAAACCGGGCCACTCTGCCTGCTTTTTTTGTCAGCCTCATGTGCAATTTTGGTATTTTCGGCCTGGTTTATGCTGCTGCAGTTATCGGTTTCAAGTCCGGTTTTTCAGGGCAGGGCAGCAATGCTTTTACGTTTATTTTTTTCACAGCCCTGGCTTTTTCACTGGTCATTATCTGGTTCTTTTTTGCCCTTATATGGGCTCGAAAGAATATAAAAAATGACTGCGTACTGCATGAGCGAGGGCAGGGGGAGTGGAAAATTATAGATGAAAAGAAATGGCCCGTTTTTGAGCGTCTTCTTAAAATTGGTGAAGAGGAACCCTGGTAGAAAAGTAGATCATTAAAAGATTTGCAATAAAATCCGCCCGGATGGGTTAAAAGTTCTTGCCATTATTTTACTTTCTGTTAAAATGTACTATAATAGAAATATAGAACATGACTCATTTCCCGGTTCCTATTAAAAGTTCGTGATACCAAAGGGAAGAAAACCGGAAAGCGGAGAGGACTATGAAAATATCAACCAGTAGTCACAATAACAATACCATTATTACTGTTAATGGTGAAATTGAATTTAACAACGTGGGTAAATTAAAAAAAGAGGTGAACGATCTGATCGACGGTGGCTGCAGAAGCCTTATTCTTGATATGAAGGATGTCAGCTACATCGATTCCATGGCCATCGGCCTTCTGGCGGTTACCCATAAAAAAATGAAAAATGCCTCAGGTAAATTTGTTCTTATCAATGTCTCAGCTGACCTGATGGCTTTTTTGAAAATTTCTACTATTGACAAAATGCTGACAATATATGATAGTCTTGATGAAGTAAGCTAAAAGGATTCAATTATGGCTCAGTCTCTTTTTCTTACCATATTCATTGCCTTCTCTCTCCTTCATCTTGTTGGTGAGGCTCTCAAGAAACCTCCCCTCAGGTATGCAACCAAGCCTTTTCTGCTTTCAGCCCTTGCCGCCTGGTATTTTGTTTCAACGGAACAGGTGAATCACCTGATGCTTGGGGCTATCCTCTGCGGGTGGCTTGGGGATATCTTTCTCATGATACCTGATCCTGAAAAAACAAGAAAATATTTTAAACCGGGACTTGCCGCTTTTCTCCTGGGGCATATATTGTATGCCATCGTCTTTTTTAGAGCGGGGGGAAGTGCTCCCTTTCCCTGGTATGGCTGGCTTTTATTTATACCCTTCTTCGCCATGGGAGCAGCGGGGTTTTTACTGGTTAAACCCCATGCGGGAAGCCTTATCGGGGCCTTTGCCGCCTATGTTGTCATCATAGTCGTGATGGGATTTTCCACGGTGTTTCCCCTGGGAGATGTTTCTCTCAAAGGCAATATCATGGCCATGGCGGGGGCCTTTATCTTTATCGTTTCTGATACCATTAACGGCTACAACAAGTTTGCCCGAGAAATTCCCCATGAGAGAATATATACCATGTCTACCTACCTGGCGGGGCAGTATCTTCTGGTTCAAGGGTATCTCTATTTTTAGATTTTATGAAACCATGATTTTCCTTCAATAGCTGAATATAAAAATGAAAACAGTAACAGGAATACTTTTTGATATGGACGGTGTTCTCGTGGACAGAATATATTAAAGTCTGCCTGAATCCTTTTAAGTAAATTAACTTCCTGCCACCGCTATTGTCTGGGGCCCTTCGGGAAGTATAACAATCTCCGGCGGTCCGGGTACTGAAGCCTGCGCGGCCTCCAGGGCCGCTTCGACACTTTCTGCGAGAGTAAAATAGTCTCCCTGTATATTTTCTTCTCTGAGTCCGGCACTGATGAGAAATATCCGGTAACGCAGGGCAAGGTGTGCAAATATCTGCATCTGCCACTGGTCAGGCTCCGGCGCAGAAGCAGTGTTGAGATAACTGAGAAAATCTTCCGGATAGGGGAAGTTTCTCAGGAATTCACCGAAATGGCCGTGTGAGGGAATTCCGTCACTGCAGGCGGCGGCCATGATAATGGACCCTCCGGGTCTTGTGATGGCTGCAGCCGCGCTGAGTCCCTTGACGGCCTGGTAGAGATTCTGATCCAGGGGATAGCCGCTGTTAGATGTAATAACAATATCGGCGGCTGAATCGATGTGGACCATTGACTGGTCCCTGACAAAGTTACACCCGATGCGGTGTGCCGCAAAGAGTTCACCAGAAAAGACTGCTGTTATCTCACCGGCACTGTTGAGGGCCACATTGACCATAAACTCAGGCGGCGCCAGTTCCGCAGCTGCGGCAATCTCTTCCCATATGGGATTGCCGCGGGTGATGCCCCATGTCGCTGAAGGGGTGTTGATATTGTCAGGGGAGTGATTCTCCATGATAGATGACATCCCGGCGATTCCGGGGAGCAGCGCCTTGGGGCCGCCGCTGAAACCAGCGAAAAAGTGCGGTTCGATAAAACCTGTTACGATGCGTATGTCTGCCTCCATGTAATCCCGGTTAAAGAAAACCGCGTTTCCTGTTTCTAAACTTCCTGCATGGATCGTCTTTTCTCTGTTCAGGGCATCATGCTGTACAATTTTACAACGCCGGACCATTTCAGGGCCAAGCATTTCTTCGAGTTCATGTGCCGTCTGGGGTCTGTGGGTGCCCGTGGCATTTATCAGGGTGATCTGTTCCGGGGGTATTCCCGATTCTTCGAGGAGAGAGACAATAACGGGCAGGATCAGCCGGTTGGGGGTGGCCCGGGTAATGTCAGTATGAACAATGGCCACCCTGTCCGTGGGGCTTGTTATTTCAGGCAGTGGAGGGCCCGCGTCCGGTGTGAGAAGAGATTTTTCCAGGGCAGCCGTTGCATTGTGCAGGGGCGGTTCCGGGCGGCCGGCAATAATCCTTGCGTTATCCGGAACCTTCACGGTGAGTTTTGTTTTTCCGTAGGGAAGATATATCTTCATAAACATTTCCAGCCTGCGGGCCAGCGCAGCCTCTACCAGTTTTTCTCACCGCCGGGGCCAAATGTCAATTCCTTTATCGTCTCGGCGGGGTAGGGGATTCGATCTGTGCAGAGACTTTCTTCCAGAATTCACTGCGTCCCATATTTCCCTGTAAAAAATTTTTTATCAGCCCCCGGACGGGCACGGGAAAGTGGTCCCAGTATTTCTGTGCCCAGCCTTCGGGAAGTTCACGCTGTTCTCTGGAGGACATCTCCCCGGTGCTGTAGGTAACGAACTGAAGAATCATTGCTTTTATCATTTCGGGGGGAAGTTTTTGCGCCCCTGCGGGGTCCTGCCCGGGAACCATCTCCCTGACAAGGGCACTGAGTTCTCTGTCGGAAATATCAGGCTGGTGCTGTCGTGCCAGGCGTACCACCATGTCAATGGCGGTGCGGCGAATATTGTCCTGTGTCAGTCCCATGGTCTTTTGAAGGTCTTCGGCCATGTTTTTTGCGACACCGCTGATGTCCATTTCTTTCAGAGACATGGGATTTTTCTTTCTTTCATCAAGAAGGTGCCTCAGTTCACGCCTTTCTTTCGGAGACGCCGTGGCGAGGAAATCATTAAGAATTTTTTCTGCTTCTTTTTTGTCTGTCATCAGGCACTACATTCATCCGGGGTATCTGTAAAGGGGCCGGGAAGGCCTTTTTGAACAAGATTCCCCTTTTGCAAAAGATGTCCTTTAA
Source organism: uncultured Leptospirales bacterium (assembly GCA_964534225.1). Lineage (GTDB taxonomy): Bacteria > Spirochaetota > UBA4802 > UBA4802 > UBA5550 > CAZHNW01. The sequence continues at coordinate 34,893 of CAZHNW010000016.1, read as the reverse complement.
AATTTTTCTGCCATTGTACGGTTTTTCAAGGGTAATATCAATTATAATACAGTTGCCGTTAAATTCAAGATTTATATTTTTTTCTGATTAGAAAGTAACGGGTGTATTTTAAGTTCCGGGAATTTCTCTTTTAATCCCCCCGGGGGGAAGCATGCTTATGAGAAAATGAACACCGGAATTACCTTTACATATTGCGGCGGTACTGGCCCCCCACCTCGTAAAGCGCCTCGGTAATCTGTCCGATACTGGCATAGCGCGCTGTCTCCATCATCTGTTCAAAGATATTGCCCTCTTCAAGGGCGGTTTTCTTGAGTTGTGCAAGGCTTTCTCGTATCTTGTTACTGTTTCTGTCATGGAGTGAGTGGCAGTTGTTGATCTGCTCATCCTTTTCTTCGGGAGTGGCCCTGCGAAGTTCAAGGTCAGGGGGGATCAGGTTATTATCATTTTCGCTGAGATAGGTGTTGACCCCGATGATGGGGAGTTCCCCCGTATGTTTTCGGTGTTCATAGAGCATTGATTCGTCCTGGATTTTCCCCCGCTGGTACTGGGTCTCCATGGCACCGAGGACTCCTCCACGGCGGGAAATCCTTTCGAATTCAGTCAGGATCGCCTCTTCGACGAGTTCAGTCAGTTCCTTGATGATATAAGACCCCTGCCAGGGATTTTCATTCTGTGTAAGGCCGAACTCTTTCAGGATAATGAGCTGAATCGCCATGGCGCGGCGCACAGACTCTTCTGTAGGGGTGGTTATGGCCTCATCGTATGAATTGGTATGCAGGGAGTTACAGTTGTCATAAAAGGCGAGAAGGGCCTGCAGGGTGGTGCGGATGTCGTTGAACTGTATCTCCTGGGCATGGAGGCTCCGCCCCGAAGTTTGTATATGATATTTAAGTTTCTGGCTTCTTTCGTTGCCACAGTAGAGTTCTTTCAAAGCAATGGCCCATATCCTGCGGGCAACACGGCCAATGACGGTATATTCCGCGTCCATGCCGTTGCTGAAAAAGAATGACAGGTTGGGGGCAAAATCATCAATGGCAAATCCCCGTGCAAGGTAATATTCAATATAGGTAAATCCATTGGCCAGGGTGAGTGCGGTCTGTGTAATGGGATTGGCCCCGGCCTCAGCAATGTGATAGCCCGATATTGAAACAGAGTAATAGTTACGCACCTTGTTCTTGATGAAAAATTCCTGGATGTCTCCCATCATTTTAAGGGCGAACTCGGTGGAAAAGATGCAGGTGTTCTGAGCCTGGTCTTCTTTGAGTATGTCAGCCTGCACGGTACCGCGCACTGTCTGCAATGTTGTTTTGCGTATCTCCTCTCTTTCTTCTGCAGAAGGCTCCCGTCCCTTTTCGGCGGCAAATTTTTCAAGTTGCTGATCGATGGCGGCATTGAGAAAGAATGCCAGCATCATCGGTGCGGGGCCGTTGACTGTCATTGAAACAGATGTTGACGGGGCGCACAGGTCAAACCCGTCGTAGAGTTTTTGAATATCCTCCATGCTGCAGATGGAAACGCCTGAATCTCCCACCTTGCCGTAGATGTCCGGGCGCCGGTCCGGGTCCTGTCCATAGAGGGTTACCGAGTCAAAGGCGGTTGAAAGGCGTTTTGCCTCGTCACCGGCGGTGAGGTAGTGAAAGCGCCTGTTGGTTTTTACAGGGCCCCCTTCACCGGCGAATTGACGTTTCGGGTCTTCCCCCTCACGTTTAAAAGGAAAAACGCCGGCGGTATAGGGAAACTCTCCCGGGACATTTTCCAGGCAGAGAAAGGATATACGGTCGCCGTGGTCTGCCAGGTCGGGAAAGATCACCCGGGGGATTTTTGTGCCCGAAAGGGTTTCCCTCTGCATTTCCACGGTAAATTCCCGGTCACGCACCCGGTAAGAGAAAGTCTCGCCCTGGTATGCCCTGCGGGTATCTTCCCAGTCATCGAGTTTTTCGCGCAGCTGGGGGGGAAGTTTATTTGCTGCTTCATCAATGGCTTTCTCCAGCAGGGAGGATGCGTCTTTACTTCCTGCAATCTCTTTTTGAGCTGTTACCAGGTGCTGACGTTTTCGCGCAATGGCAGAAAGTTCGTGTACTCTTTTCTTATAGCCACGCACCGTGTCGGCGATTTCTCCCAGGTACCGGATACGTCCCTGTGGAATCAGGGATTTCTGGCTCGATGTCATTGCACATCGCTCCGGGGGAATGGCGCATAAAAAGTTTTTGTCACCACCACTGTTGATCCTGGCGATAAGCTCCCGGTAGAGGCCGTTGACTCCTTCATCATTGAATTTTGAAGCAATGGTTCCAAAAATCGGGAGTTTTTCAAGGGGGGTTGCAAAGTCATTGCGAGCGCGGCGAAGCTGGCGCCTCACGTCTCGAAGGGCGTCTTCTGATCCCGTGCGTTCGAACTTGTTGATGGCGACAATGTCGGCGTAGTCGAGCATGTCAATTTTTTCGAGCTGCGTGGGGGCGCCGAATTCAGCGGTCATTACGTAAAGTGATACATCAGATATATCTACAACTTCGGTATCTCCCTGGCCGATACCGCTGGTTTCGATAAGAATCAAATCATAACCGGCGGCCTTTATGACATTTATGGCATCACGGATCGTATCAGGGAGTTCCGTGCGTGATCCCCGCGTGGCAAGGGAGCGCATGTAGACAGGTTCTCCGTGAATGGCGTTCATGCGAATGCGGTCACCAAGAAGCGCTCCACCTGTACGTCTTTTCGAGGGGTCTGCAGAAAGCACTGCAATCTTTTTATCAGGGTTGTCGAAACGGAAACGGCGTACGAGTTCATCAAGAAGGGAGCTTTTTCCGGCGCCCCCTGTGCCGGTAATGCCGATGACCGGCGCTGTTGATGCTTCAGAGCGTTTTTCAATGACTGACCGTATCAGGTTATAGGCCTGGTCTCCCATTTCAGTCATGGTAATGGCGCGGGCAACAAGGGCATGATCTTTTGATGAGAGTGAGTTCGCATCGGGGACAGGGGCTCCCCGGCTGGAATCATCTTTCAGGCCGGGGACATTAACAGTGTGAAAATCACAGCGGGAGAGCAGGTCGGCAATCATGCCCGTGAGCCCCATGTTGCGTCCGTGTTCAGGATCATAGATGCGTTCCATGCCATATTCTTCGAGTTCACTGATCTCATCGGGACGGATAACACCGCCACCCCCGGCAAATACGCGGATGTGACCGGCATCCCGTTCTTTCAGCATGTCAACCATGTAGCGGAAAAATTCATTATGCCCCCCCTGGTAAGAGGAAACGGCAATGGCCTGGGCATCTTCTTCAATGGCTGCTTCGACGATTTCCTGTACCGAACGGTTATGTCCCAGGTGAATGACTTCGGCACCGCCAATCTGGATGAGACGGCGCATTATATTGATTGCGGCATCATGTCCGTCAAAGAGACTGGTGGCGGTAACAACGCGCACCTGGTGCCGCAGTGTGTACTGGTTTTCCATGTGACTGCTCCTCTTTCTCTGTCGAATCATTCATGGATAGTCTGTTTTACCCTGTTTTTTTATCCCAGAAGATTCACGAATGGTATGCTTACTATTTTTCACCGCCCCCCGGGTCTGTCAATTATTTCTTTCCTGTGCCGCGAAGATGGATGACGGGGAGGGGGATGAATCGAATTCGAAAAGAGTTTAACTGATGTGAAACTCAATCCTGGCGAGGGTTCCGTTTTTTGCTTCAAGGGAAAAAGTACCCTTTAACTGCTGGGAAAGAATTCCCACAAGGGTGAGGCCGAATCCACCGGACTTTTCAATGTCGAAATTTTCAGGAAGGCCGTTGCCGTTGTCTTCTACCGCAAGGGTTACACGGTCATCATTCAGTTTGAGGGTTACCTGAATCAGTCCTTCGTGCCTGCCGGTGAAGGCGTACTTCATTGCATTGGTAATAAGCTCATTGGTAATGAGTCCCATGAGGAAGAGACGTTTTGAGTCAAGGATGAAATCATCTATGTTTTTCTGGAGCCTGATCCTGTCGCTTAAAGGGTAGAGAGACATGATATCATCGATAAGATTTTCAAGATAGTATTTCGCAGAAGTGTCCTGGTATTCTTCAGTCTGGAGTAGCTTGTCGTAAAGGACCCGCATACTGCTGACACGTCCTGTTGCCTTCTGCAGGGCCGACTGGACTTCATCGCTGACTGCAGAAGAACTCTGAAGGTGAAGAAGATTTTCAATGTTTGCAAGGTTGTTTTTTATTCGGTGATGGATTTCTTTTAAAATAATCTCTTTTTGTTCAAGCTGGCGGCGTATTTCAATTTCTGTATTCTTACGGGCGGTAATATCAAGGACGCTGCCGAGAAAGTAGGCGGGGTCTTCATTAGGCCCCCTCACGAGGTTGGCGTCGAGGATGCCGTGGATTAAACTTCCATCCCTGTGAATAAACCTCTTTTCCATGCGGTAATGGTCGATTTTACCCTCGGCAAGTTCACGTTGTTTCATCATGTTTTCTTCGATGATATCAGGGGCGGTGAAATCTTTCAGGTGTTTGCCAATGAGTTCGCTTTCTTTATATCCCAGCATTGAACAGTAGGCATGGTTGGCGTTTTTGATTGTAAAGTCGAGGGAAACACGTGCGATCCCCACGGTCATGTTTTCATAGATTTGCCTGAATTTTTCCTCGCTCTCCCTGAGCCTGAACTCCGACATTCTGCGGATGGTGACATTTTCAACCACCGCGAGTATCTGCTGTATGCGGCCTTCGGCAGAATAGAGGGGAACAGTCTGTACCATGTAATAGTTCCCATCACTTTCATAATCAAAAACACATTCTTCGCCATGGAAGGTTCTTTCTAAAAAGTCTCTGACCATTTCATAGTTATTACTGATTATATTATTGATGGATAACCCGGTAAATTTTTGCGGATCAATATCCTGGTTTTTGAATTCTTTTCCCGAGAAGAAGCTTATGGTGAAATCCTTTTCAATAATACTGATGAATGAGTTAGGGAAATTTTCAGCAATAGAAAAGAGAAGTTTTTCTTTTTCCCTTACCGACCTGTTTGCCTCGAAAAGCCTGAAGGCCATTTTTATCGATGCATCAAGAACAGTGTTGCCTGAATTTTTTGCCACGTAGCCATAGGATGTTATTTTTTCTGTGCGGGCGACGATTTCAGGTTCTGTGTGGCTTGAAAGAAAGACGATGGGGATGTCTCTCTCAAGGAGAATGATTTCAGCGGCCTCGGTACCGTCAATGCCTTCTCCCAGGTCAATGTCCATCAGGATGAGATCAATTTCAGGATGTTTGCGCGTCGCATCCACGGCATCGATGCCGGTATGAACAGGTAGAACCTGGTAGCCATATTTTTTGAGGATGCTTGATTCCGCCAGGGCAATGACGGCATCATCTTCCACCAGGAGCAGGGTTTTCCCCTCGTAATCGGGCATTTACCTTTTACCCCGAGGCACAGGTTTTAATTTGATAATGGTAATTTCCGGCGGTGCGAGAAAACGGATGGGCGGGCCCCACGTGCCGGTACCTCGACTGACATAGAGATGGGTGTTATTGTTGAGCCGGTAAAGGCCGCATATAAAACGAAAGGGAATCCGTACAAGCAGGGTAAAGGGGAATATCTGACCGCCGTGGGTATGGCCGGAAAGCTGCAGTTCAAAGTGATCAAGACTCTCCTCTTCAATGCGTGGCTGGTGTTTCAGAAGAATCCGGAAGCGTTTTGTGTCGGCTGTTGCAAGAACCTGTTTTTCGGGTATGCTTTTTTCCTGTTTGCTGTACTGTGTCCTCGCCGGATCATCGACCCCTGCAACGGAGAGATAACTTCCTGCATTGACAACCCTGTTTCGCAGCAGTGTAAATCCCGCTGAACTGGTAAAACGTTTACTCAGGTCCATGCCGGCATAAAATTCATGGTTTCCAGTAACGGCAAGTTTTCCCAGGGGGGCCTCAAGGGATCTGAGAATACGGGAAATTTCTTTGGGGTTTCGGATGCCACGGTCGAGAAGATCCCCGGTGCTGACAATGAGGTCAGGTCGTGCCCTGCGGGTAATCCGACAGATTTTTCTCGCTGTTTCGACACTGATGATGGGGCTGAAATGGATATCTGAGAGTTGAACTATTGTCAGACCCCTGTGGCGGGGGGGAAGTTTATCTGTCTGCAGTTCCACTACTTCTGTGCGGATGTCATGAGCTTCATGGTATCCGTAAACCATGATTACAATATTGACAGCGAGGGTGACAATGAAAAACACCCTGGGCGTTTTTTTTGATGGAGTGTAACCGGTCTTTTCAAGAATAAATAGAATGACATCAGCGGTGCCGTGGATGACCAGGAAGAGGAAGAGAAAAGCGAGCCAGCTGTATCCGGTGAAACCGGTGATGGCGGCGAGAAAAGGAGCGCCGTTCATGCTGAAAATCATGGTTGCAACGGGGGCGAGTATCAGGGTGGCGAGGACAAGGCGCAAGAGTATCGAGGCAACCTGCCCGGTTTTAATATGGGCATTATGTTTTTTAAGGAAGTAATAGTTCAGTATACCGTAGACAACAACAGCCACAGTAACAAAGGCAAGGAATGAGAGAACTTTCGGCATTTTTTTACTCCCGCTGATATGTAAATGTACACGTGAGGCGGCTTCTTTCTTTAGTTAAATCTACAGCAAAATCTATATTTTGGAAACATATTTTTAGAAAAAAGCTGTAATCTAAACGCGACGAAAGCTGCGAACCAGTACCAGTGAGATGCCGGCAATGATAAGCATGAGAGACAGTAACAGTACTCCCTGTTCGGTAAAAGAGATGAGTATGAGACTGGTAAGTGTTCCCATGATGGGCACAATAAGAGGTACATTAAAGGAGGCCCTGTTTTTATCACGGATTTTAATTATTAGAAGGGCGGTATTGACAGCAACGTAAACAACGAGTAGCAGAACAGAGGTTGTACCCGCAAGGTAGCTTATTGTACCGGTCAGGGCCAGGATAAGGGCAGCCACAAGAACTGCCATGATGGCGTGGTGTGGTGTCTGACGCCGGGGATGTACCGCGTCAAGCCATTGAGGAAGCAGTTTCTGCCGCGACATTCCAAAGATGAGACGCGAGGCCATGATAAAGTTGAGAAGGCCGGTATTGGCCACGGCAAATACGGCCACCATGGTAAATATCCAGTCAAGGGAAGAGCCATGCAGGGCCCGTACCACTTCAAGAAGGGGGGCACTGGATGCGGCAAGAATTTCAGGGGGCACGGCCAGTGTAGCTACAACTGAAATGACAATATAGATAATGCCTGTTACTGAAAGTGCTGTAATAATGGCACGGGGGAAGTTTTTTTCCGGTTCTTTCACTTCTTCAGCGATATTTACCATATCCTGGAAACCGATAAAGGCAAAAAAAGCCAGGGCAGCTCCGGAAAAAACTTTTCCCCAGGGTACCGCTTCGATGCCAGGTGCCGGCATGCTGATTTGCGAAGTTTTTCCAGAGAGTAAAATGATCCCCACTGTTATCACAAAGATAAGCCCGGATGATTCAATTATGGTGCATAGAATATTGGCAGTGGATGATTCACGAATGCCGCGGAAGTTTATTAAACCGAGTAAAAGGATGAATCCGGTAATGAGAAGCCATGTAGGGATGCCGGGAAGTATTCCATGCAGGTAACCGCTGAAGGCCCGGGAGATTGCGGCAAGGGAGAAGGTTCCGGCACAAAAAACGAGCCAGCCGGTAACAATGGCAATGCCTTTTCGATTGAATCCTTTTTCACAGTAGAAGGATTCGCCGCCGCTTTGAGGGAAACGTGTCACCAGTTCAGAATAGGAGAAAGCGGTAATTGCCGCAACGATGAGTGATATGAGAAAAGCGAGCCAGCTGTAATGGCCAGCGGTGCCGGCAACTTTGCCCATCAGGGCATATATCCCGGCACCGAGGATGTCTCCCACGCCGTAGGCGGTGAGGGCCCAGAAACCGAGAGTTCGCTTTAATTGTATGGATTTTTCACTGTTCATGACCAGTTTTTATATCATTTTGAGTGTTATCACAACATTACCGAATTCAATGACATCTGTAAAGAATTTAATCCATGGAAAAAAGCTTGCAGCTATTATGATGACATTACATAAATGACAGGGACAGGTAAACACCACGGCTGTCGATTCAAAAAATGAATTATGACCATCAGATAAATAATAAGAAAAGTCATTTTTTTTGGTTTTCAATTTCAGGCTGTTCCTGTATTATGATCATCAGGTTATCAGGTATAAAGTCTTTTCACGGGACCGGTACAGCCTGAAATGGTACAGAGTAACTCTCAACAGATATAGACAAATAAATTATGAGCAGCAACGATTCACATATTGATGTAAAACATATTGAGATAAATCTTCGAACAGTGCGTGAAGGCAATCGTTACGCCTATGACCTCTTTGACACAGAGGGAAACAAGATCGTTGAGGCCCATAAACCATTTACCGCGGCAATGTTAAATCATCTTCTTTCCAGCGGTACAGATAAGCTTTATTATGATCCCACCAGTAAACCCGATATCGCCTCTGATTCAGGCCTTAACCCGGCAAGCGGTGTCATCAGTGAAGCGACGAAACAGAAAACCATTGACCAGTCACGCTCAATTTTTGAAGATATACGTGAGCAGCTGAAATTTAACCCCTCCTCAGCGGTATCAAAGGGGCTCATTGATTCCTCTCGGAATCTGATCTCAGGTCTTCTTGAAGAAGTAGAAGAAAACGAAAAGGGGACATTTGAAGTAATTACTGAACTGAAGAATCTTGATGAGTTCTATTATATTCATTCGACCAATGTTTCCATCATGGGGGCTCTTCTCGGTTCCCGCCTTGATTTCAAGGAGGAGATAAAGACCGCAGTAGGTGTGGGAGGTCTTTTCCATGATATAGGTCTTACTTCAGTCAATAAAGATATTCTCTCAAAACTTGAAAAGACCGAAGAGGATGTTGATGCCATTAACCTTCATCCCCATGTAGGATATAAGCTGGTTGAGAAAAATCCGCATATGAAAGACCTTGAAAAGAGAATCCTCCTCCTTCATCATGAAAAATGTGACGGATCGGGATATCCTTTCGGCTTTGATCTTGACCAGATAAAAGACCAGGTGCCCAGGGAAGTACGGCTTATGGCAATCATTGATACCTATGTTTCCCTTGTCCAGACCATGCCCGGGGTGCCTGCCCTTACGAGCCGCGAGGCACTGCGAAAGATGCTGAACATGGTCTATGCTCCATACAAGAAAGTATACAGCTTTCTTTTTGAAGACTTCAGGGATTTTATACGTGCCCTGGGTTTTATCGTTAACGAAGGTAATTTTTTTATTCAGGCAGGCGATATTGTACGTATGAACACGGGGGAAGTGGGAATAATCGAAGAGATGAGCATCCTCTATCCAATGAATCCCAAGGTGCGTCTTGTAAAAAACAATAAACTTGAAAACCTTAAAAGACCTGTGCTTGTAGACATGTTAAAAGATTATAGAAGCTATATCGCTAATGTGATTGACCGTGCACGCAAAGAAGGGCAGTAACGGCCGGGTGAATATTGAATGACCATTGAAGCCAGCTCCGATATCCTCAGCCAGGTAGACCACAACAGAGAGAAGTTTAACGACTTCAATACTGGCAAGTTGAAGTATCTTTATGCCTCTCTCGACTCAGCAGAAACAAGAAACCTTCTCGATTATATCCCCTTTCTTCTTCATGTCCATTTACCGGAATTCCCCGGCTATGTTGATTACAGGGAAATGCCGAGGGGGATACATCTCTACTCCCCTTCAGATGGTACGATGCGTTTCGTCAGGTCAAAGCACCCCTCGGTGAGCAGTGTCAAGCCTGCAGCGAGCCCCTTTATCCAGATGTTTGCCCTTATGGGGAGCGGTGGCACAATTGCTTTTAACAAACAGTCAGATTTTGATTTCTGGGTTGTCGCTGACACAAAGATTGTTTCCAGTGAGGCGATTCGACAGTTTCGCACCAAGTGCAGGATTATAGAAGAATATTACGCTGAAAACTATGATATCGAGGTGCACTTTTTTCTGAATGATATCACCAATGTGAAAAAAAATATTTTTGATGATGACGAAGAGGCGGGTCTTGAAGGGACGTCCCTCGGGTATCTTCTAAAAGAAGAATTTTTCAGAAGTTCCATTGTCATGTACGGTAAGATACCCTTCTGGTGGATGGTGCCCGAAGGTGCCACCGACGAGATATATGAACAATGGCTCGAGAAGATTAATACTTCCCCCATGAAAGGTCTTTTTGTTGACCTGGGAAATCTTTACATGATATCAAAGGACGATTTTCTTATTGCCGCACTTTTCCAGATATTGAAAGCCCTGGGTAATCCTTTTAAGTCCATAATCAAGCTGGGGCTTCTTGAAAGATATATTTCTGATATTGATAAAAATCCCTATATCAGCAACCAGATAAAAAAGAATGTTCAGCAGGGAAAACTCGGGCCTGAAGATATCGATGCCTACATCGTTATGTTTAACCAGGTCTTTCAATACTATAACGATGTCATTGATGACATGACGGCAACGAACCTGATTAAGACCTGTTTTTATCTCAAGATCAATCCCATGCTTTCAGAGGAAGGAGTTCCAGGTTCAGGTGAAGAGAGTACCAACCGCTATGAAATTATGCGCAGCCTTACCCGCAAATGGGGCTGGGATAGTGCTACAATTAAAAGAATAGATAATTTTGACAACTGGGAAATCGATGAAGCAAACCGCCTTCTTAATAATATGAAAAAGTATCTTCTCAAGGGATACAAGCGTATTATATCCGGTATCAACACCCAGGTCGCGGCAAGCAGAATTCACCAGGAAACACTGAAGGGGATATCGCGTAAAATTTTTTCTCACTTCTCCCCTGAAGCACGCAAGATAGACAACTCATTAAGCCTGAAAGTTTTTAAGCCGGCAAAACTTCTTTTTATAGAATTTATCAAAGACCACAACGGAAGAGAATACTGGATACTGGGAAAGAAGAACATCGATGAAAAAAGTTCATCCCGTACCATAATCTATAAGGCACCAGGCCTTCTTAATATTATTGCCTGGGCCAGCCTTCACGGTCTCTACAAAAAAGATTTTACACGTCTCAACCTTTCCGCCGGTTATTTCTCTGTTGATACTGCCTTCCTGCAGGACCTTCTCGAAGAATTAAATACGCATTTTTCCATCAAGAAGGTGAGTCTCAGCAATGCTAATTTTATGCAGGATGCTTTTCCCGTTGTGGCATATGTCATTATTAATATGTTTCACAAGGATGTAAAAAAAGTAGATAATATCTTTTTTCTCTACCACAACAGCTGGGGAGAAACCCGTTTCGAAGAGTTTCACTCAATTACCGACCTTCCACATATTCTGACCACCCTCATTAATTCATCATTGCGCACGGGGCAGGATTTTCAACGTACCATGAGAATAATTTCCGCTGCTCCCTTTAACAGATCCAGGGAGTATAAACGTCTTCTGAAAACTTTCCAGGAAATTTTCGAATTCTTTGTTAACAAAGAGGGGTATAAAAAGAGACGCTTTATAACCATGCTGGGTAATAACTATTATGTTTTCACCAACAGGAAAGATGGGGGCGGAGCTGTGGTCGGTTACAAGGCCTGTGAAACCGAATTAAAACTTCTCTACAGCATTGCCTACAACAGGGGCCTGAAGAGTGAAATAAGGGTAGACGATGACGTACCTGAGCTGAATCATCTCAGGATTATTGCAGAAAATTTCAGCGAAGATAGTGTCCAGATATATTATGAAGCTCGCCATAAGTATATGTACTATTATATTTCTGATGAGAGAGGATCGATTCTTTTTGCAAGAAAACTCGTATCTCAACATGATGATTATCTTGCCCGCCTCTATGTCTTTGCAGAAAACGCGATCAACCATGTGCTTGAATATAATCCCGCGACTCCACTTGCTGAAGCGGAAAAAAGTATTCACCTGTATCGCATAGAAAGAGACACGCAGAATACTACTTCTATCGAGGAAATTAACCCGGAGCTGGAGAAGGCAGTTTTTGCCACGAGGCAGACAATTGTTCCCTCACGCCTTTCCCTGCACATTCTCGATAATGGTGAAGTGGGGTACCGATTCAGCCTTCCTGATGGTGGATACTCTGAAATTTACCAGAGACGGTCCGTGCCGGCACTGGCAAAGGAGATTGGTGTTCTCATGGAGTCGGTCCCGGGATATACCTATTTTATCTCCGATGTCTATGTCGAACACGCGGAGATACCCCTCTACCAGCAGTATACCTCTTTTGCTTTTTCTGAAAAGAACCGTTTTGAACTCATGGTTGAGATGGGATTGAATCGATAGAAAGAAATTCCCTGATCTTCATGGCGGTCTTTTCACCAATCCCTTCAACAGACTGCAGTTCCTCGAGAGAGGCATTACCCAGGGCTTCTAAAGATTTAAATTTTTCAAGGAGCAGGCGTCTTGTTTCGTAACCGATACCAGGGATATCATCCAGCAGAGAGCCGGTCAGTTTTGTGTCACGGATTTTTCGGTGATAGGTAATGGCAAAGCGGTGAGACTCGTCCCTGATGGCCTGGAGTATCTTCAGCGCCGGTGAAGTCTCTTTTAAACGAAGGGGAGGGCCTTTCGGGTCGAAATAAATTTCTTCGAATCTCTTGGCCAGTGAAATGATTGCCAGTGAATCGGTAAAGTTGGCCGCCGCCTCCTTTGCGCGGGTAAGCTGCGTTGGGCCGCCGTCGATGACCATCAGGTCCGGAAGGGGCTGGTCTTCGTTTGCCAGGTGCTGGAGGCGGCGCGCTACCGCCTCATGGATCATGCCCGGGTCATCAGCCCCCTCGTAGCCGCGGATTTTGAAACGCCGGTAGTTGCCCTTGTCGGGGGCACCATGCCTGAAGCTGACCATTGAGGCCACCGCATCAGTTCCCTGGAAATTTGAAATGTCGAAGCAGACCATCGTTTCGGGTATGCGGGGAAGTTTTAAAACTTCCTGCAGCTCCACAAGGCCCGCCTCCCGGTCACGGTAGAACTGCGCCGCCTCCCGGTCCGCTAACAGTGATTCGATGTTTTTACCGATGAGGTTCAGAATGCTTCGGTCTTCTGCGGAGCCGGGACGCATGATTTTTATTTTGCGGGCCTCTTTTTCTGAGAGGTAGCTTTCAAGAAGTTCCCTGTCGGCAATGGAATAATCAGTGACGATCCTGTCGGGGATGTCTCCTCCCGTGTAATGGTTGATGATGAAGGAACGGACAATGTCTTTTTTTTCAGCAAGATCAGTATTTTCGAATACGTTGATTTTTCTTCCCCCCAGAACACCCTTTCTGAATTCAAAGACCACCAGGAGTGCCTCGTCGCCCTGAATCCCCACGTCGAGGTAGTCATGGTTCAGGGCAAAGGAGACAGCTACATTCTGGGTTTCTGTGGTTTTTTGAATATCAAAGATGATGTCACGCAGGGCGGCTGCTTTTTCAAATTCCATTGACTCGCTGTAGGCCTCCATCTTTTTTTTCAGGTCTTCAAGGGCAGGGGAAATGTTGCCTTCGAGAAAGTCGATTGCGTTATGAACAAGTCCCCTGTATTCCTCACGGGAGATTTTGCCGGTGCATGCGCCGTTGCATTTTTTCATCTGGTAGTTGAGGCAGGGGCGTTCCCCTTTTTTCAGGGGAAGTTCGCGTTTGCATGTTTTCAGTTTAAAGATGCTGTTGGTGGTGTTGACCATGCTCCGTGCCGCGCGGGCATCGGTAAAGGGCCCGAAGTAGCGGTTGGATGTGTTGCGCACGCTGCGGGTATAAATAACCCGGGGGAAATTTTCGCCCAGGGTAACGGCAATGTAGGGATAGCGCTTGTCATCTTTCAGGCGGATGTTGAATCGGGGCTTATGTTTTTTGATGAGGGTGCTTTCCAGGATGAGGGCTTCCATCTCTGAATCGGTAACGATATACTCGATGTCAGAAATTTTTTTAACCAGTATCGCTGTTTTGGGATCATGGTCCTTTTTTTGAAAATAGCTGGAGACCCTTTTTTTTAATGACGAGGCCTTGCCAATGTAGATTATTGTACCGGCATTATTTTTCATCAGGTAGACTCCCGGTTCAGTGGGGAGTGTGGAGAGAGTCTGTTTCAGTGTGTCAGTTAAGGGCATTTTTCTCTATGAGTCCCATGACGCGGGCAATATACTTCTGCGTCATCTCGTGGTGGGGGTTGACTTCCTGTGCCCGGCGGAACATTGTCAGGGATTCGTTGTAGTTTTTCTGTTTTGCGTATGCGACACCAAGGTTGAAGTAACTTCCGAAACTTGCCACGCGGTGCTCGGCGATAAAGAGAAAACAGGCAATGGCCCTTTCAAGATTTTCCTCTTTGAGCCAGGCGACGCCTTCTTTGAAAAGGGCATCAGTCATCTCCTCGATGCCGGTTTCTTCTTCCTTGCCCTGAACCGCTTCTTCGGTATTCTCAGTATCAGTTAAAACACGGTCTCGTTCTCTCAGGTCGCGCATTTCCTCGATGAGGGTATTAAATGAGCGTGCCAGTTCATCGAGTTCACCGTCTTTTACCTGGTTGATGTTCAGGTCAAGATTGCCCTCGGCGGCGCTTTTCATGTAAGTGGAGAGATTGGCCAGGAGCGAAGCGTAGTTCTGTGTAAAAAGAATGACGAGAATGCCGAGCATGATGGCGATGGTGACACTCGCTGAGGCGAGGATGTTGCGGTTTTCAGTGATGATGGCGTTTATTTCTTCGATGGCACTTTCAGTTGTTGCTGCTGAAAGAGAAAACTGAAGTACAAGGGTTTTCTTTTTAACCGTGTAGGGAAGATAGAGGTGCTGCCATGTAAAACGTCCCCTGCGGTAAAGGGTGGGGTCTACGACGGCGTCGACGAGGCCGTTTTTCAGGTAGCGCCCTTTTTTCTCTTCGCGCAGAATGGTACCTTCTTTGACCGTTATTGCAAGGTTTTCAGAGAGGGGAAGTTTTTTCCTCAGGTAGAAGTAGTTATCGTCGGCAGATTTCTGAAAGATCATCAGGTAGAGAAAATCAGGGCGTGCCTTCACGATTTGTTTCACTGAGGCCGCCACCAGTGCCGGTACGGGGGGCGTCTTCTGCAGGTGGAGTCGTTCCACCACCAGGAGGCTCTCTTCTCTGATGATCCTGTGGTGTCTTTCTTCTACTTTTTCGCGGAAGTGTTTTGCAACACTTCCCGTGGTCCTGTAAAAGAGAAGGGCCATGGCAATGAGCATAATGCCGAAGAGGACAGCCGCGGCAAGGGGAAATCTCTGTGAGAATGTAATGCCGGTCTTTTTCACAACCGCCCTCCGGGGAGAAAATTTACAGGAGGGCAAAGATTAAAACAGGGAAGTGTAACTGTCAATCAAAGTATCGCCTTTATTCGTTCTCTATGAGGGTGCATTCGTCTGTTGTATATCCATAAACTGAAATGAGATTGGCACTGGACAGGACTACTTCCACCCCATCGTCTTTGTTATAGTCTTCATGGCGGCAGACGGCATAGGCATTATCCGTGGGGCAACCTCCGGGGAGATAAGTGTTGCTGCTGCCACAAAGAAAACGCAGGTAATCGGGATCCTTCTGATAGTAATGGTCTGCTCCTGTATAATTCTCACAATAAGAATCGCTTATCTTGCATCCCGGGGTATAATCTGTTCCGGCGCATGATGCCAGTAAAAGAGCGGTAATGGGGAAAAGTAATAATATGAGTCGTCTTTTCATAGTCTGCTCCAATATAAAGGTCTTTCCTGTTTGTCTCTTTGTGACCTGTAAAATGAGCAAAGGGTTCATTTTTGTCAATCGAAAATGAACTAAATTTTTTGTGAAGAACCGGGGAGGGGCAATCCCGGCCCCCGGCTCGTGAAAATTAAGGTAGTCGAGGTAATATGTTTCTCGCCACCCCCGGGCGGGGGTTTAAAAATATAAATCCCCCCCTGTCGGGGGGAATGAGAGTATCAATAATCAGTTTTTTGAGCCTATGACGTTTCTGCGTTGTGCCATTTTTTCAGCTTTCGCGTTTCAATGTAGATATATATCGGGAAAACAATGGGGATAAAACGGTCAATGGCCATCATGGCACGAAAAAGAAAGGAAGGAAAAATGGATTTTTTATTTCTTTTTATACCATTTATTATTGCTTTTGCGACCTGTTCCGCGGTCTGTGTCGGGAAGGGAACCGGGGTAGAATCCCCTGCTGCAACTTTAAAGAATTCGGTTTTTGTGGCGATGGGATAAACCAGTGAAAGTGACGACCTGTCGTCGATTTCATTACGGAATGAAAAGGCGAAGGAATCAAGGGCGGCCTTGGTCGAAGAATAGAGTGCATAACCGGGCAGGGCGAGTTTTCCCATGGCAGATGCAGTAATAACGGTACGGTGTTCCCTGTTTTTATTGATTTCCTGCATTTTCAGCGCAGCATAGAGAGGGGCCATGACATTGACGCGGTAGATTTTTTCGATGTGGCTGTAGTCAGCCTTTTGTATTACCTCGTAGTAGGCGAAACCGGCATTGGCGATAAAGATATCGACGCCTCCGAGTTTTTTTTCCGCTTCTTTGAAAAGTTTGTCGATGTTTTTCTGTTCCGAAACATCGCACTTTATGGCGCTACAGCGTTCGCCCGTGGCGACATTTTCCGGGGAGAGATCTCCCACGAGGATATCAATCTCATATGCCTTAAGCTGTTCTAAAACAGCGGCTCCAATACCGGAGGATGCCCCCGTAAGAATTATTTTTTTTCCATTCAAATCCATCTGTAACCTCTCTTGCTGCCCTGCCGGGCAGGATTAAATTGATATTTCTTTTACGGTGTAAGCAACGGGGAACTCAATATTAAAATCTTCGATAGCCGTAACCGCCAGGGGACGCTCAGAGCATATTTTAGGAAAGAGGTCTCCGTCACAGGATATTTTTTCGAGTTTAGCCATTCTTCCCCTGCCACTGCCGTTGAATTCAGTAAAGAAAATTGTGTCATTATCATCGAGTTTCTGCACCAGTGCGTTTGAGACGAGTTTTGTGTTTACCCTGAAATTTAATTTTCTCTTTTTGATTGTGACATCGAAAAAAGGTTTCCCCTCTTTACTGACAATGATGCGTTCCCTGTTGCCCTTAAGTGGAGTTATCTGGAAATCTGCAAGTTCTTTGGGGATTCCCCAGTTGCGGCGGCCGTTTTCAACGCTTGCCATTGTTGAAACATATATCTTTGTAATGGAATAGTACTTTTTATAGAGATATTTGAATTCACCGGGAATAAAAAGGAGCTCCCGGTAGGGGCCGGCATCTGATTCGTGGTAATCAACCAGCATTACAGTGCCGAAGCCGCTGAAAGGTTCGTCAGAAAGGGGTATCCTGAAAGCGGGGTCCTTCCTGAATTTTGATGAAAACCTGTATAAGAATATGTAGCCGTTTCCTTTAAGTTTCCAGGGGGCGGGAAATGTTTGCTGCATGGTTTTCTCCGGTATTCATTTTAAATGTAATGTATAAAATATAATTTTATTGAGCAAGTAAAAAATTGCATTTTGCAAAAAAATACTTGCAAAATGCATCCAAATAGATATATTGCATATATACAGGAAACGGTAAATCTGCAGTATTGTTAATCGTAAGAGAAAGTTACATTTTGTTGCCGTTAAAATCAGGGTAAAAGGCTGTTTCGGGCAACCGTGACGAAAAACATTTTTATACCGCTTTCGGATTGCTCAATGAATCAGATAAATAACATGGTAAAAAAAAATGAAGAGGGGACAAATGTCGGCAGAAGGCAAATAGAGGATCTTCTCTTTAACCTTCTGCGGACATTCTACCAGTTCGAGAGAATCGAGGTTTCAACCTTTGATCTCTCCTACGACATGATCTATATTCTCAAGCTCCTTTATCGACTTCCCTGTATAAGGGTGTCTGATATAGCCGAGGAGATGAAGATCAAGGTTTTCTCCGCTACCAGGCTTGTTGATCAGCTGGAGAAACGCAAAATGGTGAGAAGAAAAAAGAATAAAGAAGACCTGCGTATAATAGAGGTTTCCATTACAGCAAAAGGGAAAAAAATGGTGGAGAAAATTGAAGATCATGCCCTGGGTCTGATCAATGCCAGGATGGATATGTTTACTCCTGATGAATTTAAAACTATCAGAAAGACCATCAGAAACCTTAATGAAATAATGGGAATTGAAAAAAGCAGGTTTCTCAATTTTTAACATAAAAGGAGACAGTTATGGGCTCTAAATTTAAAGGCTACATGGGCAGGATTCTGGACATCAATCTAACCGATGGAAGTATCGGTAATCTTGAAATCGATGATCGTGACAGGGAACTTTTTCTTGGTGGCAGGTATTTAAGTACCAAAATACTCTGGGACCTGCTCCCTCCAAAAACCGATCCCCTTTCTCCAGAGAACATTTTACTTGTAATGACATCACCTCTTACCGGTACAAATGCTCCCTCCTCCAGCCGCTATGACATATCTGCTCGCAGTCCATTAACAGGTGCCATCGGTCATTCCAACAGCGGTGGTAATTTTGGCATCTACCTGAAAAGGGCGGGTTATGACGGTATCGTTGTGAGAGGAAAATCTGAGAAACCTGTGTATCTTGATATTTCAGATGAATCTGTTGAAATAAAAGATGCCGCCCATCTCTGGGGCATGAACACCCAGGAGGCCCAGGAAGCAATGGGAAAGGGCGGCACCATGGCCATAGGCCCCGCAGGGGAAAACCTTGTGAAATTTGCTTCCATCGTGTCACAGGAACGGAGTCACGGACGTACCGGTATGGGGGCGGTGATGGGATCAAAGAATCTCAAGGGGATGATCGCAAATGGAAAGCAGAAGATTGACCTTGTTGACAGGGATAAATATAAAGAAACGATAAAAAAGTGGACCATGCTCCTCAAGGGGCATCCTGCCACGGGAGAGCAGGCACCGGAACTCGGTACTGCTGGATTCCTTACTGCCCTTTCAGTACGCAATGCACTTCCGACAAAAAACTTTTCACGCGGTTCATATGAAGATGCCTGGCAGATAGGGGGAGAACGCCTCGCAGAAGAGTTTCTTGTCAAGAACTATGGGTGCCAGTCATGTCCTATCCGGTGCGGGCGTGTGGTCAACATTGACGGTAAAGATGTAAAAGGCCCCGAGTATGAAATCCTCTGCCTCCTCGGTTCTAATATGCTGATAAATGACATGGAAGCTATTCTGCGCTGGAACCTTGAACTGGACCATCTCGGCATGGATGCAATCAGCGTGGGTACCATAATGGGTTTTGCTGCTGAACTGAACGAAAAAGGGCTCTGGGACAACGGTATCGAGTTTGGCAAAAAGGAAAATATTTCTGAGATACTGCATAAAATGGCCCGCCGGGAGGGTATCGGTGATGACCTTGCCGAAGGGGTCAGAGCCCTTTCAAAAAAATATGGTGGGGAAGATTTCGCCCCCCATGCCAAGGGACTTGAACTTGCCGCCTACGAGCCCCGAGCCTGTGTGGGGCACGGACTCGGTTATGCCACAGCGACACGCGGCGGCTGTCATCTCGATGGAGGGTACATGGTCTATTTCGAGGTCTCCGGTCCTTTGAACCTGAAACCCTTTCATTACCGTTCCAAGCCTTCATGGGTCGCCCTTGACCAGGACCTGCTTGCGGTCATAAGTGCAGGGGGAAACTGTCTCTTTACGTCATGGACTTTCGTACCTTCAGTTGCCTTTAAGCTTCCCGGCAAACGTATCCTTTCTGCTGTGGTAACTTCCATCCTGACCCACGCGTGGCCCCTTGTGCGCGGCCTCTACACAATGCCAAAGGGACTGTTGAAATTTCATCTTCCCATGCTGCCTCATACAAAGGCATTAAAATATGCCACGGGCATGAAAATGGATTTCGGGCGTTTTATGCAGGCAGGGGCCCGTGGCTATACCATGGAAAAACTTTTTAACCTGAGAGAGGGTATCGATAAAGAACACGACAAACTTGCAAAAAGGTTTACCGATGATCCACTGCTGCCCGACAATAAAAATTCTGTGGTCAGACTGGATAAAATGATCCCGAAGTATTACAAACTTCGCGGGTGGGACAAAAACGGTATTCCTACGAAAAAGACTCTGAAGAAACTGGGCCTTGACGGGCTCGACCTGTCCTCTGTCAATTAAAGGAATAATAAAAAAACAGGAAAAAGAAAAATTAGAAAATGAAAATCAACCAGAGAGGAAAAAAGAATAATGGAGGAAGTAAAGACCTCGTCACTGAAACTTACTAAAGAAGAAGAAAATATTCTCAATGGTGGAGAAGGGCCTGTACTGCAAAAGGTGATGCAATCCGTGGTCAAATACGGGGAGGTTTTCGGCGCAACGCACCTTGAAAAAATTACTGCGCCGGGACATTTGATTATGTCAGCGGGAGCCTCAATGGTAACCGCCTACTTTGACATGATCGACAAACTGGTAGAAGCGGGCCTCAAAACGAAAATGCCCTTTACCATTGATCCGCGCCCCTATGACCCTGATATGCCGCATTACAGCCTTTCGAGAAAAAAGAGCCGAATACGCCTCCTTTCACCGCGGCAGACTATTGCGGCACGGCGTATAGAAAAACGCCTCTTTAATATAATATACCGCAGGCAGAAAGAATACGAAAAAGACCTGCGAAGTCTTGGGCTGCGCGATTCTAATGCCTTCAGCTGCGCCTGCTATCTTCCCCAGGTGGGTAATACCCCTTCTAAGGGAGACATCCTGGCATGGGCGGAATCTTCAGCAGTGGTTTTCGCCAATTCTGTCCTTGGCGCCCGCACCAACCGTAACAGCGGCGGCATTGATCTTTTTTGTAATATCCTGGGCAAAGCTCCATACTTTGGCCTCCTTACTGATGAGGGAAGAAAGGCGCAATGGATCATTGACTGCCGCGTAACCCGCCTCCCACCGGCACAGGTTCTTGGAAGTGCCATCGGCATGAAGGTAATGGAAGACACGCCTTATGTTACCGGGATCGACGGTTTTCTCAATGATTTGCCTGAGAGCTCAGTCAGGGATTACCTGAAAGATATGGGAGCAGCAACGGCAAGTAACGGTGCTGTTGGACTTTACCATGTCGAGGGAGTAACCCCCGAAGCCCTTGAAATGAAACGGTCCCTGGTTGTTGATGATCCCGCGGTCTTTGTCATAACTGATGAATTAATAGAAGAGACTGTCGGTTCGTATCCTGTTATGTGGAAAAACCCTGAGGGGGCTCCGGAGCAGTGTCTCATCGGCTGCCCGCATCTTTCCCTGGAACAGCTGGAAGGCTGGAGCAGGGATATTCTGCAGGGGCTTAAGAATGTGGGCAGAGAAAAAATGGCAGTTGAAACGATTCTTTCCGCTCCGCCACCTGTTCTCTGGGAGTTCAAAAGGGATCGGGGAAGGTTAAAGGCCATGACAAAGGCCGGTGTTCAGCTTACGGAACAGTGCCCCCTGATGTTTTTAAACAATCCACTGAGCGGCAACAGAAGGGTTATTACACCATCAAACAAGCTGCGTACCTATACAAAGGCGCGCTACTACCGCGATGATGAAATCCTCGCGATCATTACAGGCAGGGGTGAGGGGTATGAGTAAAAAATTCAAAGGGCGTGTTGTTATTCCGGGGACAGTCGAAGGAAATGCTGTTGTATCACGGCAGGGCCTTAATACCCTTGCCACCTTTACCCGTACCATTCTCCTTCGTTCGAAAAAAGCCATATCCGGTGACCAGAACAATCCCGATATCTATAAAAAGGAACTCCAGGAATCCATCCTCTGCCTCCCCAAGACCATCGGTTCAACATCTGCGGGCCTTGTCATTATGACACTGGTTGACAACGGTGCGTTTCCCTCGGCACTTCTTTTTTCAGAGCCAGTAGACAGTCTTGCCGCGGCAGGTGTCATCATGGCTGATGTCTGGGTTGAAAAATCTGTTGTTACCATTGATTCTCTTGGTGATGATTTTTTGAGGGAAGTTAAAACCGGCGACAACATTACTGTCAGTAATGACGGTACAGTTACGTTACATCAGAACTGATATCCCGGCTTATTTTATCAAGAAGCTTTTTGCCCTGGCTGTGGATGTCTTTCATTTTTTGGGAAGTAAGGGCAGTATCTGCCGGGGACTTGATTAGGTTCTCACAGGAAGACACCAGGGCCACAAGGGAATCCCGGTACCCGGTTAACTGTTCTCTTGATTGATGGTTGCGGCTCAGTATGGTCTGTCTCAGGTCTGTCACCTTTTCTTCGAGATCAGTTTTTTCCCGCTGTGCCTGAAGATGAACCCTGATGCGGGCAATAAATTCTTCCCTGATGAAGGGTTTAATGATGTAATCAGATCCGCCGGCACGGTATATCTTTAGAATTTCATCCCTGTCAGACATACCGCTGAGGAAAACAACGGGAAGGTCTTTGAAACGTGTATCACCCCTTATGAGGCGGCAGAGTTCGTCCCCTTTCATCTCAGGCATTTCATAATCGGTAATAACACAGTCGATCTGGCCGCTGCTGGCAGTAAACTTCTCCCATGCCTCCCTGCCGTTGGAGGCAGTAATAATATTTGAGGCGATGCTCTTCAGTGTATGGCGTACAAGAAGTTGAATACTCCTGTTATCTTCAGCAACGAGAAAAGTAGTTTTCGCCCCCTTTCTTTCAGGGTAAAGAATATCCAGTGCCGCCTTGAGGAGGGAACCTTCTTTAAAATTTTTATGGAGAAACTCTGTTGCCCCCGCTTCGAATCCCCGGAATCTCAGTTCAAGGCTGTCATGTCCTGTCAGGAAAATAACCGGTACATTCCCCAGGGGGGCGGGAAGTAACCGCAGGCGCCTGCAGGTTTCAAGGCCATCAATTCCAGTCATTTCAATATCCAGGGTGACGAGATCAGGACTGAATTGTTCTATCATGGCAAGGCCATCTTCACCGCTCTCCGCCTCTTTGATCAGGAAATCATGATAATGAACTTCCTCCCTGATGGCTGTTCGTACTGAAGCGCTGTCGTCGACGATTAATATTTTTTTCATAGTTATCCTGTTTTTTTACCATTTTGCTTACTGTATTATAGACAGGCAGGTATAATTTTTCAAGAGAGTCAGGATAGTTTTTAGTAAATAACTTGACTTTACCTGCAGGAGAGGGAAGGTTCAGGTGTTTGCTGGTATCCTCATTAAAAAGGAGTAAATAGCGTGGCTAAAACGATTATTATTACCGGGGCTTCTTCCGGTATCGGCAAAGCCCTTGCCTCTGTCATGGCGCGGCGTGGGTACAACCTCGGTCTCATGGGGAGACGCATTGAGGTCCTTGAATCCATAAAAAATGAAATACTGCGTAACTGCCCGAAAGTAAAGATTGAAACAGGTGTCATCGATGTGCGCAATTATGATGATGTCAGGACTTCCATTAACACTCTTTCTGAAAAACTCGATGGATTTGACATTTTTTTCGCCAATGCAGGTGTCGCCCCGGGAGGGAAAATCGGGAGAAGTGACTTCAGCCAGGCACGGGACAATATTGAAACAAACCTTCTCGGTGCCATGGCAACAGTAGACGCTGCCGCGGCATATTTTTTTGAAAACAAAGAGGGACATATAGTGGGCACCTCATCGGTTGCGGCAATGAGAGGTCTTCCTAATTCCTCTGCATACAGCGCTTCAAAAGCGGGCTTTGCCATCTACCTTGAATCACTGCGCGCTGAAACATTGAAAAAAAATATCACAGTGACAACCATTTATCCGGGATATATTGATACCCCCCTGAACAGCATGATGAAATCTCGTCCCTTTCTGATACCGGTTGAAAAGGGGGCTGAAAAAATTGCAGATATTATCGAAAAGAAGAAGGTAAAGGCCTTTGTCCCTTCATGGCCCTGGTGTATCGTTGCGCGGCTCATGAAGGTTTTGCCCCTGAGGATGCTGGCGGGATAAGACATGAAACATCTCCTTATCATTGCCGCAGGAGGGGGATTCGGAGCCACTGCCCGGTACCTTGTAAGCCGTATGGCCAACCAGGCGGTGGCGGGGTTTTTCCCCTTTGGGACACTTCTGGTCAACCTTGCGGGATCATTTCTCCTCGGTTTTTTCTTTGAATTATTTGACAGGATACTGGTCAACCCGGAGATGAAATCTTTTATTACCATCGGCTTTCTCGGGGCATTCACGACATTTTCCACTTTCAGCCTTGAAAGTATAAACCTTTTTCGAAGCGGTGAAATCAAGATGGGGCTGCTGAACATGGGGGCCAATAATATTTTTGGCCTCATTGCTGTTGTTGCGGGCCTCCTCTTTGCCCGTTTTTTCATAGAAATGATTCGATAAGGAGAAAGGTATGAAACTTCCTGAAGAAGGCATTCTGCTGAGAATTTTTATCGGGGAAAATGACCGATGCAATGGCAGGCCCCTTTACGAGGAAATTGTATTGCGGGCCCGTGAACTGAACTGTGCCGGGGCAACAGTACTCAAGGGAATTCTCGGTTTCGGCGCCAGCAGCCGTCTCCATGCTGCAAAACTTTTAACCCTTTCAGAAGACCTTCCCATTGTGGTTGAAATTGTCGACACCGAAGAAAGAATTCAAAAGCTCATGCCCTTCATCGATGAAAATGTCACAGAGGGCCTGGTAACCATGGAAAAAATGAGAATCATCAAGTACCGGCACAGGAAAAATGAAAAATAAATTTATACTTGCATGTCTCCTGGTTTGTATTTTTATTCCCTGTTTCGCCGGTACTGCTGATAAATTAAGGGTGTCATTCAGAATCGGTAAAGTGGAATACAGGGCCTCAGGGGATTCAGAGTGGCGTCTTCTTAAAATGGAAAAATATCTTCCCGTAGAAAGTATCGTCAGAACCGGGCCTCATGCCCACCTTGTTCTCATTGTGGAGGGAAACCAGGTTCACGTTAACAAGAATACCCTGCTAAATCTTGAAGAGGTAACAGGAAAGAAAAGAAACAAAATTCTTGATGCCTGCCGTTACAGGATACGCCGGGATTTTCTTTCTCTGCCTGAAACGCGGCGCACAACGGTAAGCGCCGTAAGGGGAAAAAGAAGTGAAGCCTCCATGGGTATCCGGTGGCAGGATGATCTCGCCATAACGGGGCAGTCAAAATCAAAGCCGGGTAAAACTTCCCCGCCACATCAGGACCCGGTTCTTCTCAGGGCACGGGAGCTGTACAAAAAGGGAGACCATAAAGGGGCTATTTCTCTTCTTTCCCCTGAAGTAAAGGCCCGGAAAGAGAAAAGAAAAACGGCTGAGTACCGTTATCTTCTCATACAGAATCTTTTTAAAACTGGAAGCTACGGAAAGACTGTCATGCAGGCTGAAGTTTACCTGTCAGGCAGAGACGGAACTGCCAGTGAAAAAGAGAAAGTTTATTTTATCGGGGCCATGGCCGCTGAAGTTATCCTCGACTACGAAAGGGCCATTTCCTTTATGGAGAGGTTTCTGCGCTGGCATCCTCACAGCCGCAGAGCCCCGAATGCCTGTCTCTTTATCGCGGATATCTACTCAAGAAAGGGAAACATGGAAAAAAAGAAACAATACCTGTCTCTTCTCAGGGAAAAGTATCCCCGCAGCAATGCCGCATCGGTCGCTGAAAAAATGAAAGAGTGAAACCTGCGTTGCCGGCCGAATGGATGCCCGATTGGTTACTCGCTCCATAGAATTCGCAGTTGCCTCTTTGGCCTGTCTGCCCTGGTTTCAGCCACGGCCTTTCCCCGGAGAAGCCAGGCGTAGGGGCCCTTCAGGGAACTGTCAAGTGTTACGGCGCGGCGATATTCAGTCTCTGCTTTTTCTGTCATGTTCAAGGCGTTGTAGGCGAGGGCCATGTTCATACGCAGGCGCGCGTTAGACGGAGCCAGCTTTGCCGCCTCCCTGTACATTTGAATGGCCTGCCTGTTTTTTTTCTGCAGAAGGTATATGTTTCCCATGTTAATGAGGGGAGAGGCGTATCGAGGATTATTTTTCATTGCCCGTTGAAAATAGCGTTCCCCTTCGCTGAATTTTTCATAACGGGCATAGGTGACTCCTATGCTGTTGCACACCCTGTGATCCTTAGGATTTGTCTCTAATTTCGCCTTGAGGCGGGAGAGGCGCGACGTCAACTCTGATTCTATGAGCCTGTTAATGTCCCTGTTGTAGATTTTCTGAATCATTTCAAGGGGGGGAAGTTTTGGCTCCCACGCCGAGTCATCCAGTGTGGCCGGGGCGTATGATTGCCACGCGTGTTCTGTTTTAAATATTTCAATGGTGCCGTTGTTTTTATGTTTTCGGTAACTGACAGCTCCCTTATTCCATGCTTCAAGAAATGACTCTCCCATGAGGGTCGTTTCCACAGGTACCCAGACAGTACCCTCGTGAAAGACAAGCAATTTTCTGCTGTGAGACACGGAAGTATAACCGGTTTGAGGTACTCCTGTATTAAACATGAGAAAGATATGCCCGGGTACTGTCACAAAGGCGGTGTCGATTCCGAGGTTTTCCAGGAGAGAAGAAAACATCACCGTCAGGTCGTCACAGTCCCCGGTGCGGTATTTCAGGGTTTCCCGGGGATACTGGATATAGTCAACTTTGCCCCTGAGGTTCGAAAATTTTTTATAGGGAGTTTTGGGGTCTTCAACGTAGGTGATGCCATAGCTGCCCAGGGATGCGAATACCTGCATCGCCTTCTGGAGTCGTGCGTCGAGAAAGGAAAGCCGGCAGTGTCTGAAGGACTGAATAATGTGACGCGCCGTTGACTTTACCGTTGATTCCCGCGGCGTAATGTATGAGGCGAGTTTTTTCGTATCATCCCATGTCATGGCATTGCGGTTATAAACGGTAAAGCTGTGGCTTGAGACAAGGGTTTTCCTGCCTGAAGATCCCGTGTAATGAACGACAATGCGCGCATTCAGGGGTGTGTCTTCGGAGAGAGACAGGATTTTGTTGTTGAAAACAGCAAATATTTTCAGGGACACTGATTCCCCCGGTGCAATATTCCGGCGGGCCCTTGTCTCTGTCGGGTAGTCCATGAACCCCCTGATCCTGATAGTAGCATAGATGCGGTCGATAACCGCACCGGTACTGTTTTTTACCGTGATGGTGCCGAAAGGATTGTCCGCATAGCTCTTGTAAAGTGAACTGAAGATATCCCTGATAGCGATACTGCTTACCTGCGCGGCAGGTAAAGAATCCCTTCCCCGCGCTTTTTTAAAACTTTTTACAAGGGACTGGTATTCATTCCTGACCCGGCTGTCTTTGCCGTCAATGGCAAGAGCCTCTTCATAGGCCTTGACTGCCATTTCGTAAAAGGGGCGAGCGCTTTCAGGACCGGTCTTTAAGGCCTTATTGAATTTTTCTGAAAAATAACCGGCTTCTGAAAGTTTCAGTGCAAGGAGTGATTTTTTCAGGGCCCTGCGGGCACTTTTACTATTTCTGTTTATGGCCAGCACCTGTCTGTATTCATTTATTGCGCGCCTGTGGTGGCCTGAGGAGGCATAGAGTCTGCCGCGGCGCAGGAGTGCCGTAATATACCGGGGAGACCTGTCAATTGCGCAATTCAAAAGGGCAAAGGCCAGGGGAAAGTCAGCCTTCAGGGAACGTGAATAGTACCATGATGCCCTCTGTTTACGGCGCGGGGGCCTGTAACGGATCAGTGAAACGATTCTTCGGTTCTGCATGTCAACGACGAAGATGCCTGAACCGTCTGGTTTAACAGAAAGGTCACAGGGCATGTTGAAGAAGGGCTTCTTTAATCCCCGGAGACGGTTTTTTATCCAGTCGAGCTGTCCGTCTGTACCGGTACCGAGGACTAAATTTTTTTGAAGGTCCCATGAGTAGAATCGTCCCTTATGGTCGAGGACCCCGCCACTGAGATAGAACTGCGTGCGGCCGAGGGACAGCCACTGTTTTTTGAGAATTTTTCCACTTTCAGAGAGAAAACAAAGGGAGTAGAAACCATTTTCAACAAGGAGGATAACAGCGCCTTTAGGATTTTTAACCATGCCCTGCATGGCTCCTGCGGGGAAGGACGGTGCCGCACGCAGCCTGCCACCGGTGTCATAAATGCAGAGGCGTGAAGACCGGTAATCGGGAATGAATATACTGCCTCCGGGAGAAACAGAGAAATCACGGGGTGAACGTACCTGGAAATAGAATTCCTGTAAAAACTTCCCCTCACTATTGAAAATAAGAACCTTGCGGCCAAGAGTATCGAGAATGTAGATGTGTCCCTTTTTGTCGGTGTCAATGCGTGAAGGGTACTGAAAGGAACCTTCGCCGGTACCGCGGGAGCCCATTGTTGCAAGGAGTTTTCCGTTTTTATCCATGAGGGCGGCGCGGTCAAATGTTGAAGCGATGATTTTATTCTCATGACAGTGAACACCATAGGGCAGGGTATACCGGGTGCTCAGGGTACTGTGGCCGAAATGACTGAAATCAGCACTGCAGGTAAAGGGTGATTCGCGATGCAGGAAGTAGTGACGGGACTGTGAGATGGTAACAATAAGCGAGGAAGCCTTGACAGTCAGGTCCCTGGCCGTTGCGGCAGCTGAGTCCTTAAGGGCCTGTATGTGCAGAACCTTTCGCCCCGTGGGGCCATGAAAGAGACTGATGATTGTTTTGAAACCGCGGGGATCTTTTGATGGGTAAATATATCCACTGATGATCCAGTCCGCCCCTGAGGCACGGCTGATGCGTGAAAGTTTTTTTCTGTTCAGTCTTTCTGATCCGGGGAGCTGGCAGTAGTAGAGTTTTTTTCTCTCTATGCTTCGCAGGCCCTTTTTGTTGAATTTTCTCATAATACGGGCAAGGTCAGTGTCAATTTTTTTGAATGCCCCGGGGATCCCTGCGGCATGCCTGAGATTAAGGAGGGCGATGGTGCGGTATGCATTGTGAAGGCTTTTCTTTTTTCTTTGCCTTCTTGTTCTCTTTTTTGCGAAAAAGTAGTTATTCGTTTCTGCAATGACTTCGAGAATTTTACCTGCTTTCAGAGCTGAGTTTTTAGCGGTCAGTTTTGACCTGCGGGTATAAATATGAGCCCTTTTTTTACACCGTATCACATCACTCAGCGTTGCGGTGATTCGGTAATCACCTGAATGGTAAAAACGAATTTTTCCGTTAAGGACCCAGCGTGCGCCATGGCTTTTACCAAGGTTCAGGACATCTCTCTCTTTGCTGAAGATGTAGGGCTCTGAGAGGTCGCGGATGTGGATTTTTTTGCCCGCCTCGGCCTTCAGTTTTGTAAGGAAAAGATTATTGATTTTTCTGATTTCATCAGTACGATTTTTACCGGAGACCTCGAAGCCGACAAAGAGCAGGTCCCGCGGGGATATGACCACTTTCCTGCGGGCATCACTTCCCGTTACAAGGAGGGAGACCATCAGTAAGAGAATCGCAAAACAGCGAATGTGAAATTTTATCGGGTTCATCATAATTTCTTGGTGAGTGTAAGGAGAGGTATAAAATAAATCAAGTCTAATAGGGGAGGGTGTCGTGAATTTTTTTGACTGGCTCATCGTCCTTGGCTACATGGCGGGGGTTGTCCTGATGAGCTTCTTTATCGGCCGTCGCCAGAATGACCAGGATGATTACTATCTCGGGGGGCGCAGGCTTGCTCCCTGGCAGGTGGGACTCTCCATGGTGGCAAACCAGGTCAGTGCCATAAGCCTCATTGGCGCCCCCGCATTTATCGCCATGAAAGAGGGCGGGGGGCTTATCTGGCTCCAGTACGAGATGGCCATTCCCCTTTCCATGGCGGCAATAATTTTATTCATTCTGCCCTATATCCGGCGCGGCGGCGCGGTTACCATCTATTCATTTTTAGAAAGGCGTTTCGGCGCCGCCACACGACAGGTGGTAAGCCTGGTTTTTCTTTTGAGCCGTTCCATGGCAACGGGGGTTGCCCTCCTTGCCACATCATACGTGGCCTCTTCCTGCACAGGATGGCCGCTGGCAGAAACAATTCTAATTATCGGTGCCGTCTCTCTCATCTACACGATGATGGGGGGAATAAGGGCTGATATCTACAGTGATATCCTGCAGCTGTTTATTCTCTGGACAGCGTCACTTGCGGTAATCATTACCATAGTGTCTCTTCTTCCCGCGGGGAGTGATTTATTTTCCGCTGTTGATGCGCCGCGCATGAAGGTCTTTGATTTCAGGTCAACCGGTATTTGTGACGGCGCAACCTTCAGTTTCTGGCCAATGGTGCTGGGAGGATTTTTCCTCTATATCTCATATTATGGCTGTGACCAGAGCCAGGCACAGCGTCTCCTCGGGACCGGTGACGAGAAGGGGGCGGCGCGTGCCCTGTTGATTAACGGCCTGTTGCGGTTTCCCCTTGTGCTGACCTATTGCGTTGTCGGTCTACTGATGCTTCCCTTTATGAAGGCTGAAACAGGTTTCGGTGTTCTTGTATCACAGCTCAGTCCCGATGCACTGATGCCGGAGTTTTTTGTGCGGTATCTTCCCACTGGCGTGCTGGGTCTTACCGTGGCGGGAATTTTTGCCGCGTCCATGTCGTCCATCGATTCCGCCATCAACAGTCTCAGCGCCGCTTCGTGGAACGATTTTCTACTTCCCCGCATGCCCTGCCTTGCGGAAATACCGGGGCGCCGCCAGGTTTTCTATTCACGACTCATTACGGTTGCCTGGGGCCTGCTGACAACAGGGTTCTCTCTTTTCATGGTGGGGGGAAGTGATACCGTCATCGAACTGGTCAACAAAATCGGGTCGGCATTTTACGGCCCCATCGCAGCGGTCTTTCTCCTGGGGGCCTTTAACCGGCGCATGAAACAAATACCTGTTCTCACCGGGTTCGCCGGGGGATTTTTGCTGAACATTTATCCCTGGCTTTTTCATGGCTCCACCGTGTCATGGATGTGGTGGAATCTTACCGGCCTCGGGGGAACCTGTCTTGTGGCTTTGCTTGCGCACCTGCTTTCTGGTTCTGTTGAGGGGGAAGTTGGAAAACCGGGAGAGTGGCATTTCTCTCACGGGAGACAAATTGCTCTTCTCCTGGCATGGTTTCTCTTTATTGTTGTATCTGCGGCGGTGCTGGAGTCCTGGCTGGCGGTATAGTAAGTCATTTCCTGAAAGCGCCTTTACGCTTTCAGGAAAAATATTTGTAAAGTTTTATCGTGCACTGCGACCAATACGAAGATTTATATCCTGATTTTTATCATAGGGGTAATTGTAGAGCTTCATTGCAAGGTAGAGCTGATAATCCAAAGTCCGATAATCGCCACCGCGTGCTATGCGTTTAATCCCCACATTATTTTCGTCCCACTCAAAACACCATTCAAAAAGACTGCCGCTCATGTCATAGATTCCCAGGGCATTAGGCTCTTTCGATTTTACTGTATATCCGGGGGTCCAGGTATTATACTGGCCATCGTCAGCGTTTTCTACATAAACTGCGTAGTCACCAAAAATATGTGAAGCCGTATCTCCATCAGGATTAAGATTTATTACATAGCCTGACAGGTCACCGCTCACATGAGTGCCCTTGTTCCATGTAGTGCCGTCGACGTAACGTGCTGCCAGCTCCCATTCATTAGAGGTGAGCATGCGAAAACCGTTTGCCGTGCAGTTTGCCATGTCGGTGTTGCCGCTGGCATCAGCCTTGATGTATGGACAGTCTTCGCTGCCGGGGACAAGTGAGTTATCAAGAACATCGTCACCATTGCTGTCAGTGTCATCATTGGTGGAAACCCTTATGGGTTCTGTATAGGCGGCGTCAGTATAATAGACACAGCTGTAGTTGGTACCATTGTTGGCGTTTGAAAATTCGGTAAGGGCATTGCACCATGCCATGGAATCTCGCCAGTTCAGGCTGTCCACCGGCCATTTATCATCAGGGACATACCCGTAATGTACATTGGCAAAGTCATAAACATCATCACCGGTTGTTCCATCGCCATCATGATCGACAGTAGTATCGATTGCCCAGTCATGTACAATTTCCCACAACTCATCAGTCAGTTCTGTTTCAGCGATAAAGTATGCATTTGCAATCGTAGCAGTTTCGTCATCGTACGCTCCGATAGGGCAGGTGAGTCCCCCTGAAACATATATCATTTTAAAATTGACAGTATCGGCAGCATCTGTCAGTGTAATGGTAATTTGATCCCCCACGGTTAAAGAGGACAGATCGTCGCTATCTCCGCCGCTTTCACATCCAGTTACATTAAAGAGAATCATCGCTGCCATAAAAAACATAAACGTTATCCTGAAAAAATTCCTCATTTTTCCTCCAAATAATTTCATATGAGTGAATTGCAATGCATGTTACTGGTTTTTAAAAACAACAGGCCTTATAACGATGCATGCTTGATAGTTACTACTTTATTACGTTAAACAATGTCAAGATTATTTTATTGAATAGTTCAGCCCGCCTGGGAGGATGGTAATGTAGCTGTGATAATTTTTTCCCATAAACAAAACCGGAGCATTTTGCATCCGGTCTTGTTAAATATTCAGAATTAAACAGTGCTGTATTTATGAAAATAGAATTTGCTTAAACCACCAGTGCCCTGCAGACTTCCTCGTCAAAGACATTCTCCTCATGGGGTTCATGGGTGTTGTAGTGAACCTGTGCGAAAAAGGGATTCACCCGTGCGATGGCATCATGGTTCCAGCCAGGCGCTTCGCAGTGAGGACACCAGTGGCCGCCGAGAAGTACCAGGGCGGCACTTGCCTCGAATTCATGGCCAAAGGCGCAGCGCCATTTCAACATGTCGCTTCTGTCTTCGTTATATGAAGATGAAAGAAGCATGCCGCCCCTGAACCGTGCCGCTTCATGGATTTCTTTCAGGGTCAGTGATTCAACAGGAACGGATGTATCATAACCGTGCTCAAGAAGGCGTGATTCTGCGGGGATTTCCGGTATGTCTTCCCAGCCGCCAACCTCCAGGGAACGTTCAAGAGAACCAAAAAAGGCGTTAATGCGTCCCTCCATTTCACGGTGGTTTTTCTTCCATGAAAGGGGACCGTCTTTTCTCAGTGCCATCGGTTTCATGACAAGGTTTTTAATCAACGGTTTCGGCACGTATTTCCCCAGGGGTACGTACCAGGGCATGGCATCTTTTACCTGCCGGTAATGATCCTGGAGACTTTGCCGCTGGTTTCCAAGGTACTGGTGAAGAATGTGTGAATCCTCAAAGTATCCGCAATGAAAGTTTCTCAGGCAGAACCAGTCGCGGTCCATAATCTGTTTGAAATCACCCATGCCGAGAAGATTCATCATCTGGTCAATATAGTCGATGTAAATGACGCGGCATGATTCACCTCCCGCCATGTTATAGACTCTCTGCCAGAAGTCTGAATCATCGGGTATGTCGATGACACGTGAGAGTCCGAATCCAGCGTCTTCTGCGGTGTTCAGTTCAATGTGCTGTTCAATGGGCTGATGATACATGATGGGATCCATAAGAGACATCGAATCAGGGATAGCAATATAAGTCTGCCTGAGGGATACCCAGTGTTTGATTCCAGATTCAATAAGAGCCCTTTCTGCGGCAATTTTCGTTGTGCCATAGAAATCAAAACGTGACGGTGCCATGGGGTCACCGGTGCGTATGCGGTGTATTGGGGGGAGCCGGTCCCCGTACTGGGCGACGGAACCAACCGTGGCGATCTTAATCCTTTCCATGCCGTCAGGCTCTTCACGGACAGCGCGGATAATATTTTCGATGCCCCCTACGTTTATGTTATAGGCATCTTCAGGGCGGTGGTCAGCTTCAGGGGAAATCAGCGCCGCGGGATGAAGAATATATTCGGCACCACGCACCGCTTCGCGGACTTCTTCGTAGTTTCGCAGGTCACCCCATACAATCCTGAAGGGGCCCCTGTCAGAAATTTTTTCTGTATGAGAGATGTTTTTCCCGGGGAAGTAGTTTTTGAACATGCGGCAGTTCTTTCTGCTGGGGCGCAGGAAGAGGGTCAGGTTTATATCATCGATATGTTTAACAAGTTCTTTGAAGGCGGCATGACCCATGGAACCGGAGGCTCCGGTTAGAAGAACGTTTTTGCGGTCTTTCATGACTGAGATTCTCCTGAATTCAGGCTTATGCAGCGTTAAATAAACACATTGTTTAATTAACCTATTAATAATTATACAATTTATACCAAATATAGTAGAAAGGGGAGTGTCAAGAAAATTTTAATTATGCAGTTAATTTATTTAAACAGCTAATAAAGAGGCGGGCTGTTAAAATGCTCCCAGTTGACAGGCTTTAATTTTATATCCGCGATGTTCTGTTTCACGGGAAACAGTGAGGCGGCCCACTTTAAGCTGGTCCGCTATGTCCCATGCCTGTTTACAGGTAATAAACTGTTTTTTCCCTTCAGGGACGGGGTTTTCTTTCACAGCTTTATCAAGGGCATCGACAATAGCCTTGTCAGATTTTTCAGGTGCTGTCATAACAGGTTTTTCACCGGGATAGCCAAAGAGTCCCAGTGTGCAGTGGGTCAGGCGTAGTTCAAGCCTGTCAATAACGAATCCAACTTCTTCAGGGGCACAGCCTGCGGCAGCGGCTATGTCATGGGCGACATTGCACCTGATGGTGCCATCACTGCTTTTTTCAAGTACCATTTTTTTCAGGTTTTCATCAACCTTTCGGTCTGCAGGATGTTTCTGGGAATATTTCCCTGCGTCTTCATGTGTCATGATTTTTCCCCTGGTTATAATGATAAAATACCTTTAATATTCACCCCCATCATTCGTCCATACTTTTTTGAGGGTACCTGTTTTTTTAAAAAGCTATAAGATATCGATAGAAGTAAAATTAATTTAAAAAAATCATAAAAAAATTTGCCATTCCCAAAAATTATATGTATATTGAATGATTTTTCAAAATTGCATAGGAGGTAATAATGAACGGCAAAGATAACCTGAGGAGGATACAGATCCGACTCGTAAAAAAAGAAAAGGAAGCTGACAGGGCAAAGGAGAAGGGAATGCATGCCACCTACAGCAACCTTATGCAGGAGATTCAAA